>JBOFBS010000440.1:0-5434 GCA_051645725.1 Aeromonadaceae bacterium | reverse complement strand
CTGTTAGAGGCGACTGATCTGCCAGCCATGCTGGAGGTGGAGCAGCTGGCTCACCCTTACCCCTGGAGCGAGGCCGTTCTCGCCTCCAGCTTCGGCGAGCGCTATCGCAACCTTGGCCTGTGGCATGGTTCTTTGCTGGTGGGTTTTTCCATTGCCGATCTGCTGCTGGATGAGAGCACGCTTCATAATATCTGCCTGCGGCCAGATTATCGTGGCCGAGGCTGGGGCCGTTTGCTGCTTGAGCATTATCTGACTTTGACTCACGAGCAGGGATGTCGGCAGTGGTGGCTGGAGGTACGGCGCAGCAATCTGCTGGCCCAGCAGCTCTATTTGCGGGCTGGCTACCAGCAAGTGGGGGTGCGCAAGGGGTATTATCAGACTCATAGTGGCACTGAAGATGCCTTGGTGATGCTGCGCACCCTCACTTGACGAGTCAGTTTGAGTCGGTGGCGGCAGAGTAATTGACGGTTGGGGACAGGCGACAAGGATGAGGTGTGTCTGGCTATTGGGCGTATGTTGGCTGCCTGTGAGTGCTCTGGCTGGTGTCTACAAGTATGTAGATGAGCGTGGAGTCGTAAGCTATACCGATGATTATGCCTCGGCGGCGCCCTTCAACCCAGAGGAGATGGAGTTGCTGGAGCCGGATCCAGACAAGGTCAAGCTGCGTTATACCCCAAGCGGTAATCTCTTCATCATCAATGAGCTATATGGCCCGGTTACCGTGACCCTGCAGTTGAACCATCTGGCGGGCGTGCAAAGTCAGGTCGATCTGACCCAGCCGATAGTGGTGCCACCGCGTTCAGAGCAATTTGTGGATAATCTGCGTTACTCCGGGGAGGGGAGTCTGGAGATATCTCAGCAGTTTGTGGTGGGTTCCCCCAGCCAGGTGATGGAGTCGGATCTGCTGCCGCCATTTCGTGGCCGTTTCCAGATATCCCAAGGCTTTGACGGTAGCTATAGCCATCACTTTCCGGGGAATCGATTTGCCATCGACTTGCCTATGCCCGAGGGGACCCCAGTGCTGGCTGCACGTAGCGGCACTGTGCTCGACATGAAAATGCACTTTGTCGGGCATAGCACTAATCCGGCTGATAGGGCTCGAACCAACTATATCCGCCTGCTGCATGGGGATGGCACCATGACTCTCTATGTCCATCTGCGCACCAATTCGGCCAGGGTACAGATAGGCCAGTCGGTGACGGCAGGTGAGCTGATAGCCGAATCGGGGAATACGGGGTACAGCTCAGGTCCTCACCTGCACTTTGCCGTGCAGCGCAATGATGGCAAACGGTTGGTGTCTATTCCGTTTGTGTTAAAGGGCAAAACACCACGTCAGGGCGATTGGCTCGCTAACTGAGCCTCCCGGTACTCCAGCAATAGCTGTTGCAATGTCTCCCGGTTCAAGGGTTGCCACGCGGAGGTCGCCTCTGCATCCGTCACGCGAAAATGTTGTAAGCCGGCATCCAGCTCCACTCTTTGCCGCTCTTCTTGTGGTGAGGCCTCCAGGATCAGGAGCGGTAGCTTGTCGCCAGGCTCCAGAAAACTCGCCACCAACTCGGCCGTTGCCGGATCGGCTTCGCGTTCCAGGCGAACCATCTGCCACCCATTCAGCGACGGCCGCTCTGCAGAATTGGGCCACCACTCTTTTTCCCGTTGGGAGCAGAGTAAACAGTCGCGGTTAACCATCCAGATGAGGAGTGGCGTGACGTTGCGTTGCGCCTTATAGCTGGCCTGTTGGTAACCCGCGGCATTGTAGAACCAGGGGCTTTGTGCACCGACGGAGCCCCTGTCTAACCAGAACAGGGCCAAGAGGCTGGCCAGTAAGGCCAGAGTGGCGACCACGAGGGCCATCTGCCACTGTCGCAAGGCAAGCTTCATACAACTCCCAGTGTTAGATTCTTAAGAATCCCCATTCTGCACCCATGCGCCATAAAATTCAAAAAGCGAACGCTTGTACGCTAAAAGGTTGGATCCGAGAGCGGACAAGCTGGTAAATTGCGCTGTCTTCACAGTACATCTGTTCTCTGATAGGTAAAAAATCGATGAATGAGCTCCATTTGGTTAGGGTGTTCAGGCAACGCATCGAAGGATTGAAGCATAAGGCTGCACAACGGGTCCAACAGGATGGACAGTGGCGTGACATTAGCTGGCAGGCATTTGGCCGCAGCATGGATTATCTGGCCCAGGCCTTGATCCGCCTGGGGTTGCAGCCTCAGCAGAGTGTGGGCATCTTTGCCCGTAATATGCCTGAGTGGACTCAGGCCGATCTTGGCATCCTGGCGGCTCGCGGGGTTGTCGTGCCGATTTACCCCACCAATACTCTGGAGCAGACACGCTACATCATTCGTGATGCCGGCATTCGTATCCTGTTTGTGGGCGAGCAGTCCCAGTACGACATGGGGGTGCAGCTGCTGCAGGAGGGCGCCATCACTCAGCTCATCGCCCTGGATGAGCAGGTTAACCTGCATGGCTGCTCGCAAGCCATGCACTTTGCCGACTTGCTGCGTTTTGGCAACCATGCGCCAAGTGCCGATGAGTTGCAATCTCGAGCCGCCGGCTACCAAATGGCGGATCTGCTGACCCTGGTCTACACCTCGGGTACCACGGGTGAACCCAAGGGGGTCATGCTCGATTTTGCCAATCTGGCGGCTGTCTTTGTGTTACATGATCAGCGCGTCTCGGTTGGGCACAGCGATGTCTCCCTCTGCCTCTTGCCCCTTAGCCATGTCTATGAACGCTTCTGGAGCTACTATGTGCTCTACCGGGGAGCGCTCAATGTCTACATACGCGATCCTCAGAGTGTCATGTCGGTGCTGGCTGAGGTGCGTCCGACCGTAATGTGTGCCGTACCTCGCGTCTATGAGAAGGCCTACAACATCATTCATGGCAAGGTCGCTGTGGCAAACCCGGTGCAGCGGGCCATCTTCAACTGGGCCAAACGAGTGGGTCTCAAGATGCTGGAGTTGCGCTACAGTGCAGAGCGCCCCTCTGTGACCCTGCGCTGGCAGCATAAGCTGGCAGATACGCTGGTGTTTGCCAAGCTGCGGCAGCGTTTCGGTGGCCGGGTTCGTTTTCTGCCTGTGGGTGGCGCACGCCTGGCCGATGAGATCAACCTCTTCTTCAATGCCGCCGGGCTCAATATTCTCTATGGCTATGGTATGACCGAGACCTCGGCTACTGTTTCCTGCCCGGAAGATGCCTCCCTGCCCATTGGCACCATAGGTAAGCCCTTTGATGGCCTGGAGATCAGGTTGGGTGAAGAGAAGGAGATACTGGTCAAGGGGCCAACCGTCATGCGTGGCTACTACAACAAGCCAGAAGAGACGGCCAAGGTCTTTACCGAAGATGGTTTCTTTCGTACCGGTGATGCTGGCGATCTGGATGCTCAGGGCCGCCTCATCTTTACCGAGCGGTTGAAGGAGCTGATGAAGACCTCCAATGGCAAGTACGTGGCGCCGCAGCTGGTGGAGGGAACCCTCTCGCAGGATCGCTTCATCGAGCAGATCGCCATCATTGCCGATGCCCGTCACTTTGTCTCGGCGCTGATCGTTCCCTGTTATGCCTCTTTGGAGGAGTATGCCCGCTCCATTGGCATCAGTTATCACAGCCAGGTCGAACTGCTGCGTCACAGCAAGGTGGTAGAGTTCTTCGAAGGCCGGATCAATGCCATGCAGCAGGAGCTGGCCAAGTATGAGCAGGTGAAGCGGTTTACCCTGCTGCCGCGAGCCTTCTCCATGGAGAAGGGGGAGCTGACTCCGACGCTCAAGCTGCGGCGCAAGGTGATCGAGAAGGCGTTTGGCGACGAGATCGAAGCCATGTACCGGGCGCCTCGCTAGATAAGCGATCCTGATTATCCTGCATCGACTCAGGTGGCTGGGTGTTGTCGGGCGGCGTACTCCGCCCACTCCAGGGCATAGCGCCGCAGCCGGTATGGTTGGCCATTGAATTCGTCAGTAAGACGCTCTTCGATGAAACGTAGGGCGTTTTTCTCCATGACTCGCCCCGAGGCTGGATTGCTCGGGGTATGTTCCGCTTCAACGCAATCGACCCCCAGCTCGTGGAAGGCAAAATCCAGCAGGCTGGCCACGGCCTCGCTCATCAGCCCTGCCCCCCAGTAATCGCGTCCCAGCCAGTAGCCCAGTGTACCTATCAACTTGATGCGTCGATCGGTTTGCCGCTCTTCACGCAGCAGCAGACTGATGCTGCCGATCAGCAGGCCGCCGGAGCGTTCGGTAATGGCAAATATGGCGGCACTCTGTGATTGCCATCCGGCGGCGTGTGTGGCGATCCAGCGTTCGGCCAGCCCCTGTGGGTAGGGGTGGGGGATGAGGATGCAGCCGTCGGCTATGGCGCGGTCGCCGGCCAGCAGGCGTACCCGCTCGGCATCCGAGGGGAGGAAGGGACGCAGGCGCAGACGTGGCGTTTCGATCTCGGGCTGTGACATGTGACTATCCGCTCTTAACAGATGATTAGCCTGCCACAACCCGGCACGGGAGGCGAGTTCCTTAACTGAGTCGTCGCAGTAGGCTCTCCCGTTGGGCCATGAAGGGTTCATCCCAGGGCTTGGGTTGCCCAGGCTTGTTGATATGGATCACCTCGCCACTCTCCCGGAAGCGGCGTATCCCTTCGCGATTGAGCCAGTAGAAGATGCCCCAGTTGGCAAAGTCCCACTCGGCATCATAGGGGTGGGCTTCATAGTCAATGTAGAAGAGTCCCTGTTCATTGAGCACAAAGTTGGCCGGGTAGTAGTCGATATGCCACCCCGCCTGCTGTAGCTGTTTGGCCATGGCCAGTATGGGACGAAAGTGGCGGTCATCCAGCCCCTGCTCGACCAACAGATCTATGATGAGCTCCCCGGCTATAAACTCCTTCACCAGGCAGTAGGCATCGGCACAGAAGGCGAGTAGGCGCGGATGGCCTATTTTGCTCTGCTCAAGGCGGTCGTAGCTGCAGAGTTCAAACTCCAGGGCCTGGGCATAGGGAATGGTCTGCTCGGGTGTGCTGCAGTATCGTTTGAGCACTATCTGCGCAGGTAGCGCATCGGTGAGGGCCTCCGCCTCCTGGTGATAGAGGTAAGAGATGGCCGATTTCCCCCGCCCTATCTCGCGGCTGAGTCGATAGGGGGTCTCATCTAGCCAGAGCTGTTGCTCGGTCAGGGTTAGTGTATGGGGAGAGTGGTAAGCATCCAGTGACATGATGCGCCTCGGCAAGAGTGGGGTTGGGCTATTTTCACGCTCCTGCGGTGAGTCTCTTCCCGCCGCGGGGTGGAATGGTGAGGTGGATTTCACAACCAGGCCATCCCAAGCAGATAAACTCATCTGACTCGCACTCTGCCACTTGCATTGCCGAGGTCGCTGTTTGATGCTGAATGCAGCCTCTCTTCCCGATTGAGCATCTGGAGTCCTCATGACCGCTATCGCTACTCTTACCTTTT
>JBOFBS010000439.1:0-9435 GCA_051645725.1 Aeromonadaceae bacterium | reverse complement strand
AGGCCCAACACGTAAAGGGAACAGCGCCAGGCGTACGCCCATGCAGGGCGCACAAAACGAACAAGCCGCGCAATGCGCGGCTTGTATTGGGATGCTGTTCTGGTCAGAGCTTAACGCTCGTAACGGAAGTAATACTCGCGAGTAGCTGGGGCGTAGTGTTCTTCGTTGTTGCCAGAGAGCAGGTTAGTCAGACTCTTGTAGATGTTTTTCATATCTCACCTCGTGGCTTTGTGACCTTGGTCACTTTCGATACTAGCCAGTTTGTGATGGTGATCAACAAATATTTTTCCTGAAAACGTTGCATTTCCGATGATTGCGTTTTCAAAGCCACTGGTCGGAGGAGGTGGTTCAAATGTAACCGATTGCAGCCTCCGGATAACAGCGCAGAGCCGGGATGAGGGCCAACGACACGCCTTCCGTCGCCACGCCAAAGTCGCTAGCATGGAGACCTCATCGCAACTATCGAGCAGAAGATGGCCCCACTCAACACAGTTATCAGCTGGTCCTCTGGTAAAGACTCAGCCCTCACCCTGCTACGGCTACAAGCTGACCCTCGCTACCGGGTGATTGGCCTCTACACCACTCATGTTGGTGATGGTGTGCCATTTCAACACACTCCGCTGCCCCTGGTGCAAGCCCAGGCCGCGCAGCTGGGGCTCCCGCTCATCACCATAGCCTTGCCCGAGAGCTTCCCCCCCAACCCTCTCTATCAACGCTGCGTGGTGCAGGGACTAAAAGCGTCACAACTTGCCATTGATGCCGTAGCCTTTGGTGACATGTTCTGCAACGGTATTGCCGACTATCGCCGCAGCTACATTGAGCCGGCTGGCTGGCACTGCCTCTTTCCCCTGCTGGGCATAGATAGCCGTGCCCTTGCGCAAGAGATAGTGATGCGAGGCATTCAGACCCGAATTGCGACCGTCGATACCCAGCAACTCGATGGTCGTTTTTGTGGACGCTACTACTCCAGCGAGCTTATCGCCGAGCTGCCTGATATGGTTGACCCATGCGGGGAGAATGGCGAATTTCACACTCTGGTGACCGACATGCCCGGCTTTGCCGCCCCACTCTGTGTGCGCCTGGATGGCATAGACAGAACGGGTCGCTTTCACTACCAGCGCTACCTGTTACCCGACAGCGCCTAAGGCAAGCCTGAGTGGTAACCGGTCGCACTGTTCGCAGTTCCCGTCCGCAGTGAGCCTGCCCTCCGTTCGCTGTGAGCCTGTCTCCCCGTTCACAGTGAGCCTGTCACCCCGTTCGCAGTGAGCCGGTCGAACTGCGCGTTGGTATGATCTTACTTGCCCTTCGACAGGATCTCAGGGTGACTGGAGTTTATCTGTAAGCTAGGCACATTGATGAGCCTAGCTCCTTACTTCTGTTTGCCCGATTTGGACTTGTCATGCCCCTTACCCGGGTTGTTATCACCATGCACGCTGCGGTTTTCCTTGCTCTTGCCCTTCTTCCACTCATCACTTTGGCAGCCATCGCTCTTGATGGTCACATCCCCTATCTTCAGTGAGCTGCAATCCTGCTGGTGCTTTTTCTTCCAATTGTCGACTTCATTTTTATCGCTGGTATTGATGCGAATACCATTGGAGTCAATGGTAATGGCTGCCATGGTAGGCATGGCGAGCACCAGCAAACAGGCACCCCATATCGCTTTCTTCATATCTACTCCTCATTAAAAAACCGGATCCTCTTTCAAGCCTAGCATATGCCAGGCCTGAGCCCCCGGTGTCAGAATCTTGCGCCCAGCCCAGCTGCCGCGACACTAAACACGTCAATCCCCTCTTCCTATATAGGCGCGAACCGCTTCTATTTTGCCATCCCGACCAAAGGTGACCACATCGACCACATACAGCACCTCAGTTTCATTCACGGTAATACGCAACTCACCCGCCACACTCTCTGCCGACTCATAGGTACGCAGCACCTCAATCTCGATGCTCCTCGCCGAGCTGAAGTTTTTTTCAGTCTCCGCCAAGGCTGCCACTTTACCCACGACAGATATGGACCAATCTCTCAAGGTGACATCGTCCGCAAACATGTCTGCTATCTTTTCAAGATTTTTATCCGCGTAGTGTTTTAAATATGCAATGAACTGTTCTTTAAGTGACATCCCCCGCTCCTCTGTACAGCTCTAGTTATCACCAGACACCAGCTTCAAACAGGTGCCTCGTCTGCGCAACCTTAGAACCTGCTTCCTTCGGTATCAATTTAAGACCCTTTTTAACATGCTTGTTGCGTCAGATACGCGATTCGTAATCTGCGGCTATTCAAGGTGAGGAGCAATGGCCCCATAGGCAATACTTACTTGTCTTAAGAGGCCGGCACCGATCCGCTGTGCGACTAGAGCGCATAGAGCAGACATTGAGGTTGGATAGAGAAAACTGCGGGAAACGGAATGGCTAACATACGCATTAAAGCGTTGCATTTGCTTGATAGTTAAGGAGTTTTTGAGTTTTTCGAATGGTGCCCGGTGCCGGAATCGAACCGGCACGCCGTTGCCAGCGAGGGATTTTAAATCCCTTGTGTCTACCGATTTCACCAACCGGGCATCGGATTCAGTACGAGACTGAGAAAATGGAGGCGCGTTCCGGAGTCGAACCGGACTAGACGGATTTGCAATCCGCTACATAACCGCTTTGTTAACGCGCCATAATTCTGTGCAATCTGGAGCGGGAAACGAGACTCGAACTCGCGACCCCGACCTTGGCAAGGTCGTGCTCTACCAACTGAGCTATTCCCGCTTTGCAAGCAGCTGTGCTGTGGTGCGGATTGCATTCTAGCGAGCTGGCACCGGGAGTCAAACAAACTTATTGATAATTTAACTGTTTGCTGCTTTTTTCAGCGCGAATAGCTGTTATTTACTCACTTCTGCTGGGTCAAATCGCCCCATGCCGCTTTAAGGTATTGCAACATGGAAGAGAACGTCAGGATCACGGCGATATATAACAACGCATAGACCGCCCAGACCATCCAGATATTCTGCTCCCAGATGAGCCCTGTCAGGGCCATCATCTGTATGGTTGTTTTCCACTTACCCATCCAGCCTACTGCCACGCTGGAGCGCTTACCCAACTCCGCCATCCACTCCCGCAGTGCGGAGATCAGGATCTCGCGTCCTATCATGGTCAACGCCGGTATGGTGATGATGATGGTGTTGTAATGTTCGACTATGAGCACCAAAGCCGATGAGACCATGATCTTGTCAGCGACAGGATCAAGAAAGGCACCAAAGGGTGTGCTTTGGTTCAGACGGCGAGCAAGATAGCCATCGAACCAGTCCGTCGCTGCAGCCAGAACGAATATGCCCGCAGCCCACAGATTTGACCAGGCAAAGGGGAGATAAAAGAGAACCACAAACACCGGGATCAAGAAGATCCGGAACAGAGTCAATAAATTAGGAATATTCAACATCACGCTTCGCCGCCGCAAAAATGCCAAGTCATGTTGCCCTAATCACTCTAATGATGCAACGCATCGTGGATTTTAGTCGCCAGTTCTGCGCTGATCCCCGGCACTTTTGCCAACTCATCCACACTAGCCTTCTGCACCTCTTGCATTCCCCCCAGGTATTTGAGTAAAGCCTGCCGCCGCTTTGGCCCCACTCCCGGTATCGATTCCAGGGCACTGGCCACCCGGGCCTTGGCGCGTTTGGCTCTGTGGCCTGTGATGGCAAAACGATGCGACTCATCGCGAATGTGCTGGATCAGATGCAGAGCCGGTAAATCGTTCGCCAGGTGCAGCTCTTCATGACTCTCACCTAGTATCAGCGTCTCCAAACCTGGCTTGCGGCTTTCCCCTTTAGCTATGCCGATGAGCAGTGGCCGTTTACCACTGAGTTTATCCAGGTGGCTGGCCACTATCTCTTCGGCGCGAGCCAGCTGCCCCTTGCCGCCATCGATAAAGAGGATGTCCGGTACCTTCTGTGCCTCTTGCTGTTTGGAAAAACGCCGCTCCAGGGCCTGAGCCATGGCGGCATAATCATCACCGCCCGTGATCCCCTCGATGTTAAAACGACGATATTCGCTAGAGAGCGGCCCTTCACGGTTAAAGACGACACAAGATGCGACCGTGGCCTCCCCCATGGTATGGGAGATATCGAAGCACTCCATGCGGCTGATGGGTGCCTCCAGCTCCAACAACTCTTCAAGTTGCTCAAAACGCTGATGCTGAGTCGATTTGTGACTGAGTCGACTGCTCAAGGCCACCTGGGCATTGGTAGCGGCCAGTTTGATGTAGCGGGCGCGCTCACTGCGCGTTCGACTGCTCACGCGCACCGAATAGCCAGCAGCCTGGCTCAGCGTCTCGGCCAGGGGGGTCTCATCCTCCAGCTCGGTATCCAGCAGAACCTCAGCCGGGATCTGACGTCCAGAAAGGCCCGAGAGGTAAAACTGCAGCAAGAAGGCGTGAACTATCTCCTCGCGCTCGGCATCGGCGGGCATCTTGGGAAAATAGTTGCGGCTCCCCAGCACCTTGCCCTGTCGTATGAACAGGACATGTATGCTGGCTATGCCGGCATCGATAGCCACACCGACTATATCCAGATCATCGAGCACATTACCGCTGACAGATTGCTGCTCCTGTACCCGGCGCAGCGCCAGCAACTGATCCCGAAAGCGAGCGGCCTGCTCAAATGCCAAACGCTGACTGGCCTGCTCCATCTTGGCGACCACATCATTGATGAGTTGTTGATCCTTGCCCTGCAAAAACAGGCGAGCCAACTCCACCTGAGCCAGGTACTCCTCATCCGACACCAGCCCCGCCACACAGGGTCCGGCACACCGTTTGAGTTGGTATAACAGGCAAGGGCGACTGCGATTGGCGTAAACCGAGTCTTCACACTGCCGCACCGGAAAAAGCTTCTGCATCAGGTGCAAGCTCTCCCGCACCGCACCACCGCTGGGATAGGGGCCAAAATACTCACCGGCCAACTTGCGTGGCCCCCGGTGCAAGGCAATGCGTGGATGCTTATGTTGCGTCAACAGGATGTAGGGGTAGGATTTGTCATCGCGCAGCAAGACGTTATAGCGAGGCTGATGCTGTTTGATGAGGTTATGCTCCAGGATCAGCGCCTCTGTCTCGGTATGAGTGACGGTAACCTGGATGTCACAGATGTGTCGTACCAGGGCGCGCGTCTTTTCACTCCCCGGATCCCGACGGAAATAGGAGGACAAGCGTTTAGCCAGATCCTTGGCCTTCCCCACATAGATGATGGTGCCCTCCTTATCGTGCATGCGATATACGCCTGGCTGGTGAGGGACTGTCTTCAGAAAGGTTTTGGCATCAAACAGGGAGGGTGCTGTCATGGGGCCTATCTCTTGCGACACAGAGCCAAAAGGCGGCTACTGCCGCCTTTTGGGTTATTACAACGTGAAAGGGTGGAACGATCGCCTTGGGGCTCAGAGCGATTGCGCATCCAGCATCCCATAGCGAATAGCCATGCGAGTCAACTCCACATCCCCCTTGATCTGCAACTTGTCAAACAAGCGGTAACGATAGCTGTTTACCGTCTTTGGACTCAGACTAAGCTGCTCGGCAATGTCATTCACCTTGCTGCCTCGAGTGATCATCAGCATGATCTGCAACTCCCGCTCTGAGAGTGCCTTAAAAGGATTCTCGACATCATGGGAACTGAACTGACTCAATGCCATCTGCTGGGCAATTTCAGGAGAAATATATCTCTGCCCTGACTGCACGGCGCGAATGGCATGGATCATCTCATCCGGAGCCGAACACTTTGTCAGGTAACCCGCTGCCCCGGCCTGCATGACCTTGGTAGGGAACGGATTCTCACTATGCACAGTGAGAACTATGATGCGGGTATCTGGTCTAACCCGCAGAATTTTCTTAGTGGCTTCCAAGCCTCCAATCCCGGGCATGTTCATGTCCATCAAGATCACATCAGCTTGGTTTTCACGGCACCACTGAACAGCGCTCTCGCCATCATGTGCCTCACCAACGACCTTAATACCACGAACATCCTCGAGTATGCGACGGATCCCTGTGCGTACCAGTTCATGATCATCAACTAGAAATACGCTAATCAATCCGAGTCTCTCCGCTATCTACTACCTTTACAACCACGATTGGCCGACACTCATAGTTGCATCATAACCAATGTGACGGAGCCTGCCTACCACAGTGCCTCAAAAGTTTGTGAGTCTCCTTATAAAAACGAAAACCCCGTCTTTCGACGGGGCCATTTCATTACTCTGCAGCTTGTTCCTGCAGCTTACGGTACACCAATTTGGCATTGGCTCGAGCCTGAGCCAGCAAGGACTCATAGCTCTGAGTCGATTTAGCCTGAGCCAATTGTGACTCGAGCATAGGCTTCATCTTTGAATCAGTATCAGACTGGCCAACCTTACTCAGCACCATCACCACCTGGTCACCGTTGGGCAGGGCCGTCAGTTCAACTGAGTGCTTGCCTTCGACTGGCTTTGCCATGCGGAACAGGGCTTGCGTCAGGCTTGGGTCCAACTCGCTGCTGGTGCGGGTCAGCCCCTTATGCTCAACCTGTTTGCCTTCAACTGCCTTGAGTGCCGCATCAACAGCCTCACCCTTGATTGCCTGAGCCAACAGCTTGTCGGCCACACTGCGTGCCTCGGCTTCAGCCTTTTGCAGCTTCACGGCAGCAACCACATCACTCTTCACCTCAGCCAGAGGACGGACAGCGGCGGGCTTGTAATC
The DNA here is from genome assembly GCA_051645725.1 of Aeromonadaceae bacterium. Classification (GTDB taxonomy): domain Bacteria; phylum Pseudomonadota; class Gammaproteobacteria; order Enterobacterales; family Aeromonadaceae; genus Pseudaeromonas. Next base: position 2,739 of record JBOFBS010000439.1, on the reverse strand, counting down.
AATGACATGCAGTACCACGGCAACATCATCACTCAGGTTGATAACCTCGGAGTTGTTGTTTTGCTCACGCAGCTCGGAAGAGAACGCCTGTTGCTTGAACTTGGCATCGCTAAATGGATAGTCGTTAGCCGCTGCAGAGAAGAAGTCTGAGGTGTGCACCTTCATCTCCAGCTTTTCTGCCACCACATCCAAAGAGTCCGGGTTTTCAAAGCTCAGATCGGCAAGCTTCTGTTGCTGATCCAGGAAAGACTCACGGGCCTTCTCCTGTTTCAGCTTGTTGGCAACATCGGCCTTGACCACATCAAAGGCACGGGTGGTTTGCGGCTCGACACCCAAGAGCTTGATAATATGGTAACCAAACTTACTCTTGACGACGGCTGACAGGTCACCAGGTTTAGCCAGGGCAAAGGCGGCCTCTTCAAACGCCGGGTCCATCACCCCTTTTTGGAACCAGTCCAGCTCCCCGCCTTTACGGGCCGAGAGAGTATCGGCTGAATTAGCCTCAGCCAATTTAGCAAAATCATCACCGGCTTTGAGCTTGGTCAGGAGATCGTTGACCTTGCTCTGAGCTGCCTTATCATCTTTATCAGTAACCAGGATATGGGCTACGTGACGGCGCTCTGCAGTCTGATAGAGATCCTGGTGCTGATCGTAGTAATCACGCACCTCTTGCTCAGTCGGGGCGATCTTGGCAGCCAGCTCCTTGCTGTCGATGAGCAAGTAGTTGACCTTGACCATCTCCGGGCTCATGAAACGTTTTTCATTGGCTTTGTAGTATGTCTCAATTTCGCTTTCCGCCGCGGAAACGCTCTTTTCAAAATGCGTAGCCGGAACCGTATAGAGAGTAACATCGCGAGTCTGCTGCAGCAGGGCATCGGCCCTGTCCACTTCGCTTGGCAAAGCAAACTCGGAAGCAACAATACCACCCACCCAGTTTTGACGGATCAGATCCTGACGGATTGAGTCGCTAAAACCTTGCGGTGTGTAGCCTGCACGGCTGAGCAGGTTCAGATAGCGTTCATTATTGAACTGACCATCCTGCTGGAACTCAGGCATGGTGCGGATGGCATCCTTTACCTGTTCATCACCGACACGGATCTGTGCACTGTGTGCCTGCTGATCCAGCACCAGCTGGTCAACCAGCTTCTCGAGTACATTCTTCCGCAGCTGCTGCACGTAGGCGGGGTTACTTGCCAGCTGGCTGAAGCTCTCGCCAAACTGGGACTCCATACGCGCACGTTCATTACGGTACGCAGTCTCCAACGCCTGAGCTGTGATGGGTTCGCCATTCACTTCCGCCGGGTTGGTATCCACAGGGCGGTTCAGATAACTACCAACCCCAGCCAAGGCAAAAGAGAGAATTATCAGCCAAAAAATGATTTTGGCGATTCGCCCTTGAGCCCCTTCACGCAATTTATCCATCAGCATGAATCATTTGCTCCCGATGCAGTGGACACGAATATAAAAAAGCGCATCGATTTGGATGCGCCCTGACAAGAATATTTGAGGATTCAATCGTTCTGAATTCACAAATCCCCTAGGGGGATACGGGCATGGCTTAGTTGACCGAATCTTTCAGTGCTTTGCCCGCTTTAAACGCCGGGATTTTAGCGGCTGCAATTTCGATAGTTGCCCCAGTCTGCGGATTGCGACCAGAACGAGACGCTCGTTCACGCAAGCTGAATGTACCGAAGCCAACCAGAGAAACCTGATCGCCAGCCTTCAACGCCTCACCTACCGCTTCAATGAAAGAGTCCAGCGCGCGACCAGCGGCCGCCTTGGACAGATCGGCACCTTCGGAAATTTTGTCTACTAATTGTGATTTATTCACGGTTTTACTTCCCCTATTTTTAGCCATGGCCATGGCTGATTTTTCCTTGGCCATGACGAGTCCTCGCTTTATAACAATCCTCCAGATGGGTTGCAAGTGAAGGCAGACGGTAACCCGTTGTAATTCACGCTTTATCCCCATGTGGAAAGTGATTGGTCGGTGGAACACCGACCAATGCTTACATCCCTGACATCAGAAATGGTGCCGCCTTGGCCAGCCAAGGCTAGGGCTTGACAACTTCGAAGCCCTCAACCGGATCTTGCAATGCCAGCTTGAGCACATCATCTATCCAGCGAACAGGGAAAATTTCCAGGTCACGTTTGACGTTGTCCGGGATCTCCTCCAGGTCTTTGGCATTCTCCTTGGGGATCACGACTCGCTTGATACCACCACGGTGCGCCGCCAACAGCTTCTCTTTCAAGCCTCCAATCGGCAACACCTCACCACGCAGCGTGATCTCCCCTGTCATGGCCACATCCGAGCGGACCGGGTTACCTGTCAGGCTGGAGACCAGAGCGGTGCACATGGCAATACCGGCGCTAGGACCATCCTTCGGCGTGGCACCTTCTGGCACATGCACATGGATATCCCGCTTCTCATAGAAATCACCATTGATGCGCAGCTGCTCAGCCCGAGCCCGAACCACTGTCATGGCCGCCTGGATAGACTCCTGCATCACATCACCCAGCGAACCTGTGTAAGTCAGCTTGCCCTTACCTGGCACATTGGTCGCTTCAATGGTGAGCAGATCGCCCCCCACTTCTGTCCATGCCAAGCCAACAACCTGACCAACCTGATTGTGATCTTCAGCTTTGCCATAATCGAAATGCTGGACACCCAGGTACTCTTTGAGATTTTCCTGATTGATCACAACATGCTTGAGATTCTTATCCAGCAGAATGGCTTTT
>JBOFBS010000438.1:0-2390 GCA_051645725.1 Aeromonadaceae bacterium | reverse complement strand
CCCCACGCCCCCTCTTATCCCTTGCAGTGCAACGGTGATCACTCCGCTTTCCTCTTTAAATCAAGCTCGGCAAGCAGAGGAAAGCGTGACCGGACATCGGCCAGATGCTCTTCCAGAGCGATGTCGTGATACTGAAAGCTGACACCAAACGCCCTCTGGACCAGCTCGATATCAGTAACCCCATCCCCTTCCACGGGAACCTCAAAAGGTACCGGCTTGATTGCCTGCTCATCTATCGTCATGCCGCACTCCGGATTCTTGGGGGTAAGGAACCCACTCGCCCTGTCCCAGTTTGATGTGATAGCCATCTTGATAATGCACCACCACGGCTCCCTGGTTCTCCGACACCATTGGGGTTTTAGGCAGGTTGTTGATCAGCCCATTCCAGTCGATGGTCGGCATGCCGAACAGGTCACTCGCCAGCGTTTTGGCCACCAGATCGGAGATGGCTAGGTAGCTGCTTTCTCCCGGGATATGGCGCGTCGGCTCATGGGGAGCCTGGGTGCCGATAAAGGCCACGCCAACAGGAATGCGGGTAATCGCAGGGCTCGGAATATCCCGCAACCCCGACATCTGCATACGGTCACCGGTCAGGGCGGCACCATGCTCCGGCACCACCACCACCATCACCTTGCGACCGGAGCGCTCCAGCTCGGAGAGGAAGTGATCCAGTTGATCCAGCAAAGTGCGCAGCCGTGCTTTGTAGGGGGCTGGCTGCCGATTTTTGGCATAACGATTGCCATCATGCAGAGCAATAAGGTTAAAGAAGGTGGCATTGCGATCAGCTTGGCTCTGGCTTCGTTTCTGCAACCAGCGAGCAAACAAGGCATCATCCCGATAGATAGGCTCACCATCAAAAGAGGCCAAATCATGCGGTAAGCCTTCCCTGCTCATAGGTTCAATATCGAGAGCGACCAGCTCTTTTAGCTCCTTGAGATAATTCCCAAACCCACCAGAGTGGTCCATTGCCACCTGCTTCTCAAATCCCAATTGAGCCAACTGTTCCATTAACAAGCACTGTTTGGGGGCGGCTAAATAGAGGTCCTGATGGCTGGGCTGACCACAACTGGCACGCAGCAGACGAATCGAGGCAGGGCCGCTATAAGAGGTGGCAGAATTAAAGCTGTCGAACATCAGATCGAAATGACGCCATACAGGATGCTCCAGCAGACCGCTCGCCTCGACATCACTCCAGGCCAAAGAACAGATATTGATGACAAGCACATCGAAAGGCGTCGCTTTGGCAGGCAACTGCTGTGGAAACCGAGTCTCGCGCCCACGCTCTTCAAGATAAAAATCATTCAGATAGGTATTGAGGTTGGCACTGGTGGGCGGAGCACTTTGATCAAGCTGCTGTTCCAGTTCTCCCGTCCCAGATTCGTGTTCAGCGACCCTTTTCACCGGTTGGGTAGCCACGCTTGATGCTTGTGCATTCATTCCCGGCAGCACACTCGACAACTGAGGGGAGAACCACAGCCAGAGCAGAGCAACCAGCACCCAGGGTGTAAACCGTAACCACTGCGCCAAAAACAGGTAGGTCGTCAACATGACAAAACCAACCCCGACCATCTCCCAATTGATGAAACGCTCGAATAACTCCAACCAGTAATCAGCCGTAAAAGAGAAAACTTGCCCCCCCTGACTGACAATGCTCTCGAAACCAGGCAGCCAGGTGTCGTGATAGAAGAGCCCGATACCTATCGGCAGGGCGATCAACGACCTTGCGCGCCGCATTGGTGTAGTAGTGGAGAGTGGAAAAAGCAGAAACGCAGCAAATACCAGATTGGCCAGCGGGTGATAATTGAGATATCCCCCCCAAAGCAACGCCAGCTTCCCCAGAAAATAGAGGTTCCAGCCACCCAATCCGAGCCAGTTCCTAGTAGGGGTAGAAAAAGAGTCTGAAGATGTATGTCGCGTCATTGAAACCGATCTACCTGTAGCCACCAAACCGAACAATTGCGGCTAGGGCACAACTTCAAAATTGACAAGAACGTTATTTACCTATGCAGCGTAACATGCCATCAGTTAAATATCTTCATTCCAACCTCGAGAGCAGTATTACATACCAAATAAATGCAAGTTATTAGCTACATAATTCAAAAATATTGCGTACACTTTACAATCAAAACAAGAGGGTGTCACTTTACTCCCACTCCAGACATCACAATTTCATTGCGCCACTGGCCCCAATGAACTGGGCACCGTCTGCACATGCACCACAACACGCGAACTGCTTGAGGCAAAATGGGGATTGCGCCATGATGTCCAGCCCGGCTGACCGCCGGTTTTACTGGACAGTCAATTTCAAGGATCCCCCATGTTTGAACACGTCGATGCCTATGCTGGCGACCCCATCCTGACGCTAGTCGAGACCTTCCACAAAGACACCC
>JBOFBS010000437.1:0-5101 GCA_051645725.1 Aeromonadaceae bacterium | reverse complement strand
ATTTCTCTTTCGGGAAGTGTAGTTGAATTGATATGGCAAGATGGCACCCATCGCCAGATATTCCCAGTTCAGAAAGACAATTTCGATGCGTACCTGTTGAAAAAAATACTGCATGCTAAAGCTGGCTTTGATTTTGGCGAAGATGGTAGATATTACCACATACTAAAGTCTGCATATGAAAACACATAACTAGTTTAAGGTGAGGATGCACAATCATGACTACAGCATTGATTATTGCAGGGTTGGTTATCTCATTGTTTTTATTTAGAAGAAATTGTAACATTGCAACAACAGCAATTAAAACAATTATCACGCTAGTAATTTTATCGCCAATTTTTACTCCTGTGAGTTTTGCGAAAAGAATTGTGAGCGATATGACTCATCCGGTTGTCGGGTGGGCTATGATCCCGCTGGCAATTTACATTCTTCTCTACATTATCTGTCCAAAATCAGAGCATTAATACCAAGGCCTATCTATAGGAGGTTTTATGCATATCATTGCGGCTATCCTTGGCATCCTTTTTTGGGGTTTCATCTTAGTTAAAATATTTAAATCCAACAATGCTATTTGCCAGTTTATCCAGCGGTTAGTTATCGGTGGCATCTGCTTCGCGATCATCACTTTTGGCCCGACACTATATTGGCGTCTAATTAATGGATAGTCAGTAACATTATATTCCATGAATCATTACGGCACTCTGTTTTCAGAGTGCCGTATTTATTTCCACATGAAGTAAGTTGTCACAGCGTTAAAGGAAAAACTCTATGTTGTTACCTATAGATTTATGCCCTGGCGACCATTTGGTCAGCCCACGGCTAGGATTTGAGCATCATGGGCTTTATCTGGGTCAGGGCCGAGTTAGCCACTACGCTGGAGGCGTGGGGGCAAGCTCTTCCGGTACCGGAGACGCCGATGGCATTGAGACCGTATCGCTCCCTGACTTTGCCCAAGGGCAAGCGGTGCGGGTGATTGAACATCCTCACCGCCGCTATGATGCTCAAGCATCGATTGTGCGAGCCTATCGGCGCCAGGGAGAGCAACGCTATCATCCGGCGTTCAATAACTGCGAGCACTTTGTGTTGTGGTGTATCGAGGGGGTCAGTCACAGTCCTCAGGTCTCGTGGTGGCTACTGGCGGCTGCCCGTGCCACTGGCCATCCGTTGCTGGGCGGTGCCATTGTGCTGGGTGGCCTGTTGGCTACGTGGTGGAAGAGTCCGGAGAATAACGATGAATAACCGTGTCGATACCACCTTACCCAGGTCCGCATTGCTGGGCTTGTCTGCCCATACCGAGGCGTTGTTTCAGACATGGATGCAACAGGCGCTTGCCAGCATGGCTGTATTACCCTCTGAGCTCACCGAAGAGCAAACCGCAGTGGTGACCATTGCTGCTCATGCTCGGGATGAGAGCGCCCCCCAGGCGCCGACTGTCACATCTACACATCAGGCTACCCACTTTCCCAACACCACCTGTACCCTGCATTGGCAGTCCGGGCGCTGGGTGATTGCCAGCCTGTCGTCGCTGACACACATTGAGGAGACGGCCTCTCCTTGCTGCGAACATGCCTTCTGGTTTGGTCAAAAGACCGTGGGCTATCAACTGCAGTGGGCACCGATGCGCCTCAAGGCCCTGGTCATTGCACTGCAAACCTGGGAGCAACAACTCGCATCAATGCCTGCGCTGGTGATTGAGGTCTCCCTTGCGCTGGATAACCAGGAACATGACATCACGCTCTGTGTCTCGTCCTGAGCCCCCTGGCATCTGCATCACGGCAGCCACGCCATTTTCACCATCTCGTTCACATTGGACTATGCTCAAGACCAAGCAGGTACTCAATGCGTATCTCGACCTTCAGCCCTTCCTGCACCTCCCGGTCGATATAACCGCAACATCCTGCTCTTCCGATGTGGCTGTGTGAACGTCCATTTCAAGCCCAGTCCTGTTTTCAGCAGGTCTGGGTTTTCTTTTTATCCCGGAGTTTACTCATGACCCTGCCTGTTAATCTGGACGGCTTATCCCTGCCGGTCTCCCAGGACATGCTCACCTTGCTTGGTGACACGCTCACGCACACCGGGCTTAGCCTTACCAACCAGACAGCCCTGACCTTTCACTTTCGCAATCCCACCTACAGCCCAACAACGGGTGGCGTTCATCCGGTTGAAATCCGCCTGATATCCCAGGCTGGCTGCTGGCACATCGATTACATCACCGATTTCAGCTATCAGGGCCAAGGCCAGGATGTCGAGCTTTGCAAAGAGCTTGATTTCAACTTCCTGGACAATGAGCACTATCTGCAAGGTTGGGGGCCGCTCCCCATGGCTGAGGCTCAGGAGCTGTTCACCCTGTGGCAACACAATTTCCTTGCCTACGCCCAACTGGGCTTTTTTACCGTCACCGTCAGTGGTGACTGAGGAGGATGGATGCCTAAAGAACCGATAGCCGTTGAGCTGGAGGCCATCAATCGAGAGGGGGAGACGCAAGTCGTGCGTGACAGTGGCCTGTCCGTGCAGGGCTACAGCGTCTACCTGCGGGCCGTGGAAGCAAGCGGATTGGCACTGGCCACCTGGGTTGCTGATTACGACACCCTCGGTCCTGCCTATGAACTGGCCGAACGGCTGAGCCTCGCACTGGCTATCCCGCTAAACGTGTTGGTCCCCGAACCGTTGATACCGGTGAAGCAAGAACCCACAGCCACAGCTGGAACCATCACCACAACCAACTGAACTACCTCCAGAGTTAACCAACAACCTCTCTACATCCATGTGACCTCGGCACGCCTCGCGCTGCCGGGGTCTTTATTTTTCAGGAGAATCCCACCATGCGTTACCACAAGCTTAAAGCCGGGGAATGCCCCGGCACTTATGTCGTCACCGAACCCGTGACCGAGCAAGACCTGCTGCGCATCGCCAACCAGATTGCCAGAAAGCGTTTGGCCAAAGGCACCGCCATCACCAGTACCACTGAGGCCGCCGAACGGTTACAAACCTTGCTGCAGGACCGGGAGCACGAAGTGTTTGGCGCACTGTTCCTTGACTCCCAGCATCGCGTACTGGCTTTTGAGGAACTGTTTCGCGGCACCCTCGATAGCGCCAGCATCTACCCACGGGAAGTGGTCAAGAGGGCCTTGTTACTCAACTGCGGGGCCATCATCGCGGTGCACAATCACCCCAGTGGTGACCCAGAACCCAGTCACTCTGACCGGGTCTTTACCCAGGCCCTCAAAGAGGCCTTGGCGTTGGTCGATGTCCGGTTGCTCGACCATCTGGTGGTTGGTGCCGAAGGCGTGGTCTCGATGGCCGAAAGAGGCCAACTATGAACCAGCCCCCAGGCAAAAGCCACCTCACCGCCCCCGACATCCTCCTCGAGTTGCGCTGCTGGCTTGAAGACAACGTTCAGATGCAGGCCGAGCCCGCCATCGTGGCTCACCTGCCTAACGGTTACCAACTTACCCAGGCCGACTGCATCGAGGCCATTGATACGCTGCTCCACCAGCTACGCCATTAGTCGCGCCAAGAAGGAACAAACGCCATGCGATTACCTAATCCTTATTCCCTGGACGAAACCCTCGAGAAGCTGCGCCATCGTCTGGCTTCCGCCTACAACGAAGATGCGCTGACGTTGTTGGAGAAGGCCGTCACCAAGGCCCGTGACGACGAGGGTTATGCCAAGCAGTTTGAAGAGACCTTGCTGCGGGGATCCACCATCGAGATCCGCGAGTGCCTCAGTTACTTTGGCGACTACTTCGAGCGATCCAGAGACGCGCCGCCCTATTACCCGCATCACGATGCCGTCAACTGCATTGATTGTGCGCTCTACGCCATCCTGTTTGAGGCTGCTCACCCCAACACACGCCAAGATCATCAATAACGAACCGTCGATCGCCCAATAACATGCAGATCACGTTTCCGCCCAATCACCCGGATCATCAAACCAGGATCATCAGGTCCCACACCATGATCCGGATATCCCGACACAACCCACAGGGCCACCTCACCGAAGGTGGCCTTTTGCATTTTAAGGAGTCACCCCATGTCTGCCTTCATGATCGATCGCAAGGATTACCTTGCCTTTGCCGTGCAGTTACACCGTTTTTGCAATGCCCCGATGCCACCGCACTACACCCTTGAGCTGCTGCGCTCCCTCTGGTGGAACCCGCCAATGGATGTCACCAGTACCTGGACGTGGCGGGTAGACCGGCTGGTACGGCTGATGATGCTCGCCAATCGGCAGGCAGTCTGGCATCGCTATCAGCTGGGGCGTCAGGAACCACGTCAGCACCGCTCGACCAAGCTGGGACAGATTAAACCTGCCCACCGTTACCACCAGGCACCACTCACCGATAGCGAGCTGGTTGCCCTCTACAAATTCACCTGCTGCGCCCTGTACCAATCGAGTGAATGGAGCGGGAGCCCTGAGCAGGCACCTCGGCTTGTGCAGGTACTACAGCAGTTGCAACAGGTCCTCGCGCAAGATGTGTTGACCCGGCTGTCACTGTGGGAGCAAGCCCCTTGGGGAGAGATGTGATGAACCTTTCCATCACTCTGACAGTGACAAGCTCACCACCGGACGGTACAGCCCATACAGCCCAGCGTATCGCCGATGACATGGCACACCTGCATCATCGTCTGGGTGATGCGGTCAGCGATGAACTGGGCATCAGCATCAGTTACCTGGTTGAACAGTTTGCGCTGCTGGCAGCGGCTTACCGTTCACCTGCTGAAAGAGAGAAACACCCATGATCGAATTCAACGATAGCTTCACTCAGGTCGCAGTCGCTCAGGCAATGAACGCACATGGCGATTTGCATAGGCTCATTACCTATCAGCTCACCTTCCCGACGTGGGCGCACGACTATGACGAGACCGGCAAGCGCACTGGCCCCGACAAGATCAAGCCCGTGCCAACGATGCACAAGACCACGCTGTTCGTGAGTCCACTGGACATGGTGGACAACCTGCCCCGCGAGATTAACTTTGCGTGGTGGGAGCGTGAGTGCAACGACCTCGGCTATCCCGTTGGGGAGTGGCGACGCACCATTGTGGGTGCCTACTTCAACCACGGCACCAACGACAACCCAAACTGGAGCAGCCACACATGAGC
>JBOFBS010000436.1:0-2639 GCA_051645725.1 Aeromonadaceae bacterium | reverse complement strand
AATGTCATCGGCCAGCCCCATAGGCAACACATCCGGGATGGCATCGATTGGCGAGACGAAGTACGCCAAGGCGCCATAGATAAGCAGCTTGGCCCAAAGCGGCAAATCCTCTTTCTGACTGGTGTAGTAAAGCAGCAGGCAGACTTCGATAAAGGGACGTCCTGTTCGCTTGGCAAACATCCAGAGCTTGCGCCAAAAGCTGGGATGGTCGAATGGTTCCCCCTTGGGGGATGCAGTAGGTAGCATAAATAATCTCCATGGGAATAAAAAAGCCGGAGCATGGAGCTCCGGCTGATGGGGGTAATCATGTCCGATTAATGGGGGGTGAACTGATAGGTGGCCTGCCCTTGGTCCGTGAACAGGTTCAACTCCAGAATGTTGCAGTTTGCGGGAATGATAAATTTGGCCGCGCCACCAAATTTCAGGGCGAGCGGTAAGCGACCATGCGGGGTGCTGGTACACTGACCTCGGTTGACCACCGCCTTGTGGATAGCGATGTTGTCACTGCGTGATACAACCTGTAGGACTTTCATTGGCACATTAGGCATGAATTCCTCCCAGTTCCAGCTCACGTCAAACGTAGAGGAGGAAAGCGGCGTAGTTACCAGTTCTGGCGCAGGAGGCGCTTTGGGTTTCTTGGCCTGCGCTGCGGCTTGCAGGTCACGTTCCACTTTTTTCAGGCAAGTGAATTCGGGTGAGTCGGCTTTAGGAAGTACCTTGTCGGCATCCTGGGTGGGCAATATCAGCCGTTTGTCATCTGGAGTTTTGACAATAATGGTGCTCGCAACTCGTAAACTATTCCACATGAAGTAAAAATCACTGGCCTTATCTGCGGAGTCTATTTCGTAAGGTGTGTTGAAATAATCGCCACTGACGATAAGCGTAAATCCCTCTTTAGCTCCTGCTGACTCGCCGTACTCCACGCCATCGACAGTCGCCATCATGAAGACCTTCGTGTCTTCGCTACAACTGATGTAGAGCGAGTTTTGCTCATCCACCACAGCAGTATACTCAGTTTGGCCCTGTCCCCAGCCTTGGCTCCAGCGCCCTGGTTCTCCGAAGGCCAGTGCTGTAGTGCTTGTTAACATTAATACAAACGACATTAATTGGTTTTTCATTATCAATTCTCCTTATGCGTTGTAGCCCAGCAGATGTTTCATAAATCCTTCGGCTGTAATCATTGCCATAACCACTCCGGTGGTTTGTTGTTCTATCCTTCAGGACGGCTGGTTTTTTGTGTCAGCATCGCTGCTGGTTGCGATTGCATCCAGGTGGGTTGGGTGATGCGGTAGTCCACCGCATGCCATGCGGGCTATACCTGATGACTGCGCTAACCATTGGGTAATGTTGCATATCAATTGCGTGAGGTTTAACCATCTCCTGCCCGCATCAGTGAAGGAGTGAGGTTTGGTATACAAGCGGTATGGGAAGCATCGAGTCGCTCGGCTATGTCGAAAGTAGGGCCATACACCTCCTTTTGTATTAATGATGGACTTTTATGGTCCATATTCGCCTCTCTGGGTCCTTATCGTCAATGGGTCTATGTTCAACCATATGGGTTGACTGGAGGGCTTATGACAGACATCAACACCAAGCAATTAGCCAAGTTCGTGGGAAAGGCAATTGCCCGCCAGCGGCAGCGGGCTGGATTTACCCAAGAGCTGGTAGCTGAACACCTCAATATCGGGATGGAAGCCGTATCCCGGATGGAGCGGGGTATCGTAGTACCAACCGTGGTGCGGTTGGCGGAACTGGCTCAGCTGTTTGGCTGTGAGCTGGCGGACTTTTTACGAGAGACCAGTAACCGGCCCACCGAGCAGGGCATTGTGCTGAGTCAGCAACTAGCGCAGCTTGATGATGCCGATCGGGCCTTAATGCTGGAAATGATTAATCGTCTTGTGACTCGATTCACCCAATCAAAGTAAATGAATGAGGCAGCATTGATTGCTATGCTGTGCGTATAAAGAGAGAGCTCCCCTTGATATTTTTCTGAGAGAATTGTGCACGTTAATATCAGTTACCTTGTCATTGACCCCATTAGTAACGAGGTGATTGAACAGTGGTACAATTGGGCTATCACACCTGGTCGCTAGCAATAAATGGTATTTTAAGGTGTCACCGCCATAAGGCTTCGCGTCCTAGTATGTCTTGATTAACGCCTATATGCCTTCCCTCTATCTAATACGCCAACCGTTTCTAATTCAAGCCCACCTGCTCGCACCAAATCCGGATCGAAATGCTATACCATGTAAGGTTACACCACATTATCGTGCTTGGAGACCTCCGAGAGTGGACCCACATATCTGCATAGTAAAAAATATTACTCCCTAGGAATGGCGGATATGCAGAATGTCGGAGGTTACGTTAAACATTATATCGCTATCTTCAATGGTCCAATTCACCCCGGCGGCTTGTAGCCAGATACCTAAAGGTTGTTTGTGTGGTAATTGATTACTTTGGCCATGCGAGGGGACTTTACCCGTGCAGGAAATTGTATCGATGAAATGAGTTATAACCCCTTCAGGAATAATAAAGTGTAGGCTTTACACTGCTAGCTCATGAAGGTGATATAGATGTGAAATATGTTTGAAATGGAAATTTGTCAGAGTGATAACTCGATATGCTCAATGGTTACCTCT
>JBOFBS010000435.1:0-2706 GCA_051645725.1 Aeromonadaceae bacterium | reverse complement strand
GGCACCCAGGAGGCGCGCTCCCGTGGTTACCAGCCGGGCCGCTTCTCCTTTAACGTCAAGGGCGGGCGCTGCGAGGCGTGCCAGGGTGATGGCGTCATCAAGGTGGAGATGCACTTCCTGCCCGATGTCTATGTCCCCTGCGATGTCTGCAAGGGCAAGCGCTACAACCGGGAGACACTGGAGGTCAAGTACAAGGGCAAGAGCATCCACGAGGTGCTGGAGATGACGGTCGAAGAGGCTCGCGCCTTCTTCGATGCGGTGCCGGCGCTGGCGCGCAAGCTGCAAACCCTGATGGATGTGGGGCTCTCCTACATCACGCTGGGGCAGTCGGCCACCACCCTCTCAGGTGGCGAGGCCCAGCGGGTCAAGCTCTCCCGCGAGCTCTCCCGCCGCGATACAGGCCAGACCCTCTATATCCTGGACGAGCCCACCACAGGGCTACACTTCCACGATATCCAGCAACTGCTCAAGGTGCTGCATCAGTTACGCGATAACGGCAACACCATAGTCATCATAGAGCACAACCTGGATGTGGTGAAAACCGCCGACTGGGTGGTAGATCTGGGTCCGGAAGGGGGCTCGGGCGGCGGCCAGATCCTGGTCACCGGCACCCCAGAGCAGGTCGCCAAATGCGAGGCCTCCCATACCGCCCGCTTCTTAAAGCCCCTGCTGGAGCGAGGTCACTAAGCCCTGCGCCTCCCCGCCGACAAGGCGGGGAGCATTGACATAACGTGGTAAACGGGAGCTCTTGGCGGTTATAACCTGGGATCGCAGGGTGGCTCCTCATCATCCGAGTTCAATAAGGAGGCCAGATTGACGGCCCCCATCACCACCCCCATCAACAATAATCCCGGAAACAGACCGCCTATATGCAACAGCGCCATGCCAAGGGCCAGCAGGGTGATCACCCCATAGGCCATCAAGGCCTTGGTAATAGGTTTAAGCGTCATATGGTTCCTTCCTTATCCTGGTACGCTTATCACCCACCCAGAGTAAAAACCCCCGCCTGACCGCGCTTGATTATTTACGCCAAACTGCAGTCACCCTGTTGTCAGAGAGTGATAGAGTAACCACCACTCAACCTCTTATTGCACAAGGAGTTTGCATGACGACTGAACTGACGCTCCCCACCCCGCTGGTCAGTGTGGCGTGGTTAGCCGCCCATCTGGGGGATCCACAACTGGTGGTGCTGGATGCCCACATGCAGCCCCCCTCGGCTCCGGCCAGCGAGGCCCCAGTAGTACAGATCCCCGGTGCCCGCCGCTTCGACTTCGACAAGCAGATCTGTGCCCCCGACACCTCGCTGCCTCACATGCTGCCCACGCCTGAACTCTTCAGCCAACGGGTGCAGGCGCTCGGGCTGGATAACGACTCGCTGATCGTGGTCTATGACCGCATCGGCATTTTCTCTGCCCCCCGCGCCTGGTGGATGCTCCGCGCCATGGGTCATAACCGCGTAGCCGTGCTGGATGGCGGACTGCCCGCCTGGCTGGCGGCAGGGCACGCCACCGAGCCAGAGCACCCCTATCAGGGCGCACAGGGCAACTTCGTCGCCCAGCTGCAACCTGGCCTCTTCTGCGATGCCGATACCGTGGCCCAGGAGCTGGTGAGTGGCCGCCGCCCCGTGCTGGATGCCCGCAGCGAAGCCCGCTTCAAGGGGCTGGAGCCTGAGCCCAGAGCCGGACTGCGCGCCGGTCACATGCCCGGCGCCGTGAATCTCCCCTTTGGCAAACTGCAACAGAACGGCAAGATGCGCGCCGCAGAGGAACTCAAGGCCGAGTTTGCCCCACTGCTGGGCGAGGGGCAGGCGCCCATCTTCAGCTGTGGCTCTGGCGTCACCGCCTGCATACTGGCGCTCGGCGCCGAGCTGGCAGGCTACCAGGGGCTCACCGTCTATGATGGCTCCTGGAGTGAGTGGGGCAGCGATCCCAGCCGCCCCGTCATCAACGAGGCGTGAACAGCAAGGCCGGGCTCGCCCGGCCTTGCTATTGGGTTCCGTAGCGCTCTTTTAACCGACCGCCTCGCTAGTGGGCGGTCACACTCTGCTCCTCCCCATTCGTGCGTACAAATACGCTGCGCTATTTGTGCCTACGGGATCTGACGATAACCAACCCCAAGGATGGGCCGAATAGGCCAATGTTCATCATTTAAGTTCACAGACTCCGTTCACCCTGAGCTTGTCGAAGGGAGCTTGTCGAAGGGAGAATAACTAATGCTATCAATTTATTAACTAGTTCATGGTTCGACAAGCTCACCACGAACGGGATAAACAAGCCCACCACGAACGGGATAAACAAGCCCGCCACGAACGGGATAAACAAGCTCACCACGAACAGGATAAATAAATAAACAAACACACAAACGGATTTAGTCAGCTCACAGAGATAGCCTATTGAGCCAACCGTTGGCGGCAGGGAGGCCGCCATCGAGCCCCCAGGGAGGGGTTCACGGCGCGTTGGCGAGAGAGGCTATCTCTTGGGGCTAATGTCGGTCAGTTAGCAAAGGCTTGCGACGCCATTATTACGAATACACCTGACTATTCATGCGTACGAATACGCTTCGCTATTTGTCCCTACGGGATCGGGTGAGAGTCCTACTCTGTGTCATCCTCGCCCCAGATGTGCGCCAGATCACAGCTTATAGACTAGACTTTAAGCTGTGTTCCTCTTCTGGAGTGCGCCCCATGAAGTCTCATACTCTCACCAG
>JBOFBS010000434.1:0-2167 GCA_051645725.1 Aeromonadaceae bacterium | reverse complement strand
TGGGGCTGGGCGGGAGTTTTAGTGCGGGTAAATCGTCCCTTATCAATGCGCTTATAGGTGATCGCGAATGCTTGGTCACTGAGGTGGACCCAACCACTTCATTGCCCACTTATTTGGTGCAGGGTCAGGGGGAGCAGACCGAGGTGCATGCCATCAACCTGTTCAATCGGGTAGTTTCTTTAAGCCATGAGCAGTTTCGTACCCTGACCCATGAGGAGAAATCCCGCTATGGTAGCCAGGTCAGCAGCTTGCTCAAATCGGTCGTCGTCGCTCATCCAGCGCTACCTTGGGACAATCTGGCTCTGCTTGATACTCCGGGTTATAGCAAGGCGGAGCAGGCGGGCAGTGATCGCACAGATGCCAATCTGGCACGGACCCAGCTTAATAGTGCCCAGTTTATCGTCTGGCTGGTACCGGCGGATAAGGGCACCATCACCGAAGAGGATATATCCTTCCTTGGCACACTGGATCGCGCCATTCCCAAACTGGTGGTGATCAGCCGTGCTGACAAACATCCGGCCGAGGAGATCGAAAAGATTGTGGTACTGGTGCGTGATACTTTGGCCAAACGTGGCGTGTCTGTACTTAATGTGATCCCCTTCTCCAACCGCCCCCGCTCGAATTACAGTGCCGAGCCTTTATTGGACTATTTTGCCCAGTGGAATACGGCTCGCCGTGAGCTGGGTTTTGCCAAGCAGTTCAAGCGTCAGTTTATGGCCTACCAGCGCTTTATCGATGAGGAGCGTCAGGAGGCTCAGCGTCAGCTCAGCAAGTTCAACCGCATTCTTGCTTTAAGCGACGATAGCGACGTGCAGGATGATATCAATAACCTGCAACGCAAGATCAAGAACGAGCTGGAGCAATGGGAACAGGTAGCCAAGACGTTGGCTGAGGTGCAGATGCGCTTTTTCACTCAACTCAAGCAAATCGGGGATTGGGTCTGTATCCCACTGCCGGAGCCGGATGACTTGAGTCTGCTGGATCTTAGCGCTATTCAGCTCTCGGATATGCTCGGGCAATTGGCTGAGGAGTGGTGCGTATCTGCAACAGAGTGTGATCCCGCGATCTGGCTGCCGCTGACTCGTGATCTTCCACTGACCAACTTACCGAAGTTATTGCGCCGAGATATTCCCTCTTATCCCGCCTTGCAGGCGCTTCAGGTTTGATTGCTCCAATAAAACAACAAAAAGGAATGCCGCCCATGAGCAAACCATCGCTATTCGATATGCTGGATCAGGTTAGGCCCGATCTGGAGCCTTTGGCGTCTCACTTTATGGCAGATAAGGAGTTGGTAGAAAAGGAGCGTTATCTAACGCTATTGGCCGCTAATCTTCTGGAGGAAGGAGGATTGACTGAGCCCCAGGTACGCTTATTTGAAATGCTGTTACGTTCTATGAAAATAGAACGACCATTATCCTTTTATTTACAGCAGGTGGCAAAACTAGATAAGAAAGAGCTATTTGAAACTTTGTCTGTGCTAAAAGATAACTCTTCTAAAGCACATTCATTTATGTTCGATTTGATGATGTTGTTACGAATTTCAGGTGCCTTATCTAAAAATGGCTTGAACAGATTGCAACAGCAAGCAGCTCTATTACTTAACAATAATGACTCCATTCGTCGGCTCTCATTTTTATGTCTTAAGTTACTTAATGATGGGATTGGGCTAGACGCGGAGGAATTTGCTGATGACGTAAGGGTTGCCAGATATGAACGCGCCATTGGGAAGAGGCCGATTTGGCTAGTTTCTTTCGATATTTTCCCTAAGCTGCCATACTCTCCGGGTGAGTTCGTTGGCCCCAAAAGTATTGTTGTTTACACGAAGGAAATTGATGCTTATCGACAGCTGTTTTTCCCGAGGTGTATTGTTTTAAGTATATGTGCCCGAGATGAAGATTGGCGTGGCTACGCTTGGGGAGCTGTTTTCGATCAACGTGGTCTTCCACCCGTAGCTGCCAAGGTTATAACAATCCCTGATGGATTGAATAGCTGGCTACCCTTGTTTGTTAATAAAGCCAACAGATGATTTGAATATGAATATATTGCGACAGATCGATAATTTACGAATATTAGAACAACCTTATAACGGACACTATGCGGCCGATAAGGATGAGGTGACTCGCAGCCACTATGTCGCCTTGCTGCTGATGGTCTTGCTGCGTGAGGG
>JBOFBS010000433.1:0-3373 GCA_051645725.1 Aeromonadaceae bacterium | reverse complement strand
TAAGCGAACTCAAACACAAACAGATCACGGCCGAAGCCTGTGTCCACCATCTTTACTTTGCGCAAGAGGATTACGACCGCCTAGGCCACCAGATCAAGTGTAATCCATCGGTAAAAATGGCCTCAGATCGTGAAGCCCTACTGGCTGCAGTCAAGAGTGGAGTTATCGACATCATAGCTACCGACCACGCTCCCCATACCTGGGCCGAAAAACAGAACCCCTATTTCCAGGCGCCCTCTGGTCTGCCACTGTGTCAGCATGCCCTGCTGTCGTTACTCGAGCACTATCACAAGGGAGAGTTGGATCTGGCGACCATAGTCAAACGCACCTCTCACGCCGTTGCCGAACGTTACCAGATTAAAGATCGCGGCTATCTGCGCGAGGGCTACTTTGCCGATCTGGTCCTGCTGGATCTCGACCAACCCACGACTGTCACCAAAGAGAGCCTGCTCTACCAGTGCGGCTGGTCGCCATTTGAAGGACATACCTTCCCGAGTCGTATCCATACCACCCTGGTCAATGGCCACATCGCCTATCAAAACGGCCAGATTTTCGCCGATAAATTGGGAGCCAGACTGAGCTTTAGCCGTTGATTGCACAGATAATCGGCGAACGAATCAAAGTCACCATTTAAGTGGTTGACAGGTCAGGAGCATAACCCTAGACTCTGCTCCCGTTGAGTGAGATTGTTCTTGAACACTCTCATCGAGACTCTCGGCGCGTAGCGCAGCCAGGTAGCGCACTGTCATGGGGTGTCAGGGGTCGGAGGTTCAAATCCTCTCGCGCCGACCATACAACCCTCGAAAAAGCCTCACTTTTTAGTGAGGCTTTTTTGTTTTCCCGGTACTGCTACCGGGAAAAGCTGGCTCAATCGTCATGTCCCGCGGCTAGAGAGGCCCCTCTGGCTCGCTGCCAATAAAGCCCCCCGTCTGATGGGCCCAGAGCTGGGCATAGATGCCGCCCAGTTTCAACAACTCGGCATGACTCCCCTGCTCCGCGATGCGTCCCTTGTCCATCACTATCAAGCGGTCCATGGCAGCTATGGTGGAGAGTCGATGGGCAATGGCAATCACAGTCTTACCCGCCATCAGCTTGTCCAGGCTCTGCTGGATCGCAGCCTCAACTTCCGAATCCAGAGCCGATGTAGCCTCGTCCAAAATCAGGATGGGAGCATCTTTTAACAATACCCGTGCCAACGCAATCCGCTGCCTCTGCCCGCCAGAGAGTTTCACCCCTCGCTCTCCGACCTGGGCATCAAAACCGGTGCGACCAGCCGGGTCAGAAAGTGTTGCAATAAACTCCAGCGCCTCCGCCTTGCGTGCGGCCTCCAGCAGTTCGGCCTCACTGGCATCGGGTCGGCCATAGAGAATGTTTTCCCGCACAGAGCGGTGCAACAAAGAGGTATCCTGAGTCACCATACCAATCTGAGCGCGCAGGCTATCTTGTGTCACCTGGCTAATATCCTGCCCATCGATCAGAATGCGTCCACTCTCCAGATCATAAAAACGCAGCAACAAATTGACCAGAGTTGACTTGCCTGCCCCGGAGCGCCCCACCAACCCAATCTTCTCACCGGCCCGGATGTGCAGATCCAGGTTGTCGAGCACGCCGGAGCCCTTGCCGTAATGAAAGTTGATCTGTTCAAAACGCACCTCTCCTGCGACCGGACGCAAGGCCAATGCATGCTCAGCATCGGGGACATCCTGGGGCTTGGAGAGCGTAGCCATACCATCGGCGACAGTGCCGATATTTTCAAACAGGGCACTGACCTCCCACATGATCCACTGAGCCATACCGTTTAGCCGCAAGGCAAGACTAACCGCAATGGCAATGGCCCCAATCGTGATCGCACTTTGCGTCCACAACCAGATGGCAAGCCCGGCTACCGAAAAGGCCAGCAGATAATTGAGAACCTGTACGCTGACACCGATCCCTGTGGCCAATCGCATCTGCTTGTAGGCTGTACCTAAAAACTCCTGCATCCCCTGCTGGGCATAGTCAGCCTCGCGCTGTGTATGGGAAAAGAGCTTCACAGTCTGGATGTTGGTGTAACTATCAACGATCCGCCCCGTCATCATGGAGCGCGACTCTGCCTGTTGTGATGAGACCTTTTTTAGCCTTGGCACAAAGTAATATTGGATACCGATATAGGCCGTAAGCCATACCAGCATGGGTAACATCATGCGCCAGTCTGACTGGGCCACCATCACCACCATGGAGGTAAAGTAGACCAATACATAGACCAGCACATCCAGCAGTTTCATCACGGTTTCCCGGACCGCAAGGGAGGTCTGCATCACCTTGGTGGCAATCCGTCCGGCAAAGTCATTGCTGTAGAACGAGAGGCTCTGCCTGAGCAAATAGCGATGTGCCAGCCAGCGGATGGCCATGGGATAGTTCCCCATCAAGGTTTGATGCACCAGCAAAGAGTGCAGGAAGACCAGCAGGGGTAACACCACCAGCATCAACAGGCTCATCCAGAGCAGTTTCATACCCTCTTCACTGAACAACGTCTGGGGAGTATGGGCAACCAGCCAATCTACCAGCTGACCCAGAAAACCAAATAATGAGACTTCGGCTATAGCGATGAGGGCCGTCAGACCGGACATCAATAGCAGATAGCACTCCATCCCCCGCGTGTAGTGGCGACAAAAAGCATACAAAGTTCCCGGGGGTTGAGTCGGCTCTTCAACGGGGAAGGGTCTGGTCAGACGCTCAAAAAACGCAAACATGAAAAAGTCCTTAGCGGCTACCCAACAAAATGGGGCGTGATGAACATAGCATCGGTGAAAGTACGATGTATGGCAAAGAATGCATGGGTTCTACATGATAGTCACTCTCATTTGCAACATAAATTGCTGCAGAGAGCCCCTTTTCGATGGGACAACTCCATCACCACCGCCAAACCGCGTAGGAGTGCTACCTCGCGGTACATTCGTAGACTACGCTCAATACAATGGAGCCATCATAGGGAATAGAGAATGGACAAGCGTGACCCCTCCTGCTCTGCACATCCGGCCACAGGAAAAGCCGCCGATCTGATCGCCGGCCTTACCGCCTCGGCTGTGGTGCTGCCCAAAGCCATGGCCTATGCCACTGTGGCCGGACTCCCCGTGGCTGTGGGTCTCTACACGGCCTTTATCCCCATGCTGCTTTATGCCTTTCTCGGTGGCTCACGAGTCTTGAGTGTCAGCTCCACTACCACCCTGGCCATACTGGCGGGGAGTGAGCTGGCCATAGTGGTGCCTGATGGCAACCCGGCACAGCTGCTCACCGCTACCGCGACCCTGACGGCCCTGGTTGGCATCATATTGATAGGCGCCTCACTGCTTCGGCTTGGCTTTGTCGCCAACTTCATCTCGCTTCCGGTTCT
>JBOFBS010000432.1:0-12251 GCA_051645725.1 Aeromonadaceae bacterium | reverse complement strand
CCTTTGCCAGCGCGGAACTGGCCCGCCAAAAAAGAAATAGCGCTATTCCCTAGCGCTGAGATCGACAAAAATGCCAACAAAAAGGGCAGCCACCGAGGCTGCCCTTTGCAGATTGTATGAAAAACAATCTTACTTATAGCAAACTTAGAAGTTGTACTGAGCGCCCAAAGATACGGCGTCATTGTTATCTACACCACCGCTCTTACCTTGGTCAAAGCGATACTCGATGTAAGACATGAAGTTAGAGGTGAAGTTATATTGTACGTCAGCAACATAATAAGCAGTCACATCAGCACCTTGATCCTTCTGATAGTAGCGGTTGTAACCGCCCATGAAGGTCCAGTTGTTCTGAGTGGTGTAAGAACCATAGAACTCCCAGCCTTGCTCATCGGTATCAGCCTTACCATCGTAGTAAGACTTGGTGGCAGCAGTGTACAGAGCCGCAGCATAGAAACCTGGGGCACCTTGAGTACCATAGGAGGTAGAGATAGCCCAACGGTTGTTAGAATCCAGGTCGGTGTTGCTACCTACGTTCTTATCAAAGTTACGGCTTTCAGCACCCACACCCAGACCCAGACCAAAGTCAAAGGTATAACCCAGGCTGGCGTTGTAAGCATTGCTCAGGCCTTGTGAGGCATCGGCAAATTGGTAGCCAGCAGAGGCACGGTAACCGCCCCAAGAACCGCTATAGATAGCCTGACCTTCCTGACGACCAGACTGATAGGACTCATCACCCCAATCGTTGAAATAGTCGGTAACGGTCAAAGTATCATAGAAGGCAGTGTCGGTCTGACCGAACAGGATCTTACCTGCTTGACCACCGTCAAAACCCAGATAGAGGTGACGAGCATAGAAATTCTGACCCTTATCACCGGCTTGAGCATCGTTATTCGCAGAAGATTGTTCAGCATTGACATGCCACTCACCGCGAGCAAAGGCAGAAACCTGGCTGTTGATGGCAGTAGAGCCCTTCAGGCCGATACGACCGGTACCGATCAGGGTGGTCTTTTCAGCGGTCTTATCAAAACCACTCAGACGCGCCGCTTCTTTGTCGGCGATGTTAGCCTGGGCACGACCATATACATCAAACTTCTGACCATCTTTTTCATAGACGGTAGCAGCGTTGGCAGATACGGCGAACAGTGCCGGGATGGTTACTGCAAGAAGAGTCTTTTTCATAGTTATTTGCCTACTGTAATTAATCACTAAGTCCTTGTAATCCCTGTGGAGGGGGTGGCGTTACCACCACTCAATTTTGAGACTAGCATACAAAATGTGAGATGAGCAACAGAAAAAAGTGAACTATTCTGTTTCCCCGTTGTCAGCAGCATATTCGGTTAATATTCAACGTCATAAGCTGTTTCTCTGTCACGCCAGGGCGTTTAGCACAGAGATTCAACTGCCACACTTTCTCAAAACTGCCACGATTTTTGTCGGCTTGCTCACAACTCGCTATACTCACCTTCCCCAGCCAGAGAATCACGCATGATCCCGGAACCGCTCAAGAAAGCAATCCAACAAAGTTACAAGAAGCTCGGTCAGGAACTAGCAGGTTTCATGCCAAGAAAAGAGCAAAACTTCCTGGTTGCCGAAATCGTCAAGACGCTGTGCGGTGAGTATGGCCAAGAGAAGCGGATCTTGGTTGCCGAAGCGGGCACAGGCATAGGCAAGTCACTGGCTTATGCCCAAGCGGCCATCCCCTGTGCAAAACACCTTAACAAGAAGCTGGTGATCTCCACGGCGACCCTCTCCTTGCAGGAGCAGTTGATCCATAAGGATCTCCCTCTCTTTCGCGCCTTCAGTGCCACTGAATTTAGCTTCACTCTCGTCAAAGGCCGGCAGCGCTATTGCTGCGCACAACGCCTGGCCGACCTGGCAAACCAAGAGCAACAGCTGCTCTTTAGCGAGCTGTTGCTGGCGCGTCCCAACCCAGAACAACAGGCCCTATACCGAGAACTTTGGTTAGCCTACAGTGAAGGAAAATGGCGGGGGGATCGAGATAGCTGGCCCACACCACTGGATGACGCGTTTTGGCAAACCATAGCCGCCGAACGCCACCACTGTAATCCGATCCTGGGCCACCACAGCCAGTGCCCATTTCATTTGGCTCGCAGTGAGTTGGATGAGATGGATGTACTGGTTGTCAACCATGCACTACTGCTGGCGGATCTTGCCTTAGGTGGTGGTGTGGTTCTGCCGCCGCCTGAAGAGTGTTTTTACATTCTGGATGAGGCCCACCACCTGCCGACCATTGCACGGGATCAGGGCGCGGCCCAGTGCAACTTGCAAGCCAGCCAGGCTTGGCTCGCCAAGATGCCCCATCTTGGGGAAAATGCATCAAAAGTGGTGCAGTCTGGCCATGTGGCTCGCGCCGCAGAGGAGATTGCGGATCTGGTTTATAGCTGCCTGCACGATATAAAACAGCTGACGACCTGGATCAACACTCAGCCTGATTGGTTCATGACAGAGCCACACTACCGTTTCCCAATGGCACCGCTTCCCCCCGCCCTGAGTGAACGGGTCAATCCGCTGGCAGAGCAGACGCTTAAATTGGCTCGAAGCCTGGAGCGCTGCCTGCAAGCCTTGACCGATAAGATCAAGGAGAGCGCTGGCCGGCAACCCGCACAAGAGCAGCTGCTGACCGAACTCGGCTATGCGATAAGCCGGGTGTTGCAGATGGAAGCGTTGTGGCAACTTTACCGAAGCACGGGGGATACCCCCCCCATTGCCAAGTGGATGGCTAAAGAGGAGGAGGGGCAAGAGCTGACTCTCCACGCCGCCCCCCTGGAGATGGGTGGTTGGCTACAGCAGCAGCTCTGGTCCCGCTGCCAGGGTGCAATCGTGCTCTCTGCGACCCTGACTGCGCTCAACCGTTTCGATCACTTCCGCGTGCAAGCCGGGCTGGGAAGTGTGGATGGTACTCGCTATCTGAGGCTAAAATCGCCCTTCGATTACCAAAGAGCCGAGCTGGTGATCCCCCCCATGCCTTGTGAACCCAATGACACGCATTACAGCCAGGTCCTGGTAGAGGAACTGCCAAGGTTTATCGAAGGGGAGCAAGCCACGCTGATCCTCTTTGCCTCCTATTGGCAGATGCAGGAGGTTGCCGCAGGACTAAGAGCCAAGGGCTATAGCCTGCTGGTGCAAGGCGAGGCATCACGAGAAGCGTTGCTGTCACTGCACAAAGAGCGCTGTAAACACCAGACCCCCAGCATACTGCTCGGCACGGGCAGCTTTTCTGAGGGGCTGGATCTGCCTGGAAATCAGCTCACCAACCTTATCATCACCAAACTCCCCTTTGCCGTACCCACGTCACCCATAGAAGCCGCGCTCGCCGAGTGGGTTGAACGCAAGGGAGGAAATCCATTTTTACAGATCACCCTACCCGATACCTCACGCAAATTGATCCAGGCCTGCGGACGACTCATCCGCAAGGAGGGGGACATGGGCAGGATAGTCCTGCTCGATCGTCGATTAGTCAGCCGGCACTACGGGAAAGGGTTGCTCGATGCCCTTCCGCCCTTCCGTCGTTCTATCCACTATTGATACCCATCAGTTGCTGGGACAAGGTAAAGCTGCAAGAATGGCCGGGCGTCATCAGTTCGACGCTCAAAATACCAAAGGAGAGATGATGCGTTTAACACACTATTTCATCGGGATTGGCACCCTGTTATTTGCCATGGGGGCCATGGCTGTCACCTCCATCGACATACCCCACCCCTATGTGGTGTATCTTCTGGATGGCAAGCCAGTTCAAAATGATCTCTTCTCTTCACGCTCATCACTCAAGCTTGCGCCCGGACCACACCAACTGGTCATCCGTTTTGAGGGCACCTTCAAAGAGCAGAGCGAAAGCCGATTGATCAGTGGCGAGCCTGTCGTGATCAACCTGACAAGCAAGCAGGATCAACAGTTGGCGATTGAATTTACCTATCCCCGTAGCTATCACGCGGCAGAGCAGTATCTTAAACAGCAGAAATTACGCATCATCGATAAGCAGGCTGGCCATAGCGTTGAGGCTGACTATTTTGTGATGCCAAAAAAAGAGGGGCTGCAGATAGGTCGCAACTATCAGGAAGAGCTGCTGTCCATGGGTAAAGCCTTTGCTCAGCCTGCGGCGGCCACCGCCTCAACCCTGCAAGCCGGCGCTACGGCTGCAACCGTGGCTGCTGCAACACAACTCTCCGCCAAGGAGCAAACGCTGGATCAAAATACCCAAACTCTGGAGATGCTCAAATACTGGTACAACCAGGCCAATGGCGAAACCCGCAAGGCCTTTCAACACTGGGTGATCTCCCAGCAGTAAGCACGTTGCCGTGAACCAGAGAGAAAAAAGGCGCCTTTTGGCGCCTTTTTTACGTTTACCTGAGTCAGAGTACTTTTGCTATCGCCTGGCAAAGGGCATCGATGTTTCCACTAGTAATACCGGCCACGCTGATACGACCAGAGCCCACAATGTAGACCGCAAACTCATTCTTCAAACGCGCCACCTGCTCCTTATTCAAGCCTGAAAAGGAGAACATGCCGTTCTGCTCTGTCATGAAGCTAAAATCCTGGCTCACACCATGACTCTGCAACTTGGCAACAAACAGCTCGCGCATTTGCCAGATACGGTCCCGCATCTCCTTGACCTCGGCCACCCACTGGGCTTTGAGGGCAGGGTCCTTGAGCACAGTAGTGACCACGGCCGCACCATGAGCCGGCGGATTGGAGTAGTTGGCACGGATCGCGGCCCGAACCTGGCTGAATGCGACACCGGCAACCGCATCAGAGTCAGTCACCAGTGTGATGGCCCCGACCCGCTCGTTATAGAGGCCAAAGTTCTTGGAGAAGGAGCTGGCCACCAGCAACTCGCGGTTGTAACGGGCAAACAGACGCAGACCTGCAGCATCCTCATCCACGCCACGGGCAAAGCCCTGATAGGCAAAATCGAAGAAAGGCAGCAACTTACGCTCGGCACAGAACTTGGCCAAGGTTTCCCACTGCTCCATGGTCGGATCAATACCGGTCGGGTTATGACAGCAACCGTGCAACAAGAGCACATCCCCCTCTTGCGCGGTCGCCAAAGAATTCAACATGCCCTCAAAATCGAGACCCCGTGTTGCCGGGTTGTAATAGGTGTATTCCCCCGTCTCCAGACCTGCCGCCCCAAATACCTGAAAGTGATTCACCCAGGTTGGATTGGAGATCCAAACCTTACGACTGAGCTTCTGGCGAGAGAGAAACTCGGCGCCGATACGCAAGGCACCTGTACCGCCAGGCGCTTGTGCCGTGCGAGCCCGCTTGCTGGTGACAACTTCATTGTCTGCACCAAACAGCAGTTGTTGCACCAGTTGACCATATTCGGCACTACCTTCGATGCTCAGGTAATTTTTGGTTTTCTCGGTTTCCAGAAGGATCTGCTCAGCCATCTTGACACAGTTGAGAATCGGCGTCTCACCGGCATCATTCTTGTAGATCCCGACACCCAGATTGATCTTGTGGCTACGGGAGTCATTACGAAACTCGTCGGTCAGACCCAGAATGGGATCGGCGGGTGCAGCGGTTACCTTTTCAAACATGTTTGTCCCTGTCTTTGCTTGGTTTGTATCGATGGCGGCAGGCCGAGTCGAGGACCTGGGCGTCAATAGGGCGCACCAGACGGGCGCGCCAGCCTGTTATACCACCCAATGAGGCGGTAAAAAATGATTTTTGCCTCTCATCTGGAACATCCCTATCCCACCCTGGTTCCGGAGAGTTGATGCGAGGCAAATAGCACCAGACT
Organism: Aeromonadaceae bacterium; assembly: GCA_051645725.1. GTDB lineage: Bacteria > Pseudomonadota > Gammaproteobacteria > Enterobacterales > Aeromonadaceae > Pseudaeromonas. Next base: position 6,487 of record JBOFBS010000432.1, on the reverse strand, counting down.
CTCTTGCTCCAACCACACATTCTTTGTGATGAGCGGCTCGAGCACGGTTTGCAATTCGGCAGGCAAGGAGAGGTTGGCCCATGAGGCATCCGCCGCCAACGGGCGACCATAACAGGCGGCCAATTGCGCAACCTGTTGCGGTAAGAGTAAACGCAAGGGGCGTTTCAATCGTTCGGCCAGAGTGAGCGCTTGGGCCAAAGCCTTAGGGTGCCAGTCACACAGATGTCCCCAGGCAAAGCCGGGCGTTAGACGGGAGAGAAAGCGCTCCGCCAATTGCGTATGGACAGCTGGCGTCAACAGAAGCAGCTCATCAGAGGCAGGAGTCAGGGTCACGAAGGCTGCACGGCTATCGACCGTAATGAGATACTCAGGGGCATGCCCCTGCCATAGCACCTTATGCAACCGTTGCAACGCCGCTTCCGGCAGGATCAGCTCGCCGAGCAGCTCCAGCTGAGGTGCAGCATCCAGCAATGCCCCCTGCTCAAAAAAAAGGGAAAAGTGACGATAGCCTCGCAACCTCAGCACCCCATCCTGCACAGGTTGCGTCCCCTCGGCGATCAAGGCGTCCAGTTCAGCCTCTCGCCAGAGATGGTGTCGTCCACCTTTGAGTAGAGCCGCCAACACATGACGATGACAACGGGCTGGCAACTCTAACGCTAAGGATTGCAGGGCGCCTTCGGGATCGGGCTGTGATGACAGCTGTTGCTCCAACAATGCCTGTTGCAGATGATAACGACCTGAGGCCGTCGCCCGATAACAGCCAGGCTCCAGCAAAGGCTCCACCAACCCCTGCTCCTGCCACAGACTTAACTGCATCAGAGCCCAGCGCTTGCGGGCTTTGATACTGGGTTGAGCGACCAGGGCCTCAACCAGTAGACGGGTTGGCTTATCCTCTATGCCATCGATCTTCACCTTGCATCCCTGCTCTTGGTTACTTAATGTCGCTGCCGTATCTTGCGAATACCCGCCTCATAAAATCCATCGCTTCCCCCATCGGGTCGGGTCTGGAAATACTTCAAGAACCACATGTACTGTTCACGGCGAGGCGCCAGCAAGATCTCTATCTCTTCATTCATCTTACGCGTATCAGCCAGCAGATCTTCTGTCGGATAGGGCTGCAGGGCCGGACGGAAAATCAACTCATAACGGTGCGAGGCCTGATCATAGGAACAAAAGAGCGGAAACACGGTGGCACCGGTCAACTTCACCAGTTTGGGCAGCGCCGGCAAGGTAGCCTTGGGCTGTCCGAAAAAGGGAACAAACAGGCTGGCCTCAGCCCCATGATCCTGATCGGGTAGATAAAAAAAGTGAAAGCCCTCACGCATGGACTTGATGACAGGCTTGATACCACTGCTGCGCTCATAAACCTTGCCACCAAAACGAGCACGCTGCCGATTGATAAACCAGTCATACACAGGGTTCTTGGCGCTGTGCATCATGGTACACATGGTCAGCCCCTGTGCCGTGAGATAGAGCCCCGCCATGTCAATGGCCCAGGAGTGGGGGATCATGAAGATCACAGGTTTCCCCTGCGCTAAAACGGGCTGGACATGTTCCCAGCCTGTCAGCTTGAAACGACGCAAAAATAGCGAGCGAGGCAGAAACGTCGCCTCGGCAAAGCCGAAGAAGGTCTTCAGCCCCACCTTGATAGAGTCTCGCAGCAAGGCCTCACGACCCGCTTCATCCAACTCGGGAAAACAGAGTTCAAAATTGGTACGCGCTATGTAGCACTGCTTTTTGGAAAAACGAATGACGAGGGGCGCAAAGCTGCCCGCTATTGCATCCCGCACTCTGACAGGAAGCCAGGAGAGCACGGCTAACAGCCCCAAACTGAACCAGGTTAACCAATGTTTAGGATGCAGAAACGCCCACTCAAAGCGGTGATCAAAAACCGGATCGCGAGATATCGACATGGTCAATCCATAATTGATGAAGGGAGAAAACGCTTGGCATGATAAAGAAAAGCCCGTGCAAGATCATCTGCACGAGCCACCTAGTGTTAACTCAGACGTAAGCTAGAATTTGCTGCGTTAAGGCCTGCTTGGCTTTCTCATCCAACCAGCAAGCCTCAACTGAATTGAGTGCAAGCTGGCGTAACTGCTCCTTGGACGCTTGCAGATGATCCACCAGCGCCTGGTAATTGGCACTCATGTAACCACCAAAGTAGGCGGGGTCGTCAGAGTTGACCGTGACACAGAGCCCCTTATCGAGCAGGTTCAATATGTTGTGTTGTGTCATCTCACCAAAGACTCTTAGACGCACATTGGAAAGCGGGCAGACGGTCAACGGCATGCGCTCCGCCGCCAGACGAGCAATCAGCAAAGGATCGTCACAACTGCGTACACCATGATCGATACGATCCACATGAAGTAGATCCAGCGCATCCCAGATATAGCTGGCGGGCCCCTCTTCACCCGCATGGGCAACCAGGCGTAATCCCAATGATTTGGCTTGGGCAAAGACACGCGCAAACTTTTCAGGGGGGTTACCCAGCTCGGAGGAGTCCAGGCCAACACCGTGGATCAACGAAAGATAGGGTTTAGCCTGTTCCAGCACGGCAAAAGCTGACTCCTCGCTCAGGTGACGCAAGAAGCAGAGAATAAGGCGACTGCTGATGCCAAACTGCCGCTGCCCCTGCTCCAGTGCTGCCTGAATACCGTGAATGACGGTCGCAAAGGGCACACCTCGCTCAGTGTGCGTCTGCGGATCGAAGAAGATCTCGGTATGCAGTACGTTATCCTGATGGCAACGCTCCAGATAGGCCCAGGTCAAATCGTAAAAGTCCTGCTCTTTTTGCAGTACTGCCGCACCCTGGTAATAGAGGTCGAGGAAAGATTGCAGATCGGTGAACTGGTAGGCCGCCTTCAACGTTGCCACATCAGGATAGGGCAGAGCGACACCATTGCGCTCAGCCAGGGTAAACAGCAACTCAGGCTCGAGTGTACCCTCGATATGCAGATGCAATTCGACTTTAGGCAACCCGGCAACAAACCTGTTCATCTCAACACTCTCCCACTCAATGCAAACCACCCAAAAACCAACGGGCCGAATAAAAGCGGCCAATTGTATGTGTATATCGAGGGAAAAACCTCGACTAAATCAATATTTGGCTCAGCAAAGGCGAAAATGTGCGCTCAACTGGTGACTTGGCCTCGTACCGGCTCCCATCAAGAGCCAGGGTTTGGCTTGCAAAGCATCGCCCAGCCAGTTACAAACGGCACATCCCCCTCTTCACTCTTTTGACCTGAGGTGAACTGTTTGAGTAATAAGCGAAGTGTCATCTGCGATATTGACGGTGTGATCCTGCACAATAATGCACTTATCCCCGGAGCTAATGAGTTTGTCCATCGCCTGATCGAACAAGAGACTCCCCTGCTCTTTCTCACCAACTACCCGGGTCAAACCCCCAAGGATCTGCAAAATCGATTCCAGGCCGCCGGCGTCAATGTACCCGAACACTGTTTCTATACCTCAGCCATGGCCACCGCGGCATTTTTGACCCGTCAGGAGGGGCGAAAGGTCTATGTAGTCGGCGAAGGTGCCCTCACCCATGAGCTCTACATGGCGGGCTTTAGCATCACAGATATCGACCCCGATTTTGTGGTGGTAGGTGAAACGCGCAACTACAACTGGAACATGATCCAGCAAGCAGCACAATTTGTTGCCCGTGGCGCACGCTTCATTGCCACCAATCCGGACACGCACGGTCCCCACATGTACCCGGCTTGCGGTGCCTTGTGTGCCCCGATAGAGCGGATGACGGGTAAACAACCCTTCTACGTGGGTAAACCTAGCGCCTGGATCATCCGGGCCGCCCTGAATAAGATGCAGGCTCACTCAGATAGCACACTGATCATAGGAGACAACCTGCGCACTGACATCCTGGCCGGATTCCAAGCTGGGCTTGAAACCGTTCTTGTGCTCTCGGGAGTCAGCAAGATGAGTGATATCGATCAGGTGCCATTTCGCCCCAATCACATATTCGAGTCGGTGGCCGATATTGACCTAATCTAATGTGCCTATTTTCCAGCCATTCGCACCATTCTTGGCCATCAATGACGCGAAATTGACATTTCTGCTTGCAGAGGGTTGCCGCCCTCTGGCAGATTGGCGGATGAGGAATGAAAAGGACAAGTGGGCCAACGTGGGGCCCAACCATTCGAGGATAAAGGAAGCATGTGTTCTATTTTTGGTATTCTGGACATCAAATCCGATGCAGTAGCCTTGCGCAAAACTGCGTTGGAAATGTCCAAGCGTCTGCGTCACCGCGGCCCTGACTGGTCTGGTATCTACAGCACCGACAAGGCTATTCTGGTTCACGAGCGTCTCTCCATCGTGGATCCGGGCAATGGTGCACAACCGCTCTATAACCCTGAACGGACCCACGTCCTGGCCGTTAACGGCGAAATTTATAATCATAAGGAACTGGAAAAGACGCTGACAGTCGACTTCCAATTCCAGACAGGATCAGACTGCGAAGTTATCCTGGCCAAGTACAAGGAGAAGGGACCGGCCTTCCTGGATGAGATAAACGGCATTTTCGCCTTTATCCTCTATGATGCAGAGCAAGATGCCTACCTCATAGGTCGTGACCACATGGGTATCATCCCCATGTACATGGGTTACGATGAACACGGCAACTTCTATGTCGCCTCCGAGATGAAGGCGCTTACCCCTGTCTGCAAGAGTGTGCAAGAGTTCCCGCCAGGACACTACCTGTGGAGTAAAGAGGGCGAATTGACCCGCTACTACGTCCGTGACTGGATGGAGTATGACAAGATCAAGGATAACGTCACTGATAAGTTGGCCCTGCGTGATGCACTGGAAGATGCCGTCAAGCGCCAGCTGATGTGTGACGTGCCCTACGGCGTGTTGCTCTCAGGTGGCCTGGACTCCTCCATCATCTCCGCCATCACCAAACAGTATGCTGCCCGTCGTGTTGAAGATGATGGCAAGTCTGAGGCCTGGTGGCCGCAGTTGCACTCCTTCGCCGTGGGTCTTAAGGGCTCACCTGATTTGGCAGCCGCGCAAAAGGTGGCCGATCACCTGGGTACCATCCACCATCAGATCACCTTCACGGTACAAGAGGGGCTGGATGCGCTGCGCGATGTGATTTATCACCTGGAAACCTACGACGTTACCACTATCCGTGCCTCTACCCCCATGTACCTGATGGCTCGTTACATCAAGGCCATGGGCATCAAGATGGTGCTCTCGGGTGAAGGTTCTGATGAGCTGTTTGGGGGCTATCTCTACTTCCACAAGGCCCCGAATGCCCAGGAGTTTCACGAAGAGACGGTACGCAAACTCTCTCAACTGCACATGTACGACTGCCTGCGTGCCAACAAGTCTATGGCAGCCTGGGGCGTTGAAGGCCGTGTCCCCTTCCTGGACAAGGAGTTCATGGATGTCGCCATGCGCGTCAATCCAAAGGACAAGATGTGTGGCAATGGCAAGATCGAAAAACATCTGCTGCGTGAAGCCTTTGAACACTATCTGCCCAAGGAAGTCGCCTGGCGTCAGAAGGAGCAGTTCTCCGATGGTGTGGGCTACTCCTGGATCGACAGCCTGAAAGTGCATGTGGAAAATGAAGTCAGCGATCAGATGTTTGAGGCTGCTGCCTATCGTTTCCCGGTCAACACTCCGCTGACCAAGGAGGCTTACTTCTATCGCGCCATCTTTGAAGAACACTTCCCGCTGGAATCAGCAGCTCGTTGCGTTCCTTACGGCAAGTCTGTCGCCTGCTCTACGCCCAAGGCGCTGGAGTGGGATGAGCAGTTCAAACTGATGGCCGACCCTTCTGGCCGCGCTGTCATGGGTGTACACAACGAAGCACTCAAGGCTGACTGACACGACCTTGCATAACTCAAGACTAAAGGCCTGCAACAGCAGGCCTTTTTCTATTCCGAAAGCCGTATTACGGCCGTAGCAGGATTCTATCGATGCCTGTTACGACTAAAATTTTCTCTTTACCTTGATACAGCTCTAAGTCTATTCAGTTCGATCCATTGATGTTAAAATAGTTTGATAAAAATCAATTTCGACGTGATGAGCTTTATGATCCCGGATAAGAAACTTGGCAAAAGAGTGCAGTCAGGCGGGTGTGCCATCCACTGTCAGGATTGCAGCATCAGTCAACTCTGCATTCCCTTCAGTCTGAATGAACACGAGTTGGACCAGCTCGACAATATCATTGAGCGCAAGAAGCCCATTCAGAAGGGAGAAGCCCTGTTCAAGGCGGGCGATGAACTCAAATCTCTCTATGCCATACGCTCCGGTACAATCAAATCCTATACCATCACGGAGCAGGGCGATGAGCAGATAACCGGCTTCCATCTGGCTGGTGACCTCGTAGGTTTTGATGCCATCAATCGGCAACTCCACCCCTCCTTTGCCCAGGCTCTTGAGACCTCCATGGTCTGTGAAATTCCCTATGACATTCTCGATGATCTCTCCGGCAAGATGCCAAAGCTGCGCCAGCAGATCA
>JBOFBS010000431.1:0-8543 GCA_051645725.1 Aeromonadaceae bacterium | reverse complement strand
GGCTTCAACCGTGGCGAGCGTCCCCAGGGCGAGCGTGGCTTCAACAACCGTGGCGAGCGTCCCCAGGGCGAGCGCGGCTTCAACCGTGGTGAGCGTCCCCAGGGCGAGCGCGGCTTCAACCGTGGCGAACGTCCTCAGGGCGAGCGCGGCTTCAACCGCTCGGGTGAACGCCAGCATGGCCGCGATCATCACACCAGCCGTGAGCAGCATGGCCAGGGTCAGCCGCGCGGCAATTATGGGGATAGAGCCCCTCGTCCCGCCGCTCCGGCAGGCGCAGCCGTCTCGCCCTGGGGCAAGAAGAAAAAGCCAGAGAACGACTAAACCGGCAACGGACGAAAGGAGCCCGTATGGCACTTAAAATCAAATACAGCTTCAATGGTCAAACTAAGCTCATCAACTTTGCCAATGACAAGTATCATGACATCTATGAGGCCATTGCCGCCGCGGAAGGCGTAGACCTGACCCGTTTTCTGGCTATGGAGAAGCAGATAGCGGCCCTTACGCGCGACAAGAGCGCGCTCAAGGATCACAGGGATAACGAGTTTCTGCGCTTCGGTTTCGACAATATCGAGGTGATCAAGGAGTAGGACTCTCTTTGCCTCGCTTGCGCAACATCCTCAAGCAAACAGGCCACCGTCAAGGTGGCCTGTTTTTTATGCGGCTCAAACTACCGACTAGGGTACTTGGCGAGCTTGATGTGGATAGTGCGGCGCTGGCTGGGTTTGCAATATTTCAACCGGATCGCCCGCCGTCAGCCACCCCTCATTGAGCGGGATCAGATTCTGGCCAAAGTAGATCTGCCCATCCCCCCCGCGCCTATAGGTGGCCAGCGTCGCCAGGGGCTCACGGTCAGGATGGTACTCGCCGCGCTCGGCATTAAGAGTCGTCATGACACAGCGACTGCAGGGTTTGGCAACCTTAAACTCCACCTCCCCGATGCGAATATGCAACCAGCCATCCTCGGCAAAAGGCAGGGTACCACTCACCACCAGATTGGGACGAAACTGACTCATCAGCTGAGGCTCAGGCGTTCGTTTATTGAGATCGGCCAACGAGGCAGAGGTGAGCAGCAACAGGGGGTAACCATCGGCAAAACTGACCCGCTGCCCCAGGGCTGGGCGATAGCGCGGAGAGGTCTCACCCAGCCAGAGCAGACGGGCCGGCTCCCCCAGCAGGGCTGTGAACCAGGCATCATACGCCTCATGAGTAGCCGAGGCCGTGAATGAGTCACGCCAGACGGCCGTTACCACCGACTCGCCGCTAAACTGCTGAGGAGAAACCTCCAGCTGCGGCATGCCGGGCGCCTGGAGCGTCAGGCCATCAGGCCGCATGGCCACACTGACCCGCTGCAGTTGGGGATGAGTTCGGGCCGTAATAAATTGACCATCAGGCCTCACCACCATGTAGCGCCTGTCTCCCGCCAACCCTTCACTCGTCACCAGGCAACGGCTCTCGGCAATGGGCAAACAAGACTTGATAGGGTAACGATAGACGGACGCAAGCCTGGCCATGACACTCTCCTTGTGAGCGATTCGTTGCAACAAAAAAACCACCCCGGCAGACGTGAGCACACTCAGGCCTGGGCGGCACCCATGCGCTTAGAGAATAAACTGCTCTATGACCTGGGCAACTCCATCCTCATCATTACTCAGGGTGATGTGGTCGGCCAGGCTCTTAAGTTCACTCGTGGCATTCCCCATGGCCACCCCAAGACCGGCAAACTCCAGCATGTGCTTGTCATTGCCGGCATCGCCGACACAGATAACGGCCTCAGCCCCCAGCCCCAGATAATCCGCCAGCTTGGCCACACCGCTTCCCTTGTTGCACTCCGGATGCAAAAACTCGAGGAAATAGGGGGCACTCTGCACCACAGTATACCGGCTGTGCAACTCGGCAGGCAGGCGACTGATGGCGCGGCTGAGCTGAGCTGGCTCATCGACCAGCATGACCTTCAGGATCACCGCATCCGGGTCCAGCGCACTAAAGTCGGTGAGCGTCAGCGTCAATTCGTTAGTGGCGCGTTCCAATTCAGTGTAGGTGCTGTTGCGGGGCGCAATGAGCCCCTGCTCGGCACAGAAGGCGTGGACATTGACCTCCAGCTCCTGCCCCAGGGCATAGAGCTCTCGCACATCCTGGCCAGTCAGATGGCGGTGACTGAGTACCTGCCGGGTGCCCACGTTCTGGACCAGGGCGCCATTGTAGCTGAGAACATAATCCTCATCCGAAGTTAACCCCAGCTCCTGCAGGAATGGCTCCATGCCGGCCAAAGGGCGGCCCGAGGCCAGGAGCACATGCACCCCCTTGGCCCGCGCCGCTCTTATCGCCTGCTTGTTACGCGGTGACAGGGAGCCATCTTCACGTAACAGGGTGCCATCCATATCCAGGGCAATCAGCTTGTACATCTTCATTACCTCCGGGGTAAACCTGATATCGGCAACCACCTGGCCGGTTAAGCCAGCCAAGGCAATGCCAGAAAGAGCTTAATGATAAAAGCGTTGAGTATGTCGATGAAGAAGGCCCCCACCATGGGCACCACCAGAAACGAGAGGTGGGAGGGCCCAAAACGCTGGGTGATGGCCTGCATGTTGGCAATCGCCGTGGGGGTCGCACCCAAGCCAAAGCCACAATGACCGGCCGCCAACACGGCCGCATCATAGTTGCTGCCCATGACACGGAAAGTCACGAAGTAGGCATACAGGGCCATAGCCAGACTCTGAGCCATCAGGAGCACCAGCATGGGCAACGCCAGAGACGCCAGTTCCCAAAGGCGCAGCGACATGAGTGCTATGGCTAAAAACAGAGAGAGGCTCACGTTACCCAAGAGAGAAACCTCTCGCTCCCCCACCTCGTGCCAACGCAGCAGGGTCAAGAGATTACGCAGCAAGACCCCGACGAAGAGTACACAGACAAAGGTGGGCAGCTCCAGAGCACTCCCCTTGAGCCACGCAAAGAGAAAATTCCCAACCAGCAGGCTCACCGAGATGAGCGCCAGGGTCTCGATCAGTGAGAATGCCGTGATGGGTCGCGAGGTATCGGGCAGCTCGAAGCCTTGGGGCTGGCTATCATCGTTATGCTCCGCCCCTGGAACCGTCACTCGCTTCACCAGTTTGCGCGCTACGGGCCCACCTATCAGTCCACCCAGTATCAAGCCGAAGGTCGCACAGGCCATGGCCAGCTCTGGAGCCGAGGAGATACCATATTTTTCGGCAAATGTGCTGCCCCAGGCCGCACCTGTGCCATGCCCCCCCGACAGGGTAATGGAGCCGGCCAGCAGCCCCATATGTGGATCCAGCCCCATCAGGCTGGCCAGCGTAACACCAAGGGTGTTTTGCATCAGAAGCAGCCCGGCCACAACCCCCAGAAAAATCACGACGCTCCGCCCACCGCGCCGCAAGCTGGCGAAGTCAGCATTGAGACCTATGGTGGCAAAGAAAGCCAGCATCAGAGGAGTCTGCAGTGATGAGTCAAACTTCAGCGCCTCCCCTGTTAACAGGTAAAGGAGAAGTTGCAGCAGAGCAACGAGTAAGCCCCCGGCCACAGGTTTGGGTATGGTGTAAGTTCGCAACCAACCTATGCGATTGACAAGAGCGCGTCCCAAGAGCAGTACCAGGGTCGCAGCAACCAGGGTTCCATAAACATCAAGTTGTAACATGATTCCTCCCAAATCATTGAGCAGCGGCAATAAAGCAGATCACCGATGTGGGTGGGCCTGCACAAACAGGCCAGAGAGAGGGCCCGACTAATAGCCGGCTCCCCTTGTTGATAAGAACGTCCCACCCTTATCCAGGATAAGACAGATCTTGTCACAGAAAATGGTGTCGAACGACCGCTAATTAACCCTAATCATAGGGAGCCTAGCGAATCCAGCCACCACAGGGCATATGCCCGGTTTGCGAGAAAGCAGCCATGATCTAAACGATACGAAAAGCGGCTTAATACATGAAAATTAGCACATTTAACGATGAAATTATACTTTTTGGGCTTTTAGGGCTTCTCATGGCCTTAGCAACAGATAAAAAAATCACGAGCATTCATCGTCAGTTGTCACTATTACCACAAGATGGATGAAATGATTTTCCATGTAAAAACATAACGTTATCTGTTTTAGGCTCTGGCCTGCTTTCTGCAATATTTTCTGCAAGAGGGATGAAGAAGAGAAAACCATCATCAGGAGGAAACATGAGTGAGCAACACACCCCAAAACAGGAGTTAGCCAAACTACGGCGGCAAGCTACCGAGCTGGCTGGAGCCATCCATGATGTGGTGGAGGAGAGCCTATGGCAGGAATACGGGCGTCTTCCTGAGCTGAGCGCCCAGCTGGTCAAGGCGGTAGAAAAGGCAGAGGCCTTTCGCCAGGAGCAGGGGTTATAGCAATAGGAGGGCTAGCCGTTGAAGAGGAGCAATACCTATTTTAGGTAAGAGCGTAACACTTTGATCAGCTCCTCGGTTGCCTCGGGCTCATCATCACCAACCATGGGCTGCATGTGCTCGCGGATATGCCCCTCAAGCACTTGCCCCATCAGGCCATTGACGGCGCCCCGTACTGCCGTGATCTGCTGCAGTATCTGGTAACAGCCTACCTCTTCGTTAAGCGCACGCTCCAAGCCATCAAGCTGGCCTCGCAAGCGCCGGACACGATTTAGCAGAGCCTGCTTCTCTTTTTGAGTATGACTCATAACGACTCCTGGAGAAAATGGTCATCATTCACACAACAGCACTTGCTGACATATACTGGGGGGGGGTATATTTCGGGAAATAGTGCCAAAGTGAGAACGCCATGTCCAGTACACCTAACCCGAACCTGACCTGTGGCCAAGCAGAGGCCTTTTATCGTCCCACCCATGGCAGCGAGCAACGTATCGCCTGGGTTGTACTCATCACAGTCACCATGATGGTGGTCGAGATAGTTGCCGGTTGGCGCTTTCACTCCATGGCATTGCTGGCCGACGGCTGGCATATGAGCACTCATGCTATGGCTCTGGGCGTTTCGCTGCTGGCTTACCGTCTCTCTCGCCATTTTGCTGGTGATCACCGTTTTGCCTTTGGCACCTGGAAAATCGAGATACTCGGCGCCTATACCAGCGCGCTGATCCTGACCGCTGTTGCCCTCTCGATGATTTGGGAGTCTTTTGAGAGGCTCCTTAATCCGGGCACCATACATTATGGCGAGTCCATGCTGGTTGCCGTGGTGGGTCTGGGGGTCAATCTGCTTAGCGCCTGGTTATTGGGGGCGGATGGCCATAGCCATAGCCATAGCCATAATCACGACCATGACCATGACCATGACCATGACCATGACCATGACCACGACCACGACCACGACCACGACCACAACCACGACCACGACCACGACCACGACCACGACCATGCTCATCATAATCATGATCTAAACAAGCGTGCCGCTTATCTGCATGTGTTAACGGATGCCGCCACCTCGCTGCTGGCGATTGTCGCCCTGCTGGGGGGCATGCTCTGGGGCGCGGCCTGGCTGGACCCTCTGATGGGAGTCGTGGGCGGAGGTGTGATACTGGTATGGGCCAAGGGACTGCTGGTTGAAACCTCGCATATACTGATCGACGCCGATAGCGAGGGGGAGCTAAGCAAACGGATACGAGCCCAGGCCCTGACCCAGCACCTGGAGCTGCATGATCTCCATGTCTGGCGCATTGGTGAAAAACGCTATGCCGCCATCATTGGAGTAGAAAATAGCGATGAAGAGCAGCTCACTACATTTCGTCAACAGTTGATGCAGTGGCATGAACTAGCCCACTTGACCATAGAGCGGGGGTAGATGCGATGGGGGAGCGTTAGCTCGCTCGCCCCTACGTTATTCTCAATTCCATGGCCTATGAGAGCAGAGCCCTGACTCTTGGCAAGCTCAGGAGATCGGCGAATTGCTCTATCACATGGTTGGTGACAACCTGGCGATCTTCCCGGTGCAGGTTAAACCAGCAGGTTTCTATTCCCACCCCCGCCGCCCCCGCCACATCTGTCTTGGGGTTATCACCGACCATAAGAACATCGTGGGCCTCCACTCCCGGCATTCGCTCCAGTGCCGAGTGGAAGATCCTCGGATCGGGTTTGTTGATGCCCAACTCTTCGGAGATGACGACAAACTCGAAGCACTCAGCCAAGCCGCTTTGCTGTAACCTGGCATGCTGGATATCGGAAAAGCCATTGGTGATGATCCCCATCCCCACCTTGCCGTAAAGCTGGCGCAGGGTAGACTCCACTCCATTTAACGGCGCACTGTGCGCCAAGATGGCATCAAAGAAGGTCTGGTTTAACACCAGGGGCTCAACCCCGGAGTGAGGGGCCAGCTCACGAAACCGCTCACGCTTGAGCGTCTGGGCATCAATCAGGCCCGCATTGTACTGCTCCCATAGCGCATGATTGAGCTGTTGGTAATCGGCCAGCATCTCTGGCGTCAGAGTCACAGAGTAGTGCGCGAGTGCCGCCGCCAGAGCCTGGGGGGCAGGGAAATCGAATAGGGTGTCATCGAGATCAAACAAGATCCACTGATAGGCCATAACCAATCCTGCAGTAAGAAAAATCGAGTCGCCAGCCGCCTGATAAGCCATGACGACGCACTAAATAGCCGCGCCTAATTATGCTACATCGACAAGGTCGCACAAGCTGACTCACCGAGCCCCCTCCCTGGTGGGTTCACCATGCCCTCTCTGAGCAGAGCGCGACCCTATCGCTTCTGGTGAGTGATCGGTTATTTGGAACAGCTGGTCAGGCCTTGGGCGACCACATCTGGGGTGAGAGGCTTTCCTCCTGATAAAAGCGCTCAATAACAGCCAGGGCATCAAAATCGGGAAACAGCCGCTGAACCAGATGCAGGGTTTCCGGCACCTGTTTGGTCAAATGACGCTGTGACTGGCGCGCTATCCCCATCATCATGGCATCTAGCATATGCTTTTGCAGATTTATCAGGGAGACAATGTTGATGCTATGAGCCATTTGATTCCCTTCGCACCACAACATTAGCTCATGCAGTGGAAGAATGATCTCGGGCCCTCCCAGTTCCCATTGACGAATATCGGTGACCCGGATCCAGGGACCAGGCGGCAGGGTTCGGGCGATAGCTATCACCTCATCGCGATAATGACAGGCAAACTCGTAGTTGATTCCCCCCTCGACCCGGATCCAGAGCAGGCAACCTTGAGTATAAAACTCAACACGGCCATGGCTATCCATATACACCCCCGTATAGAGCCCATCTATTCATAGTAGAGAGAGCCGAGTCGTTGAACAACTTCGAATCAAGCCTGCTTTGGGTTAATGCCAAAACAGGCAACAAAAGGCATAATCATCCCTTGGTCAATCCTTCATCATCAAGACATGGGGAAGAGCAGAGCATGGATAAGAGAAGCCTCACCCACGTCAAACTATGGTTCAAAGCTCGTGCCTTGGGTCGACAGTATTGGCTCGTCATTCTCATGGCAACGCTACTCAGTGGTTTTCTTTCCCTGCGCTGGCAGCAGCAAAAAATCAACGATGAGTACCTGCGGCTACAGAACCATGCCCAGCTGGATCTGCAACAGACCCGACTCAATCTGCAACGTCTCTTTCTGCAACTAGAGGGGATACCAAGGGTCATCGCAGAGCTGGATATCAGCTGGCAGGCTCAACGCTCCGCAACCCAGGCAAGGACGCTGAATATCTATCTGGCCTCTTTTGCCCGCCAATTCAGACTGGATCTTCTCTGGGTGATGGATATACAGGGCAATGTAATAGCCAGTAGCGACTATGCCGAAAAAGCTGGCCTACTGGGCAAAAACTTTGCCGACCGCCTCTATTTTCAGCAGGCCGTAACAGGTCATCCCGCCAGGCAATTTGCCGTTGGGCGAAAAAGAGGGCAACCCGGCCTCTATTTTTCATATCCCATACAGGGGCCCTGGGGCATCATGGGCGTCATTGTTGCCAAACAGTCGCTGCATGATATATCGGAGCAAATCACCACCCATCATTCGCTGATCAGTGATGAACATGGGGTGGTGATGCTGGCATCGGATCCCGCATTCATCTACCGGACACTACCGGACAATGACGTGGCTCGGCTCTCTTCTGAGCTCAGGCAAAAACATTACCAACAGCAGAGTTTCCAACCACTCCCCCTGCAGCTTGTTAACGCTGGCTATAGTCTCTACAACCTGAACAGCCCAGCTAACCCAATATTACTTCAGAGCCAAGAGCAGACAACGGAAGGATTTACACTCTATACGCTACAAGATGCCAGCAGCCTGATGTGGCTGATACTCCACAAACCGGCCATTGTATTGCTCTTTAGTCTCCTCGGCTGCGCACTCTCCTGGGCCCTGCTGCTCAGCCATCTGGACTGGTCTCGGCAGCGGGAGCACAGGCGCTACATGGCAGAGACCAACCGTCAGTTACAGGCTCTGAACAATCAACTGGAGCAACTGGCTTACACAGACCCGCTTACTGCGTGCGCCAATAGACGGCAGATGGAGTTAACGCTCCCTCGGTTATTACATAAAGCCAAGATACTGCAACAGAGTCTGAGCCTGATCCTGATT
>JBOFBS010000430.1:0-2310 GCA_051645725.1 Aeromonadaceae bacterium | reverse complement strand
ATGACCGAACTGGTATAGCCGACCATCACGGCGATGAAGCCGGCGACCAGATGAGGAAGGGCAAAGGGCATGGTGACGTCCTTGTGGGGTTGTGACGGTTTGTGCGTTATTGCGTACAATATTGCTTCAGACTATATCGCTGTGCGTTATAGCGCACAAGGCGATTCAAGTAAGCGCAACAAAGAGGCAGTCATGCAAGAGATGAATCAGCATCTGGCCCAACGTCTGAAGGGGTTACGCAGCGAACTGGGCTGGAGTCTGGATGTAGCAGCGCGCGAAACGGGTGTCAGCAAGGCGATGCTGGGCCAGATTGAACGGGGGGAGTCGAGCCCGACGGTGGCTACCCTGTGGAAGATTGCCACCGGCTTTCGGGTCTCCTTCTCCAGTTTCATCGAGCCTGCGCCTGCTGCGCAGAACGAGGTGCTCTACCGCACCGCCGATGCTATTCGCCAGCAGCCGGCGGGAGAGGGCATGCAGGTTGCGCCTCTCTTCCCCTATGAGAGGCGCTTTGGTTTCGAATTGTTTGAGCTGACCCTGTTGCCCGGTTATCAGCGAGAGTCAGAACCCCATGAACCCGGAGTGACCGAGCATGTCATCGTCATCAGCGGCCTGATGGAAGTGCTGGTGGAAGGGGAGTGGCGTTCCTTGACACAGGGTGAGGCGGTGCGTTTTGCGGCTGATCGCCCTCATGGTTATCGCAATCAGGGGGTGGCCCCAGCCATCTTCCACAATCTTATCCACTATCCGGCCAGCAGGTCTTGAGCTGGTGGCTCAGCCAGGTCTCCCATCTGCACGAGGGCTGGTCAGTATGGGGGCATAGACCCAGACAAACAGACCATACGCCAGGCTCCAGGCTAGGCCGCTGAGGTTCCAGCCGTGCAGGGTATAGGCAGGCCAGAGTAGCGGGATCACGACCCTGAGCATGGCTGCCATGATCACCAGCGCGAAAGCGCACTGGATCCTGCGGCCTACCTGCAAGGCCCGGCCACTGTGACCAAGGGAGACCCGGGCTATCATCCCTAGGATCATGGTCCCCATACAGCCGGCACTGAGCAGGTGGCTGGCCAGCGACAGACTGATGGGCAGGCCGGCAGCCAGAGCACCAAGGGCGAGCAGGCCGAGGGGAATAAACAGGTAGGCGAGGTGCAGCGACCACAAGAGGGGCTGGCCAAGAGTGGACGGCACTCGCCAACGCAACTGGCGCCACAGATGCAAAACGGCCGCCACTATATATAGAGGGAACATATAGATGCTGGTGGTCCACTGTGTGGGTAGCAGCCAGCTCACCAGGATGAGCCACAGCGTGGCAAGGGCTGCACGCTCCAGCCAGAGAATAGGAACAGCTTTTTCCATCCCGGTGGCTCTAGCGGTAAAGAAGGGGATGACTCGTCCTCCCATCACGGCGATCAGGGTCGTAAACAAGAGCACCGTAGTAATGAGCAGGTGTTCCATATCTGGCCACTGTGCCTGCCACAGCCAGCTGGCGGCGTTGAGCAGGGTCAGAACAACCAGCAGAGGCACAAAGAAGAGGTTGCGCCATTGTTTAGTCTGCACGATAGGTTTGGCCAGATACCAGGCGCAAAGCGGCAGCCAGAGCAGGTCTGCTGCCATCAAGAAGGTATTGTGTTCGCTCAGCCAGGGCAGCAAGGCCCTCGGCAATGCCCACAGCACCACGATCAGCACTAGCGGCCAGCTTCTAACCCCGGGGTGAGCGGTCCAGTTTTGCACCGCGGTCAGTAGAAATCCTGCAACAATTGCCGTTCCGAAGCCAAACAACATCTCGTGAGCATGCCACCAGATGGGATTGCCAATCCCCGGCAAGACGAACCAGCCATTGAGCTGCCCAAGCCAGCCCAGCATTGCCAATGTAGAGAACAAGGCGCCGAGCAGGAAGAAAGGCCGAAACCCGAGGCGGAACAGAGGAACAATTTTCTCCTCTTTACGGCTATCCAGGATCTGATGCATGACGAAACCATAATTGAACATTTGAAAAGCTAATTATAAATTGACTTTTCAAATGTTCAATTAAAACCGATGTGCTGATAAGGGCAAGCAGTGAGAGGGCTGTGGTAAACCGTGGCAGGTAGCCTGATTTGGCTATTGAGGTGCCAGTAGTAAGCTGATTTCGCCGGTTTAATATGCCAATTGGTGGCTTTGTGAGCGAACGAACTGCGAAAGCCATCTTTTTGCAATTATCCGCTTGCCAGAACGAATTCACTCCCTATAATGCGCCTCCATCGACACGGCAAGCGGCAACGCAAAGCCTGAGTCGATAACCTCGAAAAGCCTTTGCAAATAAGGCTTGACTCG
>JBOFBS010000429.1:0-2036 GCA_051645725.1 Aeromonadaceae bacterium | reverse complement strand
CATACAGATGAATTGCTGCTGGTTGGCCTGATGAATGATGTCGCTCATGGTGGGCACCTCTGGCATGAAGATGGCTGTCTGCACAATAACTGTTAGCCAAGGTATAGAACAGATAACGGCAGCATGGGGTCAATATCCTTCCCCGATGTCTCCTCTCTGCGTCATATCGGGATCCTGCTCAAAAGATACCCGGCACTCTGCCGGGTATCTTTTGTTGGTGTGGTTCAGGCCCAGGCCCGCTCCAGCAGAGTGAGCAACTGCTCACGGTCGGCATCCTTGCGATTGAACAGCATGGCGCCGTCGTTGACGGCCAGATCCCGTATCTCCCCGAGCAGCGAGCGATCGCTCACCCCCGCCTCGCTCATGGTGCGCGGCAGCTTGACCGCCTGCCACAGGGTATCGCGCAGGGTACGGATGGCGGTGATGGTCGCCTCGGCCCGCTGGTGGGCCGGGGTGGCGGCAAAGCGCTCGGCTCCCACCAGCGGCAATAGCAGGCGGGCCAGCTCGCCATCCACCTCGGGGCGGTTGTAATCGAGCACGGTAGGCAGGAAGAGGTTCATGCACAGGCCATGGGGCAGATGGCAGCGTGCGCCCAGACTGTGGCCGAGGGCATGCACCAGCCCCACCATGGAGTTGGAGAAGGCCATGCCCGCCAGTGTGGAACCTTCAGCCAATTGCAGCCGCAACTGCTTGTTTTGCGGATCCTTGAGGATGAGAGGCAGGGCATTGGCGATCTTCTCTACCGCCATCAGGGCCAGCGCATCGCTCACCGGATTTTTGGCGGTGCCGATAAAGGCCTCGATGGCATGGGTCATGGCATCCATGGCGGTAGCGGCGGTGATGTTGAGGGGCAGTCCCTGAGTCAGACGGGGGTCTAGCACCGCCAGCTGCGGCAGCAGGAAGGGGGAGGTGAAGGGCACCTTGCGCCCGCTCGCCTCATCCTTGATCACCGCTACCAGCGTTACCTCGGAACCTGTGCCCGCCGTGGTGGGTACTACCGCCAGTGGCTTGAGGGGGCGGGTCAGGCAGCCCGCGCCCGAGTAGTCGAGCAGGTGTTCACCGCCCATGGATGCCAGGATATTGACCGCCTTGGCGGTATCGATGACCGAGCCGCCTCCCAGTGCCACCAGACTGTCACAGTCGAGCTCGTCGTAGCGCTTGGCGATCCGCTCCACCACCGCAGTGGAGGAGTCGGCCGGGATCTCGTCCCAGATGGTGGCGACCGGCAGCTCCCCTTCGGCCAGTACATTGGCCAGCAGGGTGGCAAGACCGGTGGCATTGACCCCCTTGTCGGTCAGCAGCAGGGGGCGGCGAGCACCAAGGCTTGCCAGCTCGCTGGCCAGCTGCTCCAGCGCCTGTTCACCGGCCAGCAGTTTGACCGGACAGAAAAAATCGTAATAGCGGCTCATATCAAGGCTCCTTGCGCTCAGCCGGTTACCAGACCCAGATAAATGTTGCAGGCACGGCCAAGCTTGTTGCGCTGGGCCGGATAGTGGCGCAGCAGCGGCCGCGCGATAAAGGCAGGCAGGATCAGGGACTGCAACTGCTCAAGCCCCCGCACCAGATGCATGGCGGTGGTCAGATCCCCCTCTACCAGCAGCCGGTTTTCACTGAACGCCTGATTGACCCCGAGCCGAAAGCTCAGGGCGCGAAACGCGATATTGGGGTGCTTGAAGCGCACCCGCAGCGGATGGATGGTGGCATGGGGTGCAGCCGGCTCACCGGGATACCAGCGCCCTCCTTCTTTATGCATGTTCATGGCGTAATCAAGCCCCCCCACCTCAAGGCGAATGGCCAGGCCATCCGGCAAGGGGGCCAGTTCGCGGCGAACCGCCTCGTCGATACGGGCGGCGCGGCAGAGAGTACGGCCCACGACCCAGAGCAGAGTGGTGATCCAGAGGCGGCGGCCCAGTGCGGCCAGAGATTCAACGGTCGGAGTTGTCATAGGGGTTGGCTCCTGAGATGGCTGACCAGAAGAGGGCAAAGGCACTGGCTTGCCAGTGGGCATCCTGCCCAAGCTCGGGTTGATCGACAAA
>JBOFBS010000428.1:0-7481 GCA_051645725.1 Aeromonadaceae bacterium | reverse complement strand
GTGGTGCTGGCCAGTCACGAGCAGCAGCCCTTGCTGGAAAACTTTGTCTATGGTGACACCCCGGACCTAGAGGGAATTCGGTGCGTCCTCCATGAGATCCAACAAAGCCAGGTAAAACAAGCGACAGGTGAGTGGGAGTTGAGCCTGCTCTCGCTAGCCAGTCGCAGCAACATACGCCAGTTGCCACTCAAGACCCTGCTGGTCTATCTGGAGTTGCAGGGGATCATCACCCCCAGCTACAGCTATTTCGCAGAATATCGCTTCAAGCTGAAGCAGAGCCAGGAGGAGATAGTGGCCCACTTCAACCAGGAGCGGCAAAGCTTTCTCCGCGCCCTCTTTCACGCCGCCCCTCTGGCCCGTAGCTGGTGTAGCCTGGATCAGGTGAAGCTGCAAGAGCAAGGGGTGGAGCGCGCCCGCGCCATCCGCGCCCTGGAGTATCTGCATGAGCAAGGCTGGATCGAACTTGAAAGCAAACAGATGACCGAAGTGTACCGGGTTGTACCGCTCGAATATGACCTTGATAAGCTGGCGACCCGGTTACACCAGCAATTTCAGGAGAAGGAGCGCAGCGAGCTGGCCCGTATTCAGCACATGCTCGGTTTTTTTACCAGCCAACGTTGTCTCAGCCACACGCTGGCCAGCTATTTTGCCGATAGCCAGGCCCCCCAACGCTGCGGCCATTGCAGTGTCTGCCGGGGCGAGCCCGCCCAGATGCCGCCCCTTCCTCCCCAGCCTGGCATCTCGGATGAACAGCTCGCAAGCTGGTGCCAGCCCCTACTGGAAGCCAGTGGTCACGCCAGGCTTCCCGCCCGGGTATTGGCCCGCTACCTCTGCGGCATTCAGACCCCGCTGACCTCGCGGCTCAGAGCCAAGAGCCTCCCAGGCTTTGCCAAGTTGGAACACCATCCGTTTGCTCAGGTGGTAGAGAGGGTGCAAACACAGAGATACGCTGGGCCAGACTAAGCCTCTTAACCAAAAATTGGCAAAAAAATGCCAGTCATGTGACTGGCATTAGCAACGTATGGTGAGTTACGCATCTACCGGGGCAGCCGCTACCACCTCTTCGGCAGCAATAGCAGGATCGTCGGCCATACAGGCCGCGGCGGTGAAGAGCACATCGGTCGAGCTATTGAGTGCTGTTTCGGCTGAATCTTGCAGCACACCTATGATGAAGCCAATGGCAACCACCTGCATAGCCAGATCGCTATTGATGCCAAACAGACTACAAGCCAGCGGGATCAGCAACAGGGAGCCACCAGCCACACCTGATGCGCCGCAAGCTGTAATGGTCGCCACTATACTCAACAGCACAGCCGTAGCCAGATCGACCTCTATTCCCAGGGTACTCACCGCTGCCAGGGTCAGGACAGTAATGGTAATCGCCGCCCCCGCCATGTTGATGGTCGCCCCCAGGGGAATGGATACGGAATAGGTATCCTTTGGCAAACGCAACTTCTCGCACAATGCCAGATTGACCGGAATATTGGCCGCCGAGCTGCGGGTAAAGAATGCCGTGACACCACTTTCGCGCAGGCAGGTGAAGACCAGCGGATAGGGATTACGCTTGAGCCGCCAGAAGACGATAAGCGGGTTGACGACCAGTGCGACAAACAGCATGCAACCCAGCAGTACGGCAAGCAGATGAGCATAGCCCAGCAAAGCTGAAAATCCGGTTTCGGCCAGGGTGGAGGCCACCAGGCCCAGAATACCCAGCGGAGCACAGCGGATGACGGCTTTGACTATACCGGAAACGGCCTGGGAGAAATCCGTGAGTAACACCTTGGTCGTGTCATTGGCATGGCGCAGAGTTACCCCCAAGCCAATGGCCCAAGCCAGGATCCCGATATAGTTGCCCTCAAGCAGCGCCTTAACCGGGTTACTAAATGCACTGAACAACAACGTCCCCAAGACCTCCTCTATGCCGCCTGGCGGAGTCATGGTGCTGTTTGGGGTAACCAGCTGCAAGCTGGATGGGAAGACAAAGCTGGCCACCACGGCAACGATCGCGGCGCAGAAGGTACCAAACAGGTAAAGCAGAAGCAGAGGCCGGATATTGGTTTTCTGTCCCTGCTTATGTCCCGCAATCGAAGCCATGACCAGGGTGAATACCAGTACAGGTGCCACGGCCTTTAGCGCGCCGACGAAGAGAGTACCGAGTAGACCGGCACTCTTGGCCCACGAAGGGGCAAACCACGCAATGGCGATACCGGCCAGCAAACCGACAATGATTTGGCTGACCAGGCTGCTACTCCTGATGAGGCGCATGATGGGGTTTGATGTTTGTTCCATGGAATATCCTGCTTTGTAATTGTTGAACCCACAAAAGGCAACAGCATACATTACTGAATAATCAAAGAACAACAGCAGTTAAGAATAGAAAAGCCGAGCCTTTGTCTTATAAAAATCGAGCAATCTACTCTAAAAAAGATTAAAACCGCGGGCGATAGCTAGTTGGCAATAGCATGAACCGCCTTAACCCAAGGCCAGGCACTAAAGGAAAAGGCAGGGGATTCCCTTTCGCCAACACACCCTACCCCAACAATTGGGCTAGATAGCAGCATATTGCCGCTAACGGTTGACTCAAGGGAACACGCCCTGCCCTATCGGATGCGAGTTGAGCCTTAAACTGCGCTGTTCAACACAACAGGCTCAACTGAGTGACTCAACTTTCGCCGTTGTAGAGCTCCAGATCACCCACGCCCTCATTCCACTCACGCACCGCCTTGACATCATCATTGCGCAAGCCATTGAGGTAATCCAGGTAGGCCTGATCCACATCGCCAGTCACATACTTACCGTTGAAGACCGAGGTTTCAAACTGGGTCAGTGCCGGATTGCTCTCGCGCACCGCCTCCACCAAGTCCGCCAGATCCTGGAAGATGAGGCCATCGGCCCCTATCATGGAGCAGATCTCATCTACGTTGCGACCGTAAGCGATAAGCTCATTGCTGGTCGGCATATCGATACCGTAGACATTCGGGAAACGGATCTCGGGAGCCGCCGAGGCGAAGTAGACCTTGGCCGCACCGGCTTCACGGGCCATATCGATGATCTGGCCTGAGGTAGTGCCCCGCACGATAGAGTCATCCACCAGCAACACCTTCTTGCCCTTGAACTCGGAGGAGATGGCATTGAGCTTGCTGCGCACCGACTTCTTGCGCTGCTTCTGCCCGGGCATGATGAAAGTCCGACCTATGTAACGATTCTTCACGAAGCCTTGACGATAGGGCTTGTTCAAACGCTGGGCTATCTCCAGCGCCACATCGCAGGAGGTCTCAGGGATGGGGATGACTACATCAATGTCCAGATCCTGCCACTCACGCTTGATCTTGGCGCCCAGCTTCTGCCCCATGTGAACACGAGCCGCATAGACGGAAACCTGATCGATAAAGGAGTCAGGACGGGCAAAGTAGACATATTCGAAGATACAGGGGCAGAGCTTGGGATTATCGGCACACTGCAGGCTGGAGAGCTGCCCCTGCTCGGTTATATAGATAGCCTCACCAGGTGCCACATCGCGCATCAATTCGAAACCCAGGATATCCAGGGCCACGCTCTCGGAGGCGACCATGTACTCATGCGTGCCATCTTCGTTGTCACGACGACCGAGCACCAGGGGACGGATTCCGTTTGGATCGCGGAAGGCCACCATGCCATGACCAATGATGAGCGCCACCACGGCATAGGCACCACGCACCTGACGATGCACCCGACTCACGGCCGCGAACACATCCTCGGCACGCAGCGGCATATCCACTGAGCGCTCCAGCTCATGGGCGAAGACGTTTAACAACACCTCAGAATCCGAGGTGGTGTTGATGTGACGACGAGCCAGCTTGGTTTGCTGATCACGCAACTCCTTGGCATTGGTCAAGTTGCCATTGTGGGCCAGCGTGATACCAAAAGGAGAGTTGACGTAGAAGGGCTGTGCCTCAGCGGCACTGGAGCTACCGGCCGTAGGATAGCGTACATGACCTATGCCCATGTTGCCCTTGAGACGCTGCATGTGCCGTGTCTCGAACACATCCTTGACCAGGCCATTGGCTTTGCGCTGTTTAAAATTCCCATCAGCTATGGTCACAATGCCTGCCGCATCCTGACCACGATGTTGCAATACGGTCAACGCATCATACAGGGCCTGATTAACCGGGGTGGTTCCCACTATACCGACGATACCACACATGTCCTTGTTACCTCGAGGTCACTAGTTACTAATTGAATTACTTAATAAAACTTGACGAATTCTTCATGAACTCAAAAAACCAGTTCACCACTACGCCAAATTCGGGGATCAACACAGATTGCTGCCACCAGATGGCACTGTGAGCACTGGTGAAGGTATCCAGAAAAAAGAGCAGGGCGCTGACGATAAGCACACCACGAATGGCACCAAAGCAGATACCCAACATGCGGTCTGTACCAGAGAGCCCGGTCTTGTCGACCAGTGTGCCTATGATGTAGTTGACGATAGAGCCCAGGATCAGAGTAGAGATAAACAGAACGACGATGGCGACCCCATTGCGGATCATGGTGTCACCTATCGAGGTGAAATAGACCGCCAAATCACCAAAGAAGTTGCTGGCAATGAAAAAGGCGGCAAACCAGGTCAGCAAAGAGAGCGCCTCTTTGACAAAACCCCGGATCAGGCTGATGAGCGAAGACAAGCCAATCACAGCCAGGATAGCAAAATCAATCCAGACCACAGGCACCTCACAGGCCACTAAAATTGCGGCGCATTCTAGCAAAAACGATTGCGCATTGCTTGTGAAAAAGCAGTGCGGTTCAACCAGGAAAAACCATCAGGGCCGCAAATGCGGCCCTGATGTGGTGAGTTACCCTATGTGCGTCAAACCGCCCATGTAGGGGCGCAACACCTGTGGGACCTCGATGCGGCCATCCGCCTGCTGGTAGTTTTCCATCACGGCCACCAGGGTACGACCCACAGCCAGCCCCGACCCATTGAGGGTGTGCAACAGCACAGGCTTGCCGTCGGCACCACGCATCCGCGCCTGCATGCGACGAGCCTGGAAGTCGGCACAGTTAGAGCAGGAGGAGATCTCGCGATAGGTATTCTGCGCTGGCAACCAGACTTCCAGATCATAGGTCTTGGCGGCAGAGAAGCCCATGTCACCGGTGCAGAGGGTAATGACCCGATATGGCAGCTCCAGCAGTTGCAGTACCTTCTCGGCATGCCCCACCATCTCTTCCAGTGCGGCCCAGGAGGTTTCCGGGCTCACCAGCTGCACCATCTCGACCTTATCGAACTGGTGCATGCGAATGAGACCACGAGTGTCACGACCATAGGAACCCGCCTCGGAGCGGAAGCAGGGGCTGTGTGCGGTCAGCTTCAGCGGCAACTCTTTCTCATCCGTGATGGTGTCACGGACTATGTTGGTCAGCGGGACTTCGGCTGTCGGGATCAAGGAGAACTTCTTCACCTTGCCCTCTTCGTCCCCTTCCCCGGTAATGGCGGTATGGAAGAGATCGTTGTAGAACTTGGGCAACTGGCCCGTGCCCTGCAGGCTCTCGCTATTGACCAGATAGGGGACATAGCATTCGGTGTAACCGTGCTGCTGGGTATGCAGATCCAGCATGAACTGGGCCAAGGCTCTGTGCATGCGGGCGATCTGCCCCTGCATGACCACAAAGCGCGAGCCGGAAATCTTGGTGGCGGTGGCAAAATCGACACCTTTGACGCCTTCGCCTAGGGCGACATGGTCCTTGACCTCAAACTCGAACTGGCGTGGCGTACCCCAACGGCGCACCTCCAGGTTATCGCTCTCATCCTTGCCTACCGGCACAGAATCATGAGGCAGATTGGGAATGGCCAGCGCAAGAGATTCCAGCTCAGCCAACACCTCATCCTGTTTGCGCTTGCACTCATCCAGTTCGCTACCTAACTCCCCCACTTGCGCCATCAAAGGTGCGGTATCTTCACCACGACGCTTGGCATCACCAATGGCCTTGGAGCGAGCATTACGCTCGGCCTGCAACTCTTGGGTACGGGTCTGCAACGTCTTGCGCTGCTCTTCCAAGGCATTGATTCGTGCCACGTCCAGGGTATAACCCCGGGCAGCCAAGCGTGCTGCCGCTTCGTCAATATCGGCGCGCAAGTATTTAGGATCTAGCATGTCTGACCTGCTTCTTGTTTTTACGATGAAAAGGAAAAACCGGCTCCGCCCTACGCATTCCAAGCGAAAAAGAGTCAATGCAACAACCGGATCGACTCTGGATGGCTCCGGCGGATCTGAATTGTCATGGAGTCTACCAAAAGGCGATGGCGCCTGTCATGGCGCCATCCAGATTTTCCCTTGGCTTGTTACGAGGGGAGCACAACAGGCCTCACTATTTACGATAACGCTGTAGTGGGCTCATGCTATCTAACTCGGCGAGATAGGCCAACTTCTGAGCTATCTGCTTCTCCAGACCACGCTCGCTGGGCTGATAATAGTGTCGGTCCGCCAGCTCAGGCGGGAAGAAGCACTCACCGGCGGCATAGGCACCTGGCTCATCATGGGCATAGCGGTATTCGGCACCATACCCCAACTCGCTCATCAAGCGGGTCGGTGCGTTGCGCAGGTGAGGTGGCACCTCATAATCAGGCAGTTCCTTGGCATCACTCAGCGCCGCCTTCCAAGCGGTATAGACAGCATTGCTCTTGGGGGCACAAGCCAGATAGATAATCGCCTGGGCTATGGCCCGCTCCCCCTCGGCAGGCCCCACTCGGGTAAAGCAATCCCAGGCGGCAAGCGCCACCTGCATCGCCTTGGGATCGGCATTCCCCACATCTTCCGAAGCGATGGCCAACAAACGACGCGCCACGTAGAGTGGATCGCCCCCGGCCGTCACGATACGGGCATACCAATAAAGTGCAGCCTGAGGCGCCGAGCCGCGGATAGATTTATGCACCGCCGAGATGAGATCGTAATAGAGATCCCCCTGATTATCGAAACGCGCCATCTTCTCGCCCGTCACCTCGGCCAGGAGCTGGCGGTCGATAAGCTTACGTCCCTGCCGCTCCGGGGCAAGATCGTTGAGCAACTCCAGATAGTTAAGGGCCTTGCGACCATCGCCATCCACCAGCTGCACCAGGGCCTTGAGCACCCCATCTGCAAACTCCAGTGGTTCCGAGGCCAGACCCCGCGGATCAGTGAGCGCCTGCTGGATCATGGCCTCGATGGCGTCATCATCCAGCCGCTTGAGCAGATAGACCCGAGCGCGGGAGAGCAGAGCGTTGTTGAGCTCAAAAGAGGGATTTTCCGTGGTAGCCCCGATGAAGATGATGGTGCCATCTTCTATGTGGGGCAAGAAGGCATCTTGCTGACTCTTGTTGAAGCGATGCACTTCATCGACAAAAAGCAGAGTCCGAATCCCACGAAACTTGTTATCGCGCGCCTTGTCGATGGCGGCCCTGATCTCCTTGACCCCAGAGGTGACGGCCGAGACACGCTCAACCTCCGCCTGGGCATAGCGAGCAATCA
>JBOFBS010000427.1:0-3025 GCA_051645725.1 Aeromonadaceae bacterium | reverse complement strand
CAAAAAGACACCGAGGTTGTAGTCGCCCGCACAAATACTGCCAAGCAGGTCATTGCTGATAATAGTAAAACGTTGACCAAAATTGCTCAGGATAAAGACAAAGCGGGTTTTGACAAGGCAGTAGCGCAGCGCCAGCTTGGCAAAGTCGATGCTGATCTGGCTCAACTCAACAAAGAGTTGACCAATATGCGTAAGAAGGCGACCGAGTATCAGCAAGTGGCCAAAAGCGAGCAGAGTGAGGCAACCGAGACTGAGTTGGCAATGGTCAATACCAAAGTGCTTGAGCTGAACAAGCAGATTGCCGTATTAGAGAAAGAGGTTAATGCCCTCTATGACCAGCGCAGCGCTATCACAGTTGGTTAAATATCAACCATTACATCATTATCGTTAAGGGAGTCGTCAATATCTCGGGTCTATCTGGATGTTGATAGGAAAATATTATGAAATTTAGAGCCGTCTATCTGAGTAGCTTGCTGGTATTAACTGGTTGTGCCACAACTCCCGCTGATTGCGATCCTTCCAACCGTAGCGCTAGCCTCCTCACAAAAATGAGTTGTGATTCCTCTGGAGGATACCGCCAAAAGGTCAACGACCAAGAGCAACAGCTGCAACGAAATCAGGAACTCAACGCACTATCGCATCAAATTTTGACCGACATGGAAAGCCGTAAGCTGCGTTCAAACACAACACTGGCACAAGAGCAGGCTGATCAGCAGGCATTGAAAGCCTCCTTGAGTCAACTGGTTGCCCAACTAAAAGTTAAAGGTGGTAACCAAGTCGGGCTGCAGCAGCAAATCAGCGCTCTGTCCCAGGCCGAACAGCAGTTCACTCCCTCCTCAAATGATAATGCAGCTCAAGTTGCAGCAAGGCGAGAGGAGGCTGCGCTCCTTGAAGCCAAGGTTAAAGAGCTGAATCAAAGTCTGGGTTATTAGAGCTGATTTTTTCGACCTAGCTTAAGGCCATCTTGGCAGCAGAGTGTTTGTTAGCAAGCACTCTTTAGCGCGCTTTTGGATATGAAGTCTCTTTATGCAGCGAATAATATCGGATTTTCCGATTGACGAAAAAGCGCTCGAAAATTATGAGCAGAGCCTTGCAGTACTCTGTCGTTATTTTCCTCCCCTAATTACCAGCCTGTTTGCGACGGCGCGTCGTAGCCGCGATGGTAATCTGGAGTGGTGGAGCGAGCGTGAAGGGCAACCCATACTGCTGAATGCGCTCCCTGCTACAGAACAAGCCATGCTGCAGGAGAAATGTCTGCTTCGTCAAGAGGCGATCCGTCAACTGGCAGAAGAGCTGGTTCGCCGTGGTGAGCCAGTTCCTGCCGAGCGACTGCATAACTTGCTCAAGCAGACACCACAACTCGCGTGCTACGGCATCAATGGTGAGCCGGTGTTGGTTCACTGGGGGATCCCGCAACAGCCTGCAGACCCAATTCAGCTAGAAGAACCCACCCCGAGGCTTCACAAGGGGCACCGGATTACCGCCAGGCATTATGGCTGTCTGGCTGCGATATTCTTGGCACTGCTACTAGGGTGCCTGCTGCTGAGTCGCTGGCCTGCGTTATTCCCAGTTGATCTTCCCTCTAGTGGTAAGCCGCTAACCGAGTTGACCAAAGAACAGCCCAACGTCAGCCTAGTCAAGCAACACGATTATGGCCGTATTCAGGTCAATCTCAATTGGAGTAACCCTAACCCAGACAGTGCGATTGATCTGGATGTCGCTGCTTTTGTTCGGCTGAAAAATCAGAAAAAAACCGGGGTTGAAGCGCTCAGTCGTCTGTTTGGTGATTATGACAACGTGCCTTATGTGGCGTTGGAGGGAGATGATCGTAGTGGGGACAACAGTCATGGGGAGTGGTTGCTAATTAACGGTTCTCATTGGCAGCAGCTCGATGAGGTGCTGATTTATGCCTTCATCTATAGCGGTGCTTCCAATTGGCAAAATACTCTGGCCACCATCACCATCCATATTCCCGGTCAACCACCCATTACGACTCGTTTGACCGAAGGGGGGGAAAATATGCCCGTTAGTGTCATCGCTCGGTTAATCAATGTTGATGGCGCGATCAAAGTTGAACGGATAAACCAGTATTTTGACGATCGAAAGAGCATCGATAAGGCGTTTGGATGGGGGCTAGAGTGGCATTCAACCAAGGGTAAAGGTTGAGCGGTCCTGCTGTCACAAGGGCTGAGTCTCGCCATAACATAATTAGATTTTTTGAGGGTTTATAGATGCAGGATTCCATCCAGGGTCCATTACTACGCAGTGGTCATAATTCCGCGTTTAAGGCGCTCGGTGAGACGGGGTTCCCTGTCTACCGTATGGCTTCCCAATTACGGGAGACCATTCGTCGTCTGGATACGGGGCGCGATCTTGCACGCCATTTGGCAATTCCGCAAAACCATCAAGGGGGGGATAGAACCGACTGGTACAGTAGTTTTGCGGGAGATGTGATCCCATGGAACAGTGCCACTGAGTTTGAGCGAGCGGCTGCTTACTCGCAGCTTGAATCCTTTAAGCTAGCGGTGCAGGCACTGAGCGAGCAGCTGCTGACCACTGATAACAAGGACAGCGGTGGCGACAAGCGGGTCTTTGCAAGTTTGCTCAAACAGGTAGTCAATTTTCCGGATCAGGATTTTGTCTATCTGGTGGATGGGGTATTGGTAATCACGTTTTGGGGATTTGTGCACGATAACGACGAACAACGTGACCCGATGCACTGGCTAAAGCCTGTGAGCCCGAGCTTGACTACGCCGGGAGTAGCCGCGAGTGCCCCCGTCGCAGAGCTTGCCCCTGCGTTTGAGATAGTGCCATCAACAGGCTCGGTGCCGGCAATCCCCATGTATGCCCAGCCGGTAACACCGATAATCCAGACCGGGGGCTGGTGGAGTCGCTGGCGTTGGTTGTTCTGGCCGCTGTTGTTGCTGGCTCTGTTGGCGTTATTGCTGTTTGGTCTGCGATCCTGTGCCCCCAGCTTTTCGCTGCCAGGCGTATCATCGATGGGCTTGCCAATACTCAGGGATAG
>JBOFBS010000426.1:0-4136 GCA_051645725.1 Aeromonadaceae bacterium | reverse complement strand
CTTCACCGCTATTGGATGAGCGTGCGTTGAACAGTTCATCGAGATCCTCGCGCAGACCCTTTTCTCCACCCACTTCCGCCTTGAGCCACTTGAATGCGTGCAGCGGCTGGAATTTCCATTGCCAGCTGTTGCCCTCGGTGTAGGCGAACTCGTCCACATAGTAGGGATCAAACGGCAATAGCGGACAGACGCGCATCTCTACGCTGGTACCATCCGGCTTGTTGACCATTTCCAGCTTGCAGTCAGGTGATTTTTCATCCACCGGTTGATTGAATTGACTGGCCGGGCGGTGCGGGTTCCAGCTGTCAGGGTGGTTTTTGGGGCGGAAGAAGCCGGTTTTGGCATCCCAATGGTTCAGGTAGTTGTTCGAGCGATTGAGGAACTCCTGTTGAACCTTGTTGTTACCCGCCATGCGGGCGATTTCCGAGAGTGCCCAGTCGCCGTAAGCAAACTCCAGAGTATAGGAGGTGGAATTCCAGTATCCCCAATGCACATAGCCGTTCTGCTCGTATACCTCGAGCTGGGCAATGCTGGCCGCGCCTATGTTCTGATCTTCGGTCCAGTCCGGGAACTCCGCTTTCTTGTGATAGCGGGCGGTATACTCGGCGGCTTCCAGAGCCTCCTGGGCATCGACATTCATCCCCTTGACCATGGCATCCGCAATGATGGAGATGGCAGGAAAGCCAATCATGGTGCCGGTGTAATGGCCGTGCAGCTCCCACTTGGGCAAAATGCCACCATCCTTGTACTTGCGGATCAGGTCGTTGACATACTCCTCGGCTTTACGAGGGTTGATGATGGTTTGCAGCGGATGCTGTGCCCGGAAAGTGTCCCACATGGAGTAGACGGAGTAGTTGGGGATGGCTCCGGCATCCTTGATCTCCTGAGTGCGCATTGCACGGTACTTGCCATCCACATCCTGGAAAATCATCGGGGCAATCTGGGAGTGGTACATGGCGGTGTAGAAGATCTCTTTTTGGGCCTGAGTGCCTCCGCTCACGTTCACTTTTTCCAGCTCGCCATGCCAGGCCTGCTGGTTGCTGGCTACCTGAGCCTCGAAACCCCAACCAGGCACCTCGGTTTCCAGATTTTTCTGCGCTCCTTCTACTCCGGTGGGGGAGATCCCGACCTTCAGTTCGAGCGGTTGTTCACTGGGACTGAAAGTCAGATAGGCGATGGTTTTAGTTCCCCTGAATGCATCCTGTTTCAAGGTCGCTTCGGTTGTTACGTCATCGACAACGACGCTGGCCTTGACCACTGGCTGGCTGAATTTTGCGTAGAAATAGATGTGTTGGTTGTTGGCCCAGCCATCCGAACTGCGCTTGCCACGAACGGTGTATTCATCGACAAACTCGATATCGCCAATAGTGGTGCGATTGCCCCAGCTCTTATTCAGTGTGTGATCAAGGTCGAGTTTAATTGAGGGCGTGCTGCCTTTGGGGAAGGTATATTTATGATATCCGACCCGAGCTGACGTTGTTAACTCTGCCTTGATTTTTCCGTTGTTAAGAATGACCGAGTAGTAGCCCGCCTCAGCTTGCTCATTGGATTTATCAAACGTGTTGTAAGTAGTATTGTTTTTATCGGTAAACGGCAAAACGAGAATATCACCGAGATCGGTGATGCCAGTGCCTGACAAATGGGTATGAGAGAAGCCATAAACTGGAATATCCGATAGCTTGCCATGGTCAAAATAACCTGCTGCAGAGCCCCAACCCTCCATCTCTGTATCAGGGGAGAGCTGCACCAGTCCACCCGGGTAGACGGCTCCAGGGAAGGTGTGGCCATCAGCACCGGTACCGATAAATGGGTTTATATACTGGATGAGCGATTTATCAGGTGTCGGACGAGCGTTGTCAGAACTGGTGGTCGAATCACTGTCACAGCCAGATAGTGCTATGGTGAGCGCTATGACCAGTGGCGTTAGTTTACTTTTCATGACCTGACTCCTTGGCAAGGTTATGTCATTTATGATTGTGCAATATCTTTCTTCGCCAATATTTGGCAAGAATGGGTGGGGTTATTGATAGGTATTTATATGTCTGCAGGTGAAGTTAATCAGTGGCAAACATAATTATTTGCAGCTGCTTATTTTGGTGAGTTGATAATAATAGAGTGTTGATTGAGCGCGTAGGTTAATTTTGTTGCATTTACTGGATTATTATGACGGTCATCCAGTTGTGTGAATTTGATCACCTGAACTACCAAGGAAGGGCTCTTCCAACATTATTTTAAACTATCAGGGTTAACCGCTCTGGCCTGTAGTTAATCTCTTCACAAGGGGCTATTGGGAGAAGGAATTGCAGGATGAGAAGGGTTTGAGGTGGAATTGATCCGTTCGGGGCTGTTTGCTGCATGAATCATCCCTGAGTACACCTTATAGTTCGTTTTATAAACGCTTTGCGTTATGTTGTCTGGTTATGACCGGTCGCGAAGAAATAGTGCTCCGCTATCGGTGTGAGATGACTTCTTTTCTCTTTGGCTTGTGCGGGCTGGCCCGACGAATTGCGGCGTGGTTCTTTATGTTTTTGTTCAGGATCGATCTTTCCCGAACCCGGTTACGCTTCGGCGGCGCCTTGCTGGTCTTCGTCCTGCCACTGCTGGCGGGCGGCTGGATCATCCACAGCAACTATATGCAGGATCTGAAAGCGGATTCCAGCGCCTCGGCCCACAAGGCCAGAACCCTGCTGGAGGCGATGCTGGATCATGCGGAGCAGGCCAATCGCTCGGTATTGCCACTGGTCAATGCGCCCTGTGACGAGAACCTGCTGGTATTGCGCAAAAAGGTGGCCATCGAGCCCTTTCTGCGTTCGGTCAATCTGGTGCGCGACGGCATCATCAGCTGTACCTCCCTGTTCGGCGCGGTGAGTGATGCCGATGACAGGTCGATCTATACCGGCAACAAGCTGTTGCTGATGAGTGGCAATCGGGTGCGGCAGAATCACCCGTTGATAGTGGTGCGAACCGAACAGGGCAGGAATGCTGCATTGAGCGCCATCGACAGCACCCAGCTCAGCTTCATGCTCTCTCTGAGTGGCAAGTCCAGCGCCCTCTATCTGCAGGTGGGGTCAGCCTGGCTCGACGCGTCGGGTCGCTATCTCAATGAAGCGCCCACCCTGCATCGCAGAACCAGTCTCGCCCTCGGCTCATCCCATTATCCTTTCACCATTCACGCCGGTTATGCCATGCCGGTCTACTGGAAGTCGCTGTGGGACGCCAGGCATCAGGCGTTGCTGTGGCTGGCCGCAACCTCTACGCTGCTGGCCTGGCTGGTATGGTGGGTGCTGGGGCGCCCCGGTTCGCCAACGGATGAGCTGCGACGCGCCTTGCGAGCCAAGGAGTTTGTTCCCTATCTGCAGCCGCAGATTGCCAGCCACGATGGCAAGATGATGGGGGCAGAGGTGCTGATGCGCTGGCAACATGCCAATGAAGGGGTGATCCGGCCCGACCTCTTTATCCCGCAAGCGGAAGAGTCGGGACTGATCGTCCCCATGACCACCCATATCATGAAGCTGGTAGCTACACGGTTGAATCGGGTTCAGGCGCAGTTGCCCGATGGCTTTCATATCAGCTTCAACATCAGCGCGGCCCATTGCCACGATTTTGCCCTGCTGGCCGAGTGCCGCACCTTCCTAGGCCACTTTGCGCCGGGCAAGGTAGTTCTGGTGCTGGAGCTGACCGAGCGGGAGCTGCTGATGTCCGATCCCCAGACTCTCTCCCTGTTTCGTCAGCTGGACGAGATGGGGGTCAAACTCGCCATCGACGACTTCGGCACCGGCCACTCCAGCCTGGCTTACTTGCAGCAGTTTCATGTGGATTACCTCAAGATCGACAAGTCCTTTATCGCCCGCATCGGCACCGAGTCGCTCTCGGAACATATCGTGGACAACGTGATCGACTTGGCGACCCGACTCGGACTGGCGCTGGTGGCGGAAGGGGTGGAGACCGAGCGTCAGGCTGACTACCTCAGGGCCAAGGGGGTCGATTATCTTCAGGGCTACCTGTTTGCCCGCCCGATGCCGTTGCGCCAGTTTTGCGAGGAGCTGCTGGCGCAGGAGGCCTCGCCAGTCGAGGGGAGGCTTGAGCCAGCCTGAATCCGCCTTGCCACTGTGGCAGCATAGCGACCTGTGCCGCCG
>JBOFBS010000425.1:0-6806 GCA_051645725.1 Aeromonadaceae bacterium | reverse complement strand
TGTGCAGTAATCGGCTATTCATTGGCTACCTGTGTTTCGGATGAGTCGTAATTACTTGATATCTAGAACATTTCGGGAAAATTGTGCACTTATGCTGATTTTGCTGTAAGAAAATAACCAAGCTACTGTCATAACCGCTAGGGGACTAATCCGCGAGGGCGAGTATATTTCTTACAGTGAGCATAAGTTGACTTCCGAATGAAACCTGAGTAAAAAGTCATATCACTGTATAACAACTGCAGTTGTGTTGTATCTGAGCCCTACTACGAGGTGGTAGATGATGAAACCCCAAGATGTGGTACTCGCCTTCTGGCAATGTATGCATTCGAATGATTTTCTAGCAGCAAGTGATTGGTTAGCTGATGAATTTGAATGTTTTTTGCCTCAGTCCGGTGAAACTATTCGTGGTGGCTGGAATTATGCGATGGTCAACATCCATTTTCCTTCGTTCGGCCCTTGGAGCTTTGAAATAGAGAGCTTGCTTGCTGATGGTGAGCGTGTGGTGTCGGATGTAAAGATTACGGATGGGATCCAGGAGGCCAGGCTAGTCACCTTCAGTACGGTTCGTGACGAAAGAATTGTGCGACAGGTTGAGTATT
This sequence comes from Aeromonadaceae bacterium, assembly GCA_051645725.1. Classification (GTDB taxonomy): domain Bacteria; phylum Pseudomonadota; class Gammaproteobacteria; order Enterobacterales; family Aeromonadaceae; genus Pseudaeromonas. Next base: position 6,207 of record JBOFBS010000425.1, on the reverse strand, counting down.
GGCCCGAGCGTTTTGTCGCCGCAGAATGGCGTAAAGAGTGGACAAGCCGAAACGCTGACGCTGGGGTGGATCTCGTGCCTATCGAACGTAAACACTGTATCGGCTCAGATATCTTTTGATGGGGTTGCGTTCTCCCATCGCAATCTAGTGCCAGGAGCGCGTTGCTACACTCAGCTTCTCTTCTCCTGGCCCTGAAAACGTCTCTTCTTCTTTCTGCTCTGCTTTTTTAGCCTCTCAAGCTTCTGCATACCTTAAGAACTATTTCTCCTTGAATTGATTCTGGGCAGCATCATAGTGGTAATTGGCGTTTGCCAAGTGTTGGCACAATTCACCTGAGCTGATGTCGTGATATGCCACGAGATCGTCTAATGAGTCAAAGTGATCTCTGAGCTGAGTATTTACCAGACTCACCAGCATAGGCGCAGGCATGCTGGCAAAACGGGTCAATGAGAACATGAAGGCTCCTATGGTTAGGTCTGTAGTTACCGTGCGGTTTGCTGACGCAGCCGGATCTGGGCCGGAATTTGCAGTATCAAATACCAGAATGAATAGCAGCATAGGCTGCCTAGCAGGCAAAACAGCGGCGTCCAGGCCGAGAGCAGGGAGCCAGATGCCATTTCTCTGTGCATCAATATCCCGGCACCTATCGCTGAGCTACCCAGTAGTAGCAGCCATTTCCCGAGCATGCCCTTAGTAAAGGGAAGGGGAAGGTACTCCACCAAGCGACTCGAGAACAGCGTCAACACCACACCGTTTAGCGAGATGAACCACAGCAAGAGCGTGGTGGTGAAGTGTCGGGGAGAGCTGATGGGGTAAAGATGAAAGTAGGCAATGAGCAAAGGGTAGAAGAGTCCACTGGTCACCAACAGCATCATGATGGCGGCTTTTCTATTGAGTCGCAGCTGCTGGGTAGCCTGGGGAGCCGAGCTCTGGAAGCGGCTTGTTAGCACGGCCAGGAGCATAAAGTTCACTCCGACCAAGAGATACCAGATCACGATTTCACTCCTTATATCGCCTTACCGACCGAGGGGTGGCCCGTCGGGGTATGTGAAGGAAAAAACGGCCCAGATGGGCCGTTTTATTCAGGCATGGGATTATTTAACACGCATACCCGGTTGGGCGCCCTCATGAGGCTCCAGGATATAGAGATCCTTGCCACCCGGTCCGGCAGCCAACACCATCCCTTCTGACATACCAAAACGCATCTTGCGCGGCGCCAGGTTGGCAACCATGACAGTCAGCTTACCCACCAGGGTGGCTGGGTCGTAGGCGGAACGAATACCGGCAAACACCTGACGGGTTTCACCACCTATATCCAGTTGTAACTTCAGCAGTTTGTCAGCATCGGCAACCAGCTCGGCGCTGACAATCCGCGCTATGCGCAAATCGATCTTGGCAAAGTCATCGTATGCAATCTCGGCGGCTATGGGTTCGACCTCGGCATTATCCTTACCCGGCGCACTTTGATGTTGTGACTTGCTGCCCTGGCTCTTGCTGGTCTCCGCCACCAGATCTTCCTTGGAGGCGTTGACCATCTCTTCAATCTTCTTGGGATCGATGCGGTTGAACAGTGCCTTGAAGGGGGCCAGAGTATGGTTGAGCAAGGGGTGATCTATCCCATCCCAGCTCAAGGTTTCGCCCAGGAAGGCTTCACTGCGCTCGGCCAGCTGTGGCAAGACAGGCTTCAGATAGGTCATCAACACCCGGAACAGATTCAAGGAGACGGAGCAGACCTCTTGCAGCTCGGCCTCGCGCCCCTCTTGCTTGGCAATGACCCAAGGGGCTTTTTCATCGACATAGCGGTTGGCTATGTCGGCCAGCGCCATGATCTCGCGGATGGCACGGCTGAATTCCCGCGCCTCGTATGCCTCGGCGATACGCTCACGAGCGGCGACAAACTCGGCATAGAGTGCCGGTTCGGCATTGACTGCCGCGAGCTTGCCATCAAAGCGCTTGGTGATAAAGCTGGCGGTACGTGAAGCCAGGTTGACCAGCTTGTTGACCACATCGGCATTGACGCGGGCCACGAAATCTTCCAGGTTCAGGTCCAAATCATCTATGCGGCTATTGAGCTTGGCGGCGTAGTAGTAGCGCAGATATTCCGGATCCAGATGTTGCAGATAGGTGCCAGCCTTGATGAAGGTACCCTTGGATTTAGACATCTTGGCGCCGTTGACTGTGACATAGCCGTGAACGAAGACATTGGTCGGCTTGCGGAAACCGGATCCCTCCAGCATGGCAGGCCAAAAGAGAGAGTGGAAATAGAGGATATCCTTACCGATGAAGTGATATAGCTCGGCCTGGCTCTCTTTGCTCCAATACTCGGCAAAATCCAGATCCGTGCGCTTGCCGCACAGGTTCTTGAAGGAGCCCATGTAGCCGATCGGCGCATCCAGCCAGACATAGAAGTATTTACCGGGAGCATCGGGGATCTCAAAACCGAAGTAGGGAGCATCACGAGTGATATCCCACTGCTGCAGGCCGGACTCAAACCACTCGTTGAGCTTGTTAGCCATCTCCTCTTGCAGCGCACCTGAAGTGATCCACCCTTTGAGCATGGATTCAAACTGCGGCAGATCGAAGAAGAAGTGTTCAGTCTCCTTCATGACAGGGGTCGCCCCGGAAACCGCGGACTTGGGGTTGATCAGCTCAGTCGGGCTATAGGTCGCACCACAGACGTCGCAGTTGTCACCATATTGCTCGACGGCCTTGCACTTGGGACAGGTTCCCTTCACGAAGCGGTCCGGCAAGAACATCTGCTTTTCCGGGTCAAACAGCTGAGAGATGCCACGGCTCTTGATAAAGCCGCCATCGCGCAGACGGGTATAGATAAGGCTGGCCAACTCCCGGTTCTCATCGCTATGAGTAGAGTGGTAGTTATCGAAACTGATGCCAAAACCAGCAAAATCCCGTTGGTGCTCCTGTGAGACATCAGCAATCATCTGCTCTGGGGTGAGCCCCAGTTGCTGTGCCTTGAGCATGATGGGCGTGCCATGAGCATCATCGGCACAGATGAAGTGGATGGTGTTGCCACGCAAACGTTGATAGCGCACCCAGATGTCCGCCTGGATATGTTCCAGCATGTGGCCGAGGTGAATGGAGCCGTTTGCGTAAGGCAAGGCACAGGTAACCAGAATTTTACGAGCTGCGTTGGCCATAGTTCCTGTCTTTGTAGGGAAATGAAATGGACGACCATGTTACCCGAAGAGGCGCACGGCTGCCTAGACGGATTGCTCCATGCACTGCAATTGTCCACTCGCGGCCATTTTCTTGTAGACTGAGGCTATACAAATTGTTAACAAGCCACGGCGTAACGCTATGGGGAGAAGAGGCATGCCGCATGACTTTGCCAGCCTACTAAGTCAGTTTCAACCCGAAGGGTGGTCCCGCGATCTCTACTCGGCCGGTTTTGTTCTAGATAGTCAGCTTAAGGATGGCGTGCTTTGCGTGGCCCTGCGCTTACCCTTCGCCGCCAAAGGCTTGCTGGAGTCGTTGCACACTCTGGAGCCTGGTTTATGCCAGCTAGCCGGGGTTACTCAAGTCAAGTGGGAGTATCACCAGGATGTGGCCACCCTGGCTCGGACGACACAGACGCCGGGCATACCCGGGGTGCGTAACATAGTGGTCGTAGCATCGGGTAAGGGTGGGGTAGGGAAGTCAACTACTGCCGTTAATCTGGCCCTGGCACTGCAGCTGGAGGGGGCTCGCGTCGGCATACTGGATGCGGATATTTACGGTCCCTCTCTTCCCATCATGCTGGGTACCGCCGATCAGCGCCCGGTTTCCCATGACGGGAAATTCATGCAGCCTGTGATGGCGTATGGCCTGGCCAGTAACAGCATGGGGTATCTGGTTCCAGAGGAGGAAGCCGCTGTATGGCGTGGCCCCATGGCCAGCAAGGCACTGCAGCAGATCCTGCATGAAACCCGCTGGGGCGAGTTGGACTACCTTATTGTGGATATGCCGCCCGGCACAGGTGATATACAGCTCACCATGGCGCAACAGGTGCCGACGACTGCCGCCGTCGTGGTGACAACGCCCCAGGACATCGCATTAGCCGATGCCAAAAAGGGGATCGCCATGTTTGGCAAGGTCTCGATCCCCGTGCTTGGGATCATTGAGAACATGAGCTACCACATCTGCAGCCAGTGTGGTCACCATGAGCCACTGTTCGGCAGTGGTGGGGCTGAACGCCTGGCCTCCCAATATGAGATAGCCCTGCTGGGGCAGATGCCTCTGGCCATCCAGATACGGGAAAACATGGATGCCGGTCTCCCACCCCTGGTGGCGGAGCCGCAAGGAGAGTTTGCCCAACGCTACCGTCAGATGGCTCGCAAGCTTGCTGCGCAGCTCTATTTTGGCGGGAAAAGTGTGCCGAGCAGCATATTTACTCTTAATCAGAGCTAAATGTGTGATGGATAAGCCGATTCTTCTGCTTGTCGGCATAATTTTGTATAATCGGCAGCTGAATGCCGAGTTTGAGACTATTTGCCATGACCGAAATGCAACGCTCCTGTGTGATCATTGGAATTGCCGGGGCTTCTGCCTCAGGTAAGAGCCTGATTGCCCATACTATTTTTGATGAGCTGGTTGGTGAATTGGGCGAAGATCAGATCGGTGTGATCACGGAAGATTGCTACTACAAAGATCAAAGCCACATGAGCATGGAGGAGCGGGTCAAGACCAACTATGACCACCCCAATGCCTTTGATCATGATCTATTGGCTCATCACCTCACCCAATTGCTCAAAGGGGAGGCGGTAGAGATACCACGCTATTCATATAGCGAACACACCCGGGTGGCCGAGACCCACACTTTTAGTCCGAAACGGATCATTATTCTCGAGGGTATTCTGCTACTCAATGAACCGCGTCTGCGTGAGTTGATGGATGTGAGCATCTTCATGGATACCCCCCTGGATATCTGCCTCATCCGGCGTCTGGTGCGGGATGTGGAGGAGCGGGGACGCAACATGGAGTCGGTGATCCGGCAGTATCAAAACACTGTCCGCCCCATGTTCTTGCAATTTATCGAGCCGTCAAAACAGTATGCGGACATCATAGTGCCGCGTGGTGGCCGTAACCGGATAGCCATCGACATGATCAAGTCTCGGATCCGCCATATGTTGCTGGGTTAACCAGCCCTAATTCTTCAGGAGTAATGGAATGCGTCTTTGCGATAGCGATATCGAGAAGTATCTGGCCGATGGCACCATCATCATCGAGCCTGCGCCCGAGCAGGAGCGGATCAGCGGAGTCAGCGTTGATGTGTTGCTGGGTAATGAGTTTCGGGTTTTTCAGGCCCACACCGCAGCCTATATCGATCTGAGTGGCCCGAAAGAGGAGGTGGCCGATGCCATCAATCGGGTGATGAGTGACGAGATCATCATACCGGATGGTGAAGCCTTCATCCTGCACCCTGGTGAGCTGGCGCTGGCTGTTACGCTCGAATCTGTCACCCTGCCTGCAAACATTGTCGGCTGGCTGGATGGCCGTTCCTCATTAGCACGTCTGGGGTTGATGGTCCATGTGACGGCCCACCGCATCGATCCGGGCTGGTCTGGCCGCATAGTGCTGGAGTTCTACAATGGCGGTCGTTTGCCACTGGCGTTGCGCCCCAAGATGGTCATTGGCGCCCTGAACTTTGAGGTGCTCTCCGGCCCAGCCGCGCGCCCCTATAACAAACGCGCCAATGCCAAGTACAAGAGCCAGCAGGGGGCCGTTGCCAGCCGCATCAATCAGGATTAAGCCACTGAGTAGCGGGCTGACCTGAAATGGGAAGGTCACACTGATATCAGGCCGACAAAGTCGGCCTTTTTTAGAACAACCTTCAACTCCAAGGTCACAGCCATGCATACCCGCTCGTGTTATCAGAGACACTCACCTCAGAACCCCAGTGACCAGAAGTCTCACCACTGTTTTAAAACCACATCGATTAGCTGTTGCTAAACAAGCATCCAACTTATCTCACATCTGGGCCACACCTGAGTTTCGTGAATAAAACGATTATGAGATCAGATCTCACGCTCAAACTGAAAAACTCCAATACCCTCAGTTAGTTGGTCATTGTATTTAACATAATATAGATTATGCGAAGTTACATTTAGTCTTCAATGTGGTATCCTGTTGCTACTGCGCTCTATGCTTGTAATATTTACACCAGATTTACGCTGTACGCTTATCACCCAGTGCCACCGTGGCGTTTCG
>JBOFBS010000424.1:0-3550 GCA_051645725.1 Aeromonadaceae bacterium | reverse complement strand
CTCGTCGACAAGACTGTGACGGCATTTTTTACTTCATCCACAACTGACCTCCATCTTTACTCTGTGTTGATTGATGCCTCTTGTTTGGGCATTTAATGAACTATTTATGGGCAAAACATGGGCAGCAGACTTGATGGTGCCAGGATAGGGCGCAAATCTGGTGCGAGCTGGCGAGCATATACAAAAAACGTACCAATGCCATGATTTATCGCTTTTTATGTATATAACCATATGATTTAAAATGGTAAATCGGACATTTTAAACGGAGGGGAGAAGAAGCCCACAGTCTAGCTAGGCACTTATCTGGAGCCCCAAAATAGTGCGCGGCACTATTTGGAGGAGCACAAGCTTTGTGCTCCTGATGATGAACCAGAATGGCTCAATGATGGGTGACAGCCTTGTGTTGAGGTAGCACCTCGGCGCGGAAGGTCCGCTCTATCTGCAGCTGGTAATTGCGCAGATCGAAGTTTTTCTCTGCGCCAAGAACCGGATGCAGCAACCCATCGAACTGGTGGGGGGCCGAGCCCTGCAATAGCGCAATGGTCTGCTGGTTAGCCTGGAACAGTTGCCGGACAGGCGCGTAGTAGCTGGCCAGATCCAGAGAGCCTTGCTGGGTAAACGCCATGAAGGGGATGCGGAAGGTTTGCTCTGTCTTGGCATGAGGTGGCAGGACCAGCTCTCCGGCGCCCATCAGATAGGGTTGGTGGTCTCCAAAGGCCAACACCAGATAGCGTTTGCCACTCTTGTCCAGTTGCGTGAGCAACCATTGCAGGGAGGCCATCGCATCCACCACCCCTGTGTAGTAGGTATCGAGCATTTCACGGTTGCTGTCACTCAAGTCAGGACAGGCCCCCTTGAGTTGTTGGCTACCGTAACGCTGTTGATTGAAGGGGCCATGACCCTGCATGGTTACCGCATAGATAAATTGTGGTGAGGCAGACTTTTCCACCTGCTCCATGATATTGGCCACGACAGCATGATCACTGGTATAGAGCCCTTTTTGTTGCAGGGCGGTGAAGTGACTCTCAAACCGCTGCTGTTGGTAACCCAGGGCTGGTATTGCCATTTCCCGTCCCCAGAAGCCTTGCTTGAAGGGGTGCAGGAAGGTGGTCTGGAAACCCGACTCCAGTGCGGTTCTTGCCAGCCCAGGCACCTTTTCCGACAGGTAGTAGTAGGGCACTATGCCCTGCTTGAGGATACCGACTGGCAGACCCGTGTTCATTTCAAACTCGGCCAGTACTGTCATGCCGCCAGTGGTAGGCGAGTGGATCTCGTTATGATAACTCTGCACCGTTGCCGGCAGGGTCAGGGTGGGGGCTGGCTGGCAGATGCCGCCCTGCCATCCCAGCCAGAGGGCTTCGTACTGCATCACCACAACCACATCAAACTGTGGGCTAATCGGGGTGGCTGGCAAGGCTTCTATGTTTTGCAGCGGCGATGGAGCCGGTATCGGGTAGGAGAAGATAGTCTTCTTGGACACCAGTTCGTTAATGAGATCATAGAGGTAGAGTGATGGACCTCGGCGGACCATATCCCTGTGGTACTGGATCTCGTGCTTGAAGTAATTGATGTTGGGACCCAGCACCTTGAGACTGGCCTGGGTGGCGAACACACTGAAACCGAAGAAGGCGATCAGCACAGCCACGCTCCGCAGGATCCAACCGGATAATTTCAGTTTCCAGATCACGCCGAGCATGACGATGACCACAGACCAGAGTATCAGAGGATGCTGCTCAACCAGGATTTCCAGCAGGCTACCCAGATTGCTCAAGTCATCGCCGCCCAACGGGATACCGTAGACATTGAGCTTGGCAAAGTTGGCGAGCAGACCGATGGCGAAGAGGCAGGTGTAGAGTAGTCCCATATAGAGATGGCGACCCACCAGCACACTGAAGGTCCAGCCGAGCACCATCAGTGCCAGGGAGAGGTAGTATTGTTCAATCCGGTATTCGGACCAGACCAGAAATTCGCTGAAGCGGAAGCTGAAGCTGGCATGCAGGATCAGAAATGCCAGATTTCCCAGCAACAGGCAGCTCGCCGCCCGTCGCCAGAGTGAGCGGCGCAAGGAAGGAGCCAGAATGCGCAGCAGCGAGCCGCAGATCAGCACAGTGGCCAGCAGGCTCAGTGCCATTCGCACTAAATCGAAGCCATTGGGTGGTAGCTGGCGAACGACTTGTGGCTGGTTGAAGCCGGCCATCTCGCCATTCTCCCGATGTAGCTCTGTGGTCAGTTGATACTGTTCAGCGACTTCACTTTCGGGAACCCGGATACTGCCGGAGATATGGATAGGACAACCCTGCTGCTGTGCGCCACACTCGGGGGTAAAACCGGCCTCCTTGCTGATGGTCAGATCTACCCGACTGGCCTCTTTGCCATTTGGCATCAGCAGGCGATAGGTCAGCAAGCCTTGTTTGCCAAATCCGGCAAAAAAGCGCCAGTTGGCGTCAATCACAGCATAAGTGCCACGACTATCACTCTTATAGATGAGCCCCATGTTTTCCAGCCGTCCGGCATCGCCGAAGTTCAGGTCATAGTTGGGGTAGTAGAGGGACTCCAGACGGCAGACGGGTAGCAGCAGTGCAAGCAGTAGCAAGCTGCCTAATACCAGCAGCAGAGCGCGCTGCAACAGGGTGCTGCGGGGCTGCTCTTGGGTGGGAGGAAGAGGGTGCATATCTTGAACTACTCCGGCCGGGATGTGAAAGCACAGGCGGCGAGGAGTTCGCTACATCTTCCGAGGGAAAATTGGTCGGCCTGTAATCGCGATGTTGGCTTCCAAAAGGAAATGTGTCAATCAAATGACAAAAAGATTAAGAAGTAGCCAACAGAAGTGGGCACAGCAGCTGCTCTGTCATCAGGATCAGAGTCAGCTGCTGACTCTGATATGAATATCCGCTGTTGTCCCTGTGGCGCAGGGACCAGAGGCGCCTTCTCCCTGGGTCATGTACCCGACTCGAACAAGTGTCCAAGGGTTAGGTGAGGGAGATGTGTTGTGCTTTAGTCACCAGATCAGAATAAAATAATCAATAAAATCAATGTGTTATATGTTGTTGATTTTGCTGATTATTCTATATCTATTTGATTTTATTATGATTTTTGTGCAATCAATTCCCATGGTATTGCCAGCCATTGGCCATCAAGGGCAAGGGGGCGTTATCTGCTGTTTTTAACATCCGGTACCAACAGGTGAGCGCCCCCTCCCAGCCAACTATCTGTCCAAGAGACAGAGTCAGTGGTTTGCGGTTGCTCTCTGGTAGTAGTAAACCGCCTTTTCAAACAACCGTTGCTGCTCCATGGTTTTGGCCAATCCGAGCAATACGGCGCGATTGGTGGGCTGCTGTTGCAATGCTTGCTCCAGGGCTGACTGGGCCTGGGCATATGCCTTCTGCTGCAGGTAGATGAAGCCCATGGTGGCGGCGCGCTCGGTTTCCGGCAGCTGCGATTGCAGCTTCTCCACCAACTGGGTCAGGGCCGTGCCAGGATGTTGCAGTTTGGCCGTCAGTGGTAACAGGGCGGGCTGGAAATGCTTGCGCAGGCTCTCCAGCAGCAGTTC
>JBOFBS010000423.1:0-6722 GCA_051645725.1 Aeromonadaceae bacterium | reverse complement strand
TGCGTAGCGATACCCTGCGCTTTATTCGTCTTGGAACCTTTATCGAGCGTGCCGATAACACGGCCCGCATCCTGAATGTGACGTACCAGGTGATGAAACAGGAGGAGGATCCGGTGCGGGAGTTTTACCGCTGGAACGCCCTGCTGCGCTCTGTCGGCGCCTATGAGGCTTACCAAGAGCTCTATAAGCAGAGTCCAAGTCGGGATCTGGTGGCCGAACTCCTGATCCTGCGCAGTGAAGTTCCCCGCTCCCTGCGGGCCAGCGTCGAGGAGGTGGAGCAGCTGCTCGAACGCATAGAGGGCGATGCCGGTCGCGAGCCGCGCCTGCTGACGGCCGTGCAGCATGCCAAGCTACGCTTTGGCACCATAGGCGATCTCTTCGCCGAAGGGCTGCACGACTACCTCAACCAATTTTTGCATGACATCAATGCCATCGCCGACAGCATTCATCGTGCCTATCTGGAGGCCTCGTAAATGAAACTGACCATAGCGCACCACACTCACTATGCCTATCAGGATGAGGTGAGCCGCAGCACCCAGTATCTGCGCCTCACGCCGCAACACTCCAAACGTCAACGCATCCACTCCTGGGAGCTGGATCTGCCCGAGGGGGCCACCTGTACCACCGACAGTTTTGGCAATGTGCTGCATGTGCTGACCCTGGATCGCCCCCATATGGCCCTGCACATCCAGGCGCGAGGGGTGGTGGAGATCATGGAGGAGGAAGAGGAGGCCACCCAGCTCATCTCCCCGCTCGTCTTCTTGCGTCACAGTGCCCTGACCCAACCCGATACTGCCATCCGTGCCTTTGCGGCTGCCTATCAACGGGAAGAGGCACAGCTTGCGGCGCTGCCATTGATGATGGCCGCGCTGCTGGAACGCATGCCCTATCGACCCGGCAGCACCAATGTCAACTGCAATGCCGCCCAAGCCTTTGCCGCGGGTGAAGGTGTCTGTCAGGATCACACCCATGTCTTCCTGGCCTGTTGCCGTACCCTGGGGCTCCCTGCCCGCTACGTGAGTGGCTACCTCTACACCCCGGATACCACTCATGTCGCCACGCATGCCTGGGCAGAGGTGTGGTGTGACAACAAGTGGCATACCTTCGATGTCACCAACCAGTGCACTCGCCCCACCCAGCATCTGAAGCTGGCCGTGGGCATAGATTATCTGGATGCCTGCCCTGTGCGTGGGATACGCTATGGTGGTGGAAGTGAAGCCATGCAGGCCCACGCCGCCGTAGAGTTGCTGGCGCAGGAGCAGCAACAACAGCAGCAGTAATGCCTGAATAACCGAGCCTAACTATGCTGGGCCGATACGCCAGCTCACACCGACTAGAGTGAAGCCAACCGTGGGGCACCAGCATGCCATCCTTCCACCTCGCCATCCCTGGCGCGGTGGGGCGGCTGGCACGACCCTGTCGCTGTGATGAGTAAGCTAGGATTTGGAACAGCTAGTGAGAATATTGCGGCCAGGCAAACCGCTTGGCCGCACAGATGAGATGAAACCATGACCTATTGTGTCGCCATGCGCCTGGCCAGCGGCCTGGTATTTGCCTCCGACTCCCGCACCAATGCCGGGGTGGATCACATCGCCACCTTCCGCAAACTGAGTGTGTTCTCCACACCCGGTGAGCGTCTGCTGGTGTTGCAGAGTGCGGGCAATCTGGCCACCACCCAAAGCGTGCTGAGTCTGCTAAGACAGCGCTGCGAGGAGGCAGGCCCCAACCTGATGAGCGTGACCAACCTCTATGAGGCCGCCACCCTGATCGGCAGCACCATACGCGAAGTGATCCAGCGCGATGGCGGCCAGCAACAGGGGAGCATCAATTTTGGCTGTAATATGCTGCTCGGCGGCGAGATCCGCGGCTACCCGCCTCGCCTGTTTCATATCTACCCGGAGGGCAATTTCATTGAGGCCACAGAGGACACGCCCTACTTCCAGATAGGGGAAAGCAAGTATGGCAAACCCATCATAGACAGGGTCCTCACCTACCAGACCTCGCTGCAGCAAGCCATGCAGTGCGCCCTCATCTCGCTGGACTCCACACTGCGCAGTAATTTGTCGGTCGGGCTGCCACTGGATGTGATGCTCTACCCGCAAGGCAGTTTCAGCGCCGCGCAACAGTACCGGATTGATGAAGCACACCCCCACTTCCTGGCCTTGCGCCGAGCCTGGTCAGAGGGACTGGTAAACCTGTTTGAGAATCTGCCTCAGTTGAATCTCAAATAATGCCGAGCCAGTGCAGCGAAGAGAAGCTGCAGTGGGTCGCAAAATCGCACGTAAAATCGCACAAGAAATAGAGCAAAACCTCCACTGACGACTAAACTCAGGGTGGTAGCTAACATCAAGGGCCCACATACTCATGCTCCTGCGTACGCTATGGCTTATTACACTGCTGACGGCACTTCCTGCCTTGGCATCCTGCCCCCACACCTTGCGTGTGGGCTGGGATGATTGGCCCCCCTACCATTATCAAGATAGCCAGGGTCAGATGCAGGGCTTTGCCGTTGAAGTATTAACCCAGATCACCCAGGAGTTAGGTTGCAAACTGGAATTCAGAGAGCGCCCCTGGAAACGTCAGTTGCAGGAGCTGCAACAAGGCGATACCGATATTGCCATGGAGGCCTACTACAACGAGGAGCGGGCCCAGTACGCCAACTATTCGGAGAGCTACAGCCCCAGCATGGCAAACCTGTGGACCCAACCCAATCAGCCTCTGCCAGGTGCGACCATTACCCAGTTGCTGCATAACGGTTTTTTACTGGGGGTCACCAAAGAGTTCTATTACGGCCCCGAGGTTGAGAATCTATTAGGTCATCACAATATTCAGGCCGTACTCAGCGAAGAGCAAAACTATGCCAAGTTGAAAAAGGGGCGGATCCAGGGCTTTCTCGGCGATTGGCTGGCTACCACCTGGGCCATCAAGCAGAGGGGGCTGCAGGGGCAGATCATTCGTAGCTCGCTGCCCATTTACTCGGCCCCGGCCTTCTTCATGTTGAGCAAGAAGCGCTTGTCATCCCGTTTCGTTACCGAATTCAATCACGTACTGCAGCAGATGAAAAAAGATGGGCGCTATCAAGCCATTTTGGACAAATACACTCACCTGGAGTGATGGGGCGAAGGTGCAAGCACCACTCTCGACCTCTTTTTTGCGCTGGGTTTCTCTGCCGGGATCGCCAGTTTGATATACGCTCTTAACAGCATCTCATCATCCACATCCCAGGAGTCGGCCATGCCGCTCCTTTGCGCGGGGGAGCACAGACATGAACCAACCGACTCATGAACATTACAGAGAAACGGCAGGATCCGATAATGTCCAGGCGGCACTGGCCATCAACCATGTGATCTCCGATCCCGCACTGTCACCCGAGCAGGCCATCGAGCTGCTCAGCGATCTCAATTTGCAGATCCAGCAGGGTGTTCTCACACTCTGGGAGCAGGTCACGCCACTTGCCAAGCTCGAAGAGATGGTGACACTGACCCAAATCGATGATCTCCGCTTCTGGCGCCCCAATCTCGAACAAACCGCCCTTGGGGTCAAAGATGCCATCCCCCTGGTCAAAACCCTGCTGCAAGCCGGGGGCTTCTTCAACAATATGCTCGGCGAGGGAAACTGGTTGTTTGATAGCGCAAGGCGACCGGTCAGCCTGGGCGCAGAGCTGACCCGGGATCTCTTTCTTGCCCTGCGCCCCATTCTCACCCTGCACCTGCTGGACTTTGACAGCTCGCAACTCGCCGATTTCCGCACCGATGACGAGTCCTTTCCCGGCCACATCTTTGTCGCAGGCGAACTGTCGGTCTGGGGCTTACGCAACAAGGTGCCCAACTTCATAGAAGAGGCCAGGTTAAGCGGCATGCTGTTTGACTATCCGGCCTGAGAGTGTGCCCCATCCACCAAGGCAATAGGCCCCTGAGACGGGGCCTATTGCGTTATAGCGACGAGTCGGAAGTGCGGTTAGCTAGAAAGTGGCCACCACCAGTTGGTAAGTCTTGAAGCCGCCACTGAGGTTCCTGGCCTTGAAACCAGCATTGCTCAACATTCGGTAGGCCACATGACCTCGCAACCCCACCTGACAGGTGATGAGGATCTCCTTGTCCCGGGGCAACTCATCGAGGCGATGGCGCAACTCGTCAACCGGTATGTTAACGGCTCCGGGAATGCTCCCCATAGCAGTCAGTTCACCAGGGTTGCGCACATCCAAGAGGAACTGCTTTGAGCCCCGCATCTGTACATCGGCCACATGACAGAGGCGCTCATCACCCTTCAGGACGTTCGCCGCCACCATGCCAGCCTGGTTGACTACATCTCGCGCCGATCCAAAGGGCGGCGCATAGGTGAGCTCCAGATCCTCCAGCTCATTCACACTGAGCCCAGCCCGCATGGCCACCGCCAGCACGTCGATCCGCTTGTCGACCCCATCCTTACCCACGGCCTGGGCACCGAGTATCTGGCCACTGACCGGGTCGAACAGCAGCTTGAGCGAAACCGGGTGAGCCCCTGGGTAGTAGCTGGCATGACTGGCCGGATGCACATAGATCTTTTCATAGGCCAGCCCCAGACGCTGCAGACTCTTTTCGTTGAGTCCGGTACTGGCCAACGCCAGATCAAACAACTTGCAGATAGCCGTACCCTGGGTGCGTTTGTAGAGCACGTCACGCCCCAACATGTTATCGGCAGCTATGCGCCCCTGGCGATTGGCCGGCCCCGCCAGCGGCATCAGGCCAGGTTTGCCCGTCACAAAATCCTTGGTCTCGACCGCATCGCCCACCGCAAAGATATCGGGATCCGAGGTGCGCATCCCCTCATCTACCTTGATGCCGCCTCGAGGCCCCAATTCCAGACCCGCCTGAGCGGCCAACCAGGTTTCCGGCTTCACGCCAATGGCCAGGATCACCATCTGGGTGGTCAGGCGCTCACCATTGCTCAACGCCAGTACCAGCTCCTGCTGCTCCCCGCTCTCAATCGCCGTCAGGCCAGTACGCAGGCGCAGATCTACCCCATGCTGCACCAGGGTCTGGTGCGCCATGTTGGCCATCTCTTTATCCAATGGCGCCATCACCTGATCAGAAAGCTCCAGCAAGGTGACCTTGATGCCGCGCTGATGAAGCGCCTCCACCATCTCCAGACCGATAAAACCGCCCCCGACCACGGTAGCATGCTGAGTACCATTCGCCGCCAGAGCCGCCATGATGCGATCCATGTCGGCAATGTTGCGCAGGGTAAAGGTTTGGGGATGATCCAGGCCCGGTATGGGGGGTTGGAGCGGCGCCGCTCCCGGGCTCAGCAACAGCTTGTCATAGGACTCGACACTCTGCTCCCCGGTCTGGGTCTGACGCACTGTGACCTCTTTGCGCTCGCGATCTATGGCCACCACCTCATGGTGGACTCGGACATCCACATTGAAGCGACGCTTGAAACTCAGCGGTGTCTGCAACAACAGAGCCTGGCGTTGTGCTATCTCGCCTCCTATATGGTAGGGCAAGCCACAATTGGCAAACGAGATGTGCTCACCTCGCTCAAATACCACTATCTGGGCATCTTCTGAAAGACGACGGGCTCTGGCCGCCGCCGAAGCCCCGCCGGCTACCCCGCCTACGATCACGATCTTGGTCATACTGAGTCCTCAGCCACGAAATTGGGTTTACTTTAGAAGATTCTAATTTACCTTGCAATCACATCTTTGCCCCGAAGCCGGGATAGCGTATTCTCGGCATAATCTGGGTCATACTCCGCCATCATCTGCATGTACCTATCACTGAACTCGGCCAGCCACACCCCTGGCCCAAACGTTTCCCTCTTCATGCGTCTGAATCGCCAGGATGGCCTCTTGAGCTCCTTGCTGGCTGATGTTCCGCTGCCAACCGCCTTGCGACCCAATGTGCGCCTACCCTGGCCTGAGCAACTGGGCGTAGAACTGGCTGAGCCTATCGAGGCCTTGCTGCGCCAAGGCGAGGCCGCTTGCCTCCCCCTGCAATCACACAACGAGAGCTGGCTGCTGGAGTTCGTGCCAGAAGCGGCCCCCTACTGGCTCATCTGTGCCCGACGCATGCTTGACTCTGCCCCCCCCGGCTCATCTTGCGGCCTGGCACTGCTGGACCTGGAAAAACAGGTGAGCCAACCGGCTGGCCTGGCAAGAAATCGCCAGATACTGGCGCGCCTGCAACTGATGCTGGGCTGCGATCGACTCATATTGTGGAGCCTGCAACAGGAGAGATGCCACCCTGTATTCATGTTGGGTGGCGGCGCACTTCCCCCCAGCCAAACACTGGATCTGCGCTATCAGAAGGCACTGCGTAGCCGTGGCATGCTGGGTTTTTCCAACCTGATGCACCAACCCATGCTGCAAAGCCAGAGCTACCTGGGCCAGGAGGGGATACTCGCCCGTCTGGACGTATTGTTGAAATATAACCATCAGCCCTGCGGCCTGCTGACCTTGGAGTATCGCTCCATCCAAGAGAGTTTTCCGCCTCTGAGCTTCCATCTGGCGGAAAAAGCCGCACAACTCTTGATGCTACCCGAACACGCCGACAGAGATGGGTTAGCGCTAAACTGGCTGGCCGAGTTCAATCAGACAGATGTCTGGCTGAGCGGTGAGGCATATTGGTTAGCCCTTTCCCAGCGGCTGATCGACTATGGCCATGCGGCTCACGTGATGATTTTTCACCGCGCCCCCCCTAGCCAGAGCTGGCATCATCTGCTGACCCTAGACAGGGGGAGCC
>JBOFBS010000422.1:0-2284 GCA_051645725.1 Aeromonadaceae bacterium | reverse complement strand
AATGTTGCTGATGGGGCAATGGACGAGTCGATGAATCTCATGCAGCGTATGCGTACACTTGCTCTGCAGGCTGGTAGTGGCATCAATTCGGCAGATGACCGGGCAGCACTCAATATGGAGTTCCAGCAGATGCGTTTGGAAATGGATCGGATCGCAACCAAGACAACTTTTGCTGGACAGAGCCTATTGGCCGGGACATATGAAGGGGTGTTTTCTATAGGAGCTTATGCTGGTCAAAACATGGTCATCACAGATATGAATGCGCAAACCAAAAACCTTGGAGAAATGGTTTGGCAGTCTCGCAGTCCAACCAGCAGTAAACCTGGTGCTCACAGCATTGATGGTCTTCAGTTAGGTGCCCAACCTATCACACTCAACGGCGTGACGTTCGACACAAACTATCCAACGCTAGAAGCGTTTGTTGCTGACATCAATAGCACTAGCTTCCCAAATAACCAGAGCCCGATAGAAGCTGTACAGCACCCATTCTCGGTAAGATCGTCAATCGATCTGTCCACTCTTCCTTCCTATATCGATATCGAAGGACAGACGGTGGATTTGACAACGGGCATCGACATGACTGGCTGGGATCCTGTGAACCCCACGTCGGAAAATAGTTGGTTGATGGCAACGGTCGTCCATCGGATCAACATTGCGGCACAATCTGCAGGTCTTGGATTTTCCGTCAGTGGTTCGTATAACAACAACCCTGCTAATAATCAGCTTACGATACATAGCTCTCAAGGAAATAGCCTTACTCTGGCAAATGGCAGCATTCATCCACCCCAGCCACCCCAGCCTGCACCTCCGGCTCCTCCTATTCCACCAATCTCTGCTAATCCGTCACTTTCTGCCCTTCTCACGGATGTGAGTAGTACAACTTATATTGGACAACTTGAACTGAGCTCATCAGGTACTCGATATTCAAATATTGATATGGAAGGTAACACGTTGGGCTCTCTTGGATTTTTCCTTCAAGATAAGCAGAAATATACAGTCGATAACATTGATGTGCTGAGCGAGAGCAACGCCAGTCGTGCTATTAGGACCCTGGATGCAGGCATGAAGCAGCTTGGCGTACAGCGATCCCAGATTGGCGCTCAGGCTAACTCACTCGAAGCGAGAGGGCGTAGTTTGAGTACGAGCCATGAAAATCTGAGTGCTGCTCGCGCACGGATTCGGGATGCTGACATAGCGAGTGAGTCTGCACGCATGGTTCGGGTGCAGATCATGCAGCAGGCCAGTGCCAGTATATTAAGTCAAGCTAACAGTCGTCCCAAATTAGCGCTGAGCTTGTTGCAGTGAGATAGCACCAAGGATTAGTTTATTGTGAAATGCTCATGGGGGTGATTTTCGTTATCACGATAAACTGTAAGGTATATGATGCCTTTTCGAGGGGATGACCGGTGCACTCATCATAGATACAGATGGTATGAAAGTCTCTTTTGATGAAAATACGTGCAGAGTCAATATATTCGTCATTAAGCCTAACACTTTAAGCTTAGTGTTGGATTATCTGATTGTTTAGTTCTCAAGTGTTCTTCTCCTATTGCCTTCCCAAGAAACGGTACAACGATGTTAATGATCATAACAAATACGAAATAGAAAGGGAGCCGGTTAGGCTCCCTTTGGTACGCTGATATCATTATGGCTGAGGCGGATACGCAGCCGGACCATTCACGGCCAAGGGCATGTGGCCAGTGCGCCCCTTATCGATTGGTCGCGGCCTTCATCCCTTCCACAAACTCCTTCAGACGGGTGAGCATATGCTCCGGGTTCTGGTGGTGGGTCTCGATGATCTTCACCACTGCCGAACCCGAGATGGCGCCGGCGGCGCCAGCCTTGATGGCATCGCGTACCTGGGCCGGTTCGCTGATGCCAAAGCCGAGCAAGGCGGGGGGGGCGTTGAACTCGCGCAGGGAGTTGATGAGGCCCTCCACCGGCATGCCGGCCTTGGTCTCGGCACCGGTCACGCCAGCACGGCTCACCAGATAGGTGTAACCGTTACCCAGCTCCGCCACCTGCTTCAGGGTTTCGGCGTCGCCATTGGGCGGGGCGATAAAGATGCTGTCGATGCCGAACTTGTCGGCCGCCGCCTTGTAGGGGGCGCACATCTGCACCGGCACGTCGGCCACCAGCACCGAATCCACCCCCGCCTGCTGGCACTTCTCGTAGAAGCCGTCGATGTGGCGCACATAGACCAGGTTCGCGTAGACCAGGAGGCCAATGGGGAGCTGCGGGTACTTGGCGCGGATGCGGGCGAGCAGGCCGAAGCAGTCGTCCG
>JBOFBS010000421.1:0-4121 GCA_051645725.1 Aeromonadaceae bacterium | reverse complement strand
AAAGCAGAGTGATGGCCTGATCAAAAGATAAAAGCGTAGCGTTGAACAGCCAAAGACGAATCCGTAAAGGTGTGGGCTGGAATGGTGAATCAAGCGGCCGGTGCGTTCATCTTGAGTCACCAGAAAGAGAGCGCTGCTTTAGCCAACCTGCAGTGAGCCTCTTCGGCAGGCCAGTGAGCAGCCTCCTGCATCATAGATAGCAGAAATAGCCTGAGTATGGTTGTTGTGGCTACTCCCACTCCGAGACCAGTTGCATGGCGGCGATGCAGCGGTTGCGGCCATCCTGTTTACCCTGATAGAGGGCGCGATCGGCCCGCTCTATGCTGGCCTCCAGGCCGCTGCGGGTATCGAACTCGGCGACGCCAGCCGTGATGGCCATCGCGATGCGCTGATTACGGTAGTGGAAGGGGGTCTGTGCCACGGATTGCCGCAGCTTGTCGGCGACCGCCATCGCCTGTTGCTGATTGGTCTCTGGCAGCATGATGAGAAACTCTTCCCCCCCCCAGCGAGCCAGGGCATCCTGGGTTCGTAGCTGCTGAAGCAGCAGTTGCGACAGGCTGATGAGACACTGATCACCGCCATCGTGACCATACTTGTCATTGATCTTCTTGAAGTAGTCGATATCACACATGATGAGCGAGCAGGGACGGTTGTAACGTTTGCTGCGAGTCATCTCATTGGTTAACAGCTCCTGCATGCCGCGTCGATTATAGAGGTGCGTCAGTGGGTCAGTCTTGGACTCCTGCTCCAGCGTTCGTCTGCTCAGTTGCAACTGCAGCACCATGGCTTTGAGTTGTTCCTCACTGCGTTTTCGGCGCTGGTTCTCCCTTAGCACCACCATCAGCAAGAGCCCGACGATGAGAACGGGAGCGGCCAATAGCAGGGCTGACCACAGGGCCATATATAGGGGGAGCAGATAATAGAGTTGCCACTGTGTCCCTTGCACTGGGGCTCGATAGAGATAGTAGCCTCCTATCATATGCGGTTCTCGGGGGCGCAGGTCCTGCAGGCGAATGCCGCTATTTTGCAGCGTGGTGGGGAGCAGTTGCTGCAGGTTATTGGGTGGTGGCAGCATGGGCGTTGAGGCCAGGGTAGAGGCGATGATCTGGTTACCTTGATCCAGAAGCAGCACCTCGCTGTGTGCCGGTTTCTGTTTGATCAGCATGGATTGCAGCACCCGAATGGCGATATCCAGAGAGAGGACGCCGCGAAACTGCTCCTGCTCATAGATGGGGGTGGAGAGCGTGACTATCTTCTCCTGGTTTTTTGCCGCCTCATAGACTGGGCTCCAGTAGGTGAGACGCTGAGGGTTGTATTTGGGCAGTCCTTGCAGGAACGCCAGCTGTTGCAGCTGACTGGGTGAAAAACGTATCAGAGCGGAGGGGCGCCACGGATAGCGGTTGCTGAAGTTGCGCGCCGAGGTGTAGTAGATTTCACGCACCTCTGGCATGTCTGTCGCGATCTTGGCCAGATAGGGGTTGAGCATCACGGCCATGGTCAGCTCCCGGCGCAGGCTGGGATCTTTGCGATAATCGCCCTCACCTGTGAGGTTGCCGCGAGGGGAGAGAGGGGGGAGATCCTGGGCATAGCTGAGCCGGGATTTGTCCAGCTCCAGCTCTTGCAGCAAGGGTAGCGGGCTCTGCCACTGCTGCAGGTAAAACTGATTGGCGATCTGGGCAACCCCCTCCAGCGCCATGACACTCTGGCGCAGAGTTTGAGTGATGCGCTGCGTCTGCTGGTTCGCTTCATAACCAAGCTGTTTAACACTGCTCTGCAGGCCAAGCAGCAGCAGGTAGAGTGAGGCACTCAAGGTTAGCAGCAGCATGAATAGGGGACGTCTTAGCTTCACCCTGTCTCCGTTCTCTGGGGCGTGTGCCTTGAGTATAGGAGTCGGAAACGATTTAGGCAGGTTCGATAGTTTCCAAACGTTTCCTTTTATTGGCTGACGAATCGTGCCGTCAAGACTCGGCCTGATGGGCAGAGCCATGTATACTTAGAGTGCTGTACAAATTATCAGGAGTTATGATGGACGTGGAAACCCTGCTCGACGGTCTGAATGACCGACAACGGGAGGCGGTCGCCGCCCCGCTGGAGAATTTGCTGGTGTTGGCTGGGGCGGGTTCCGGTAAGACCCGGGTCCTCGTGCATCGTCTCGCCTGGTTGCTGGGGGTGGAGCAGGCCTCGCCCTTCTCCATACTGGCGGTGACCTTCACCAACAAGGCCGCCGCCGAGATGCGTGGGCGCATCGAGAAGCTGCTCGGGAGTCACCTGGGATATGGCAATGGTGGCATGTGGATCGGCACCTTCCACGGCATAGCCCACCGCCTGCTGCGGGCCCACCACCTGGATGCGGGCTTGCCCCAGGATTTTCAGATCCTCGATGGTGACGATCAGCTACGCCTCATCAAGCGGGTGGTGCGTTCGCTGAATCTCGATGAGAAGCAGTGGGTGCCGCGCGCCGTGATGGGCTACATCAACAACAAGAAGGATGACGGTCTGCGTCCCAAAGATATCGAGCCCT
The DNA here is from genome assembly GCA_051645725.1 of Aeromonadaceae bacterium. GTDB lineage: Bacteria > Pseudomonadota > Gammaproteobacteria > Enterobacterales > Aeromonadaceae > Pseudaeromonas. The sequence continues at coordinate 1,600 of JBOFBS010000421.1, read as the reverse complement.
TTGGTGATGTCACGGCACGTACCTACCTCAAACTCTACCAGCTCTACCAGGAGACCTGTGATCGGGCCGGTCTGGTGGACTTTGCCGAGTTGTTGTTGCGCGCCCATGAGCTCTGGTTGCACAAGCCGCACATACTCCAGCACTACCAGCAACGCTTCCGTCATATTCTGGTGGACGAGTTTCAGGACACCAACGCCATCCAGTACGCCTGGATCCGCATGCTGGCGGGTAACCAGAGCCGGGTCATGATAGTGGGGGATGATGATCAATCCATCTATGGCTGGCGTGGCGCCAAGGTGGAGAACATCAGCCGCTTCCTGAGCGACTACCCGGGGGCGCGCACCATACGCCTGGAGCAGAACTACCGCTCCACGGCCACCATATTGCGCGCCTCTAACCAGCTGATCGCCAACAACGCCGAGCGACTGGGCAAGGAGCTCTGGACCGAGGGGGCCGAGGGTGAACCCATCTCTGTCTATGCTGCCTACAACGAGATAGATGAGGCGCGCTTCGTGGTGGGGCGCCTCAAGGCCTGGCGGGAGCAGGGGGGCCTGCTCTCCGACTGTGCCATCCTCTACCGCAGCAACGCCCAGTCCCGGGTCTTGGAAGAGGCCTTGATGCAGGAGCACCTGCCCTATCGCATCTATGGCGGGTTGCGCTTCTTCGAGCGCCAGGAGATCAAGGATGCCATGGCCTATCTGCGCCTGCTGGGGAATCGGGGGGATGATGCCTCCTTCGAGCGGGTGGTCAACACGCCGACTCGCGGCATAGGCGATCGCACCCTGGGTCTCATCCGTGAGGCGGCCCGGGATAGGGGGCTCAACCTGTGGCAGGCCGCATGGGAGCTGTGTGAGCAGAAGGTGCTGGCCGGGCGTGCCGCCAGTGCCGTCAGCCAGTTTTTGAATCTCATTAACCGGCTGGAGAGCGATACCAGCGAGTTACCGCTTCATCTGCAGGTGGATCGGGTGATACGACAGAGCGGCCTCTGGACGCTCTACGAGGCAGAGAAGAGCGAGAAGGGGCAGTCGCGGATCGAGAACCTGGAGGAGCTGGTCAACGCCACCCGCCTGTTCCAGCCCTCAGAGGAGATGAGCGACATGAGCCCGCTTACCGCCTTCGTCGCCCATGCGGCGTTGGAGGCCGGAGAGGCGCAGGCCGAGGAGTTCGAGGTGGCGGTGCAGCTGATGACGTTGCACAGTGCCAAGGGGCTGGAGTTCCCCCTGGTCTGCATGGTCGGGGTGGAGGAGGGGATGTTCCCCAGCCAGCAATCGAGCGAGGAGAGTGGGCGCCTGGAAGAGGAGCGGCGTCTCTGCTACGTGGGCATGACCCGGGCCATGCGCAAGCTCTATATCACCCATGCCGAGAGTCGGCGCCTCTATGGCAAGGAGATGTACCACAAGCCGAGCCGTTTCCTCAAAGAGTTGCCCAGCGACTGCCTGGAGGAGGTGCGGCTGCGCACCCAGGTGAGCTGGGCCCAGCCTGTGGCCAAGAGCAATCGCTTCAACGCCGGCTTTGCCCAGGAGAGCTTCGAGAGCACAGGGTTTCGCCTGGGGCAGAGAGTGCTGCACAGCAAGTTTGGCGAGGGGACTGTGCTCAACTA
>JBOFBS010000420.1:0-8016 GCA_051645725.1 Aeromonadaceae bacterium | reverse complement strand
TAGACACAAAAGCCCAGACTCACGTCTGGGCTTTTTGTTTTTATAATGGCTAATTAGATGTGAATGACGGCCTGATGAAGGCTATTATGCGCTCTGTATCGTGTAAGCTGGTTAGGAAATGCTATGTGGAAAAATGTAGTCTGGTTGTCTCTCTTCTTGGTGGCCTGTTCGAGTACGAAGCAGGTTCAAACCAGTAAACCCAAGCCTAAACTTCAGCAAAAGAGCACTCAGTTGCCCGCCTCTTTGGTGGGTGAAGATCGCCGCCAGCATGAGGCGCTGCAGGCTTTCTTGCGCTCCTGTCCCCGTTTGGGAAGTGAGTGGCAACCTCTGTGCTGGCGAGGTAGCACCACGTCGCAAACCCCGGCTGCTGCCCAACGTTTTTTCCAGGAAAACTTTGCCCAGTATCGGCTGGATAGTGGCACAGGTTTGCTGACTGGTTATATGGAGGCGCAACTGCACTGCAGCCGTACGCCAACGGCTCGCCTTAACTACCCTGTCTATGCACCGCCCAGCGATCTGCGTAAAGGGGTTGCCTACCTGACTCGTCGCCAGATTGAGACGGCTCCCACTCCGGCCTTACGTCGAGAGGTTCTACTCTATTGTGACAAGTTTGATGCCTTTGTGTTGGGGATTCAGGGTTCTGGTCGGGTGGTGCTACCCGATGGCTCTACCGTCAAGTTGACTTATGCTGATAAAAACAATCGGGCTTATACCTCGATTGGCCGTGTACTCATTGATGCTGGTGAGGTCCCGCGTGAGGAGATGAGCATGCAGGCCATCAAACGCTGGGTGCAGAGTAATCCAGATCGGATGGATTGGCTGCTGCAGCAAAATGACTCCTATGTTTTTTATCATCTCGACAAGCGCAGTGATAACCCGGTTGGCCCCCCCGGTGCCATGGCGCTGCGAGAAGGGCTGACCCCTTATCGCAGTGTAGCCGTTGACTCACGTCATATACCCCTGGGGACCCCTCTGCTCATCAGTAGCAGTTGGCCAGATCAGACCCCCTTCTCGCGCTTGGTCATTGCCCAGGACAAAGGTGGGGCCATCAAGGGGCGGGTGCGCGCAGATCTCTTCTTGGGGCATGGCGACCTGGCCGATGAGTTAGCAGGACGATTACAGTCGCCTCTGGATGTACGGATCCTCTGGCCCAAGCAGTGGCGCGCTCCCAGCCATGAGTGGATACGCACAGCGGGATGATATTACTGGCCCACTACTTCTTCGGTTCATGCTTGTGCTCAAACAGGGGTTTGAAGCGTTCGTAGATGAGATCCCGCTCCTCTGGGGGGAGGTGATAGAAGTAGTGGGTGAATAGCCGCAAGAGTTGGGATTTGTTGAAGCCATCTTGTTCGGCTATCAGGTTCAGATTATCTATGCTCTCCACACTCATGGAGTAGGTTGCCTTCTTGAAGGTGGCCTTGAGCTCTTTGTTCGCGGCCAAGTTGTTTGGCTGTGGGGTAGGTTGGCTTGGAGGCAGTGAGCGCTCCGGGCTGACGACTTTCGGGTGACCCAGGGCATAGAGCTCAGCATCATTGATAAACTCATCAATGGTGACGTGAGGGGCTGGCCCAGGCTCTTTCACCTTTTTCTTTTTAAGATCTGAAAGCCCCATACTGGCTCCGGACTACAGGTTGAGAAACTCTTTGGCTATCACCCTAATCTCTTCGGCCGCCTTCCCTTCTGGCTCTATCTCCATCACGGACAAGCCTTTCTCTTCACTGTCATCGTAGACATTTCGGCTGTAGATGATGGCATTCAAGACATCGACGCAGAAAGATTGGCACACCTCTTTGGCTTCTAAGATCCGTTTGGCCTGGTTGGGCAAGGAGGGGCACTGGGTCATCACCACTGCAGCCTTCAAGGCTGGATTGACCATCTTGCAGGTGCTGATGATGTCCTCCATATGGGGCAGGGTTTTGAGATCCCGCCGTTTGGGGCGTAGTGGTATGAGGGCGTGGGAGGCGACCGACATGGAGGAGCGCAGGGCCCGGTTATCCTGCCCACCGCAATCTACCACCACGAAGTCATAGCGGCTCTTCAGGCTCAGTAGATCTTCGCGAATGTTGCCATAGAGCTGGACACAGTTGATGGGGGCCAGCTCATCGTTGTCCTTACGCTCCTGTATCCAGTCTGAGGTGGTGCGCTGGGGATCGCAGTCGACGAGCAGCACTTCACCCTTGTAGTTGGTCTTGAAATAGACCGCCAGATTTTGCGCCAGGCAGCTCTTGCCACTACCGCCTTTTTCTCCACCGACCAGAACAATCATAGAGCCACCTCAGTACGCTTGTCACTCGCGAGTCCGATGTATTGAGTATAGATAAAACTGCGCGTTCTGCAGGCAAGGATCGAGGGAGAGAAGGAGGATGGGAGGCATGGCCTCCCTGGCGATTAGAAGTTGGCGCTGACTATCTCTTTGGTGAAGGACTTTTCGCAATACTTGCACTTCATGCGTACGTCTCCTTTGACGGCGCGCACACTGAAGCCGCTAGCAACGGGTTCGCTGTGGCTGATGCAGTTGGAGTTGGGGCAAGCAAAGACGCCATTGATCTGCTCCGGCAGGCGCAGTTGGTGCTTCTTCACCACCTTGAACTCTTCGATGATGTTGACGGTGGCATCCGGGGCGAATAGAGCCAGCTGGTTGGCCTGCGTCTCGGTGAGGGAGGTGTTCTCCACCTTGATGAGATCCTTGGCACCCAGGGCGGCAGAGGGTAGGTTCAGACCAACCGTGATGCGTTCACGGGTATCGAGCAGATGGAACAATTTGAGTATCTTGATCCCCTGGCCTGCGGGGATATGGTCGATAACGGAACCGTTGCGGATGGCTTCGACCTGGAGTTGTTTCTTCTCAGACATGATGAACTCTTCCTCGACGGTGGGTTATACAGTTTCGTTAAGAACCAAGGCCAAGAGGGCCTGGCGGGCATAGACCCCATTTTCTGCCTGCTCAAAGTAGTAGGCGTAGGGCGTGGCATCCACATCGATATGGATCTCATCTACCCGTGGCAAGGGGTGCAGTATCTTCAGATTCTCTTTGGCCCCCACCAGCGTCTCTGTGGTCAGCACATATTTGGCGGCTATGTGTTTGTACTCGGTTTCATCGAAGCGCTCTTTCTGTACCCGGGTCATGTAGAGGATATCCAGTTCCGAAACTATCTCCTCCAGCTCTTCATGAACGCTGAACTCTATGCCGCGCTCTTCAAGCTCTTCGCAGAGATACTCTGGCATGGCCAGGGCTTCAGGCGATACAAAGTAGAGGCGGGCGTTGAACAGACTCAAGGCCTGGGCCAGGGAGTGGACAGTGCGGCCATACTTCAGGTCACCAACGAACGCCACCTTCAGCCCATCCAGGCGCCCCTGGGTTTCATAGAGGGTGAAGAGGTCAAGCAGGGTTTGAGTTGGGTGCTGGTTGGAGCCATCTCCGGCATTGATGACGGGGACGCGGGAAAATTCGGCGGCCAGACGGGCGGCTCCCTCTTGTGGGTGGCGGATGACAAAGGCATCCGTGTAAGAGGTGATGATGCGTACCGAATCGGCCAGGGTTTCTCCCTTTTTCGCCAGTGAAGTATTGCCCGCATCAGCGAAACCTATTACCGAGCCTCCCAGGCGTTGGGCCGCGGTCTCAAAGGAGAGGCGGGTGCGTGTCGAGGCTTCGAAGAAGCAGCTGGCCACCAGCTTGTTGCACAGCAGGTCATGACGTGGCTCAGCCTTCAGGCGGCTGGCCGTCTGCACTACCAGCTCCAGTTCGGGGCGCGTCAGATCGGAGATAGAGATGATGTGCTTCTGATAGAGGGGGTTGGCCATCGTCTGTGTTCCCTTATGCGTCAGTCATGCGGTCAAAAAAAAGCCCCTGCAGAGGGGCTTCTTCTCAATAGAGATCTTGTTGGCAACGGCTGATGCGGCACAGGATTGGCTGCGGATAGGAACCGGGAGGGTGTCTATCGAGGGCATGTTTGATCCGTTAGTCAGCAACAAGGCGGGGAGATTATAGAGCAAGGGAGGGCGCATGTTAACGCATCCCATCCGGATTTGCGCATTTGGCCTGTTTTTTCAGCAACTTTGCCTTTTTAGATGATTAATTGCGCAGTCGCAATTGAATAGGTGAAAAAGGGCTTTACCTTTAAGGGGCAGTTTGTATAATTCGCCTCGTTGAATGCAGGGGCGTAGTTCCAATTGGTAGAACAGCGGTCTCCAAAACCGATGGTTGGGGGTTCGAATCCCTCCGCCCCTGCCAACACTCAACAATAACCGCCACCAGGCGGTTTTTTGTTTTCTGCTTTACCCTTTTTCGCATTTCATTCGATTTTTACTCTGAAGTAACATTTTCTTGTGCTTTTCCTGGCGTTATACGCGTGACTTTTCCGTAGTTTGCTCATGAGCTGTTCACTATTCGCGCGTTCACCGTTTAGCGCAGACGCCTCAGCAACCGTCCTGAGAGGCCGGTATCAAACTGCCAAACGCCATCGAAGATTTTCATCAATGCCGGTTTGCCGTGACGCGAGAGGCAGACGGCATTGAAGCGGTTACCTTGCTGCTTGATCCGTTCAACCTGCTCAATGAGTTCGGCAGGCAGGCGCTGGGCAATAAAATCGGAGAGGACTATGGCATCAGCATTTTCATAGCTGGCCTGCTGCATTTTGCTCAGCACCTCGCCAAAGCAGGGGGCCAGGTCTGTTCCACCTTTGAAGGAGCAGCCTAAAAAACTCAAGGCCTCCTGCAAGCCGCTGGGGCCTGTGAGCTCATAGCTCATCACTTCGGTGGAGAAGAGCTGAATGATGCACTCTCTCCCCTCGCTCAGGGCGATTTGCAGCAGAGCGAAGCAGAGCGCCTTGGCTGTCTCTTCCGGGTAACCGCTCATGGAGCCCGATGTGTCGATACAGACGATAAAGGGTCCCTTGGGGAGAGGCTCCTCGCCCTGCAGATAGTGCTCGACCTGGCTCTTTTGCAGGCTGCGGCTCTGCCCCATGAAGTGATAGTTGAGCAGGCGACGTTCAACCAGATGCTTGTAGAAGATGGTCTCGAGCTCGGGGGAGGTGAGCAACATGGCCTCGGATGAGAGCAGGCGATTGAGCTGATTGCTCTGGTGTACGCCGACCAGATCATCTGGAACATCCTGCTGTTTTTCGTATTGCAGGGTTTGAGCCTCACGTTGGCTGAGCCTCTCTTGGCTCTGGCTATTCTGGTGAGCCATGCGCCCTAACTCGGCGGCAATACGCTGCAACTCGGGGTTTTTTGCCAGGACATGGGCGTAGTGGCGCAGGCGTCGCGAATCGCCCTGGAGCAGGCGTGCGCTACTTAAATCCCATAGCTTGCCAGGGTTCTGCGGGTTCAGCGTCTGCTCTACTTCGCTGGCTATCTCCAGGCGCTGCTCCAGCTCCTTGAGCATGCGTTCTCGCTCCTGCTCGGCCAGTTCCAGCTCCAACGCCATGATGCGATTGACCAGGCTCTCGCGCCATTTTTGTAAAAAGAGTTGTTTGCGATTAAGCGGATTGGACTCTTTAAGGTTCTCCAGCAGGCTGATGGCCTCGGCATGAAATGGACTTAAACGTTGTAGCTGGCAGATCAGCCTGGGCTCATGCTGACGAAAGGGCTCAGGAGGTAACTCATGGGTTTCCTGGTAGAGCAGAAACTCCTGCTCCAGTTCAGGGGGGGCGGGGGCGTGTTGGATCTGCGCGCTTAGACCACTGCTCCAGCGTCCCAGATGCTCCCGGATCTGTGCCTCAAATTTGGGTTTGGCCCTCATGAAGCCCATCATCTGGGGAGAGGCCATGATGCCCCCCACCACCTCTTTGAGCAGGTCTGCTTCACTGAATGACAGCAGCATGGTCAGGGTTTGCAGCTCCATCATGTTTTATGCCCTCCCGCTTGTTGGATAAGATGATCCAGATTGGTTTGGGTCTCATCCAGTTGCTTTTTGAGGCTCTCATCTTTTTGTGCCAGTTGTAGCAGGCTCTCTTCTATCGAGAGTAACCACTCCTGGGCGAGGAAGAGGTGTGGTGTGGCGTCATTGAAGGCATGGCGTTGCTGGAGTATCTCTTTGTGCAGGACCTGCCGTTGTTGCTCCAGGGCGGCTAACTGCTCCAGCCAACGTTGCTGTTGCCACGTCGGGATGGGCTCGCGACGCACCCAGGCCAGGGGGATGGCTCGATTGGCCAGATCGCGAGCCACCAGGAGCTGCTGTTGATCGACATCCAGGGTGAGCTGGGTGGTATGGGTGTCATTTTGCAGCTGGCAGAGAATGGGATCTCCCTTGCGCAGCCAGCGCAGCAGCTCGGGTCGACCAATCTCGGCGTGAGTGATGAGGCGCTCCGGCTGCTTGGGGTCAAGCTGGCAGGGTTGCAAGAAGATCAGGCGGAAGTGGGAGTGATGCAGATCCAGCCCATTCTCCTTGAAGTTGAGATCCCAGCCAGAGCCTTTAAGCAGTTTGCCAGTACGTGGCTGCAGGCGGCAGCCGAGCTCTTTGGCTACTTCATCCTGGTAGCGTTGCAGCTCCTGCTGCAGTCGTTGCTGTGCAAACTGCAGCCGCTCTTGAGAGAAGGCCTGGCGGCGGGCATAGTCAGCGAGCTGTTGGGCTATCTGTTCGCGCGCATAGAGGTCATGCCAGAGGCAATCTTTGAGTAGCAGCAGATCCAGTGGACCTATCTGCTTGCGGCCATTGAAGAAGGCACTGGCTTGCAGCAGGCGCAGGGCTTTTTTCCAGCGCCGATCTGAAACATAGAGTGATGCCTTGTGCTGTCCCTCTCCGCTGTTGGCCAGTTGGTTGAGCCGTTCCCGCAGCTGGAAGAGTTGCTCAAATATGGCATCGCTCAAGGCAACCTGGGTGAGCTCCTGCTGCCATTGCTGGTATTCACCATCTTCAATTTTTAGCGGGGCGGGTACGGGATCCTGGGCTGGATCCTGGCGGCTGGTGAGCATAGCGCGGAAGTTTTGCTTATCCTGGATCCGATCCAGCCAGAGGCGCAACAGCATGCGGTCATAGAGGGCCTCCAGGCCACTATCTTCCTGGGGGAGCTCGTTGGAGGCGGTGACCAGCAGGCGCATGGGCACCCGGATCTCCTTCTCACCGTTGCGAAATCTGTGCTCGTTGATGACGGTGAGCAGGGTGTTGAGGATGGCGGGGCCGGCTTTCCAGATCTCATCAAGGAAGACTACTTCGGCATCTGGCAGGTAGCCATCGGTGAGGCGCAGATAGCGCCCTTCATCTTTCAAGGCCTGGATGGATAGGGGGCCAAACACCTCCTCCGGTGTCGAGAAGCGAGTCATCAGGTACTCGAAGGCCCGGCTATCGCGGAAGGCACAGATGAGACGCCGTGCTATCAGGCTTTTGGCTATGCCAGGTGGGCCGAGCATGAAGACGCTCTCGCCGCATAGGGCAGCCAGCAGGCACAGGCGCATGATATCCTTGCGCTCGTAGAGTCCTTGGGAGAGGGCATCGATCAGTTTACTGATCCGCTCGGGTAATGATTTGCTGCTCATGTCACCTAAATTCCATTGCTGCTGGTGATGCCAGAGATGTGGAGAAGATAGTGCCGATCAAGCTGATCAAGCGACTCCGGACCGCTCCCTGCCCATGGCTTGTCCTGTGAGGATAGGGAGAAACGCATAATTTTAGCGCTACTTAAATCAGACTAGGTTGGTTTAGGTCATTTGTCGTGATGATTTTCTTATTGGCCAATGCAGTTGAGTGATGCTGTGGTTGTGGTAATAGACAAGAGCTGAAGGGGGAGAGATGGATGCTCAGCGTCAAGCGCTGTGGGCTGCCATGGGTATGGATCTGTGGCAGCTCAAGCGAGGTGAGCTATTGGCTTGCCAGGGGCAACTCCAGGTCGGTGGTGATCACAGGGCAGAGGCGCCGCTACCTGGCCTCTGGTGGAGTGGCGCTCTGCCGGCCTGGTTGGGTGATCTTCTGAAGGTACTGGCGCTACCGGTCGAGGCGTGTCATCCCCTGACTCAAGCCGAGGGGGAGAGCGCGCTCAACATGGTGCTGCTCTTGCCTGGCGCCAGCGAGCAGGCCATGAG
>JBOFBS010000419.1:0-2780 GCA_051645725.1 Aeromonadaceae bacterium | reverse complement strand
TACATAGCGACAGAGCACGCTCTTGTAATGAAACTCGAGATAGACCACTCCATCAGCATAGTAAGGGCGTGGTGCCAAGTTCAGCATAAACATCGCCTGCTCTATAGTCTCCACCCGCTCCATGAAGTAGAGATAAAGCAGTAGTCGCCCACGTAGATGATCGCTCGAGGCCGAGGCACTTGGTCTGTCATGTTCGCTAAGTAGCACATGACGCAACCGACTGGCGGCATTGGCCATCAACAGTGAGTCAGGGCGGATGAGCGGCTTGTCCCGTCGGATCTTGAGAATTGCCGGTACCTTTGCAGAGGTGAGCCCAAACTCTTTTTGTCCCTGCACTAACAAGGCATCCAGGATCTGCAGCTCCATTGCCTGCACTTCTGGATCTGTACGAAACTTAGCCACAACTCTTCTGATGAAATCAGAGTCGAAATGACGTGTTGAACGATTGAATGAGCTCAGCCTGTTCATACATTTCAGCACGTACTTGAACTCGGCTGCAACCTGGTCAACAAGCGGGTGAGCAATCAGCTGCTGTTCGATGAGGTAACAGAGCGGGTCACTATATTCAGCCACCGTCAGGCGGCTCAGGTAATCAACGACGGTAATGCAAGCCACCCGACCTCCTGCAACATCTCATCCAATATAGGGGCCAAAAGACGGCTCACCTCAACATGACTTAACGCCGAGTAGTAAGCCAAGGGGGCCTGCCCTGTCATCCAATGCCCCATTTGCCAGTCAATCAGCTCAGGATCTACCCGTCGCATCAGGAGCCGTGACTTCATCCAATGACGACCCACATTGCCCGGCAGGGATAGATGGGAAGGAAAATAACCAGCGAGTGCTTTGGGAGAAATATTCAAAGGCTGCCACTGCTGGTATACAGATTTGATATGAAACAACGGTCCTAATTCACGCCGAGAATTACGCACAATCTGATACCACTGGGATGCATCAGATACCCCCAAGGCCAGGAACTGTTCATCCCTCTGCAGTAGGCCATCAATCTTGACGGCTAATGCTGGCTCATGGCAACGTAATAACTCAGCAAGCGCGCTGAGATGCCCACGATAATGACTTATCTGCTGCGCCAGCACCTCTGGCATACAGACCAAGCGAGCATGAGTAAAATCACTGTCGTCTTTATCACTGATCGCCAATAGCTTGTAATCACGCAAATGGAGTGCCAACGAAGGTAGCGGGTTATAAACTGCCCGGTAGCCCGTAGCAAACATCAAAAGAAATGCTGTATATACCGCATAAGCATTGTGATAACGAATGACCTCGTTGAGCGGACAGATTGCCGATGGTTTTACCTCAGCTAATACATTCTGTAGAGATAATGCCAGTTCCTGGCAGGCAGCCTGAGTGGGGGTAAAGGTTGATCCGACCCATTGTGGTTGGGCCCATTGCCGCTCTTCAAAGAGCAGGGGGATCTCAATATTTGGATCAGCCGCTCGCACATAGCGGGTAACCTCAGTCCAAAGATGATTGAGCGCATTCAGTCTGAATGCGTCATCAATGCAGGCGTAACTTCTGGAAACTCGGGTCCTGCTCAACGCCAGTTGATAGCTAAAATCCAGCACAACAGGATCGATGCAGCCAGTAGCAAAGGAAAAGCGGTCGATAAAAGAGTAAAGCTTATCAAGGCTGATCCGCCCTCCCTGTTGCAGGTGGTCGGAATATCTCTTCAGTCGCTCGGTCAATTGCTCGGTCGTCAGCTCAACAGGTAACAGTGGTTGCAACCCACCGCTGTAGTATTGGCGTATCAAGTTTACAAAAAAAGGAGGGCATGGGGTCACGACTTGACTGCAAGTGGAAAACAGCCCGCTATCATCATCTCCCAACCTTGGCTTGGCTGAGTAGTTGACAGGGAAAACCCACCACCCACAACCCGCTGGATCCAGGTAGAGGCCGGCCGTCGTCATGCCTACGTCATCAAAAATCTGCAGTTGCGCCAATTCCGGTAACGGCTTGCCGATCAAAAGCATGGCCCAAAATGCTACCACCTTGGCTTCATCGTTTTCCTTGGACAGTGAACGCTGTAGAAAACGAATAAATCGGGCAAGGTCGCCCGGTTTGATCAGTTCACTATTTTGTAGTGAGACATTCTGCCCACGCCGGATCTTGTGAGTAACATCAATGCTCTTTCTTTTGAGCAGAGCAGGATCAAACAGACGCTCGACTTGTGGCAGCTCCCGGGCGTCACGAGCCTGATCACACTCACCATCCAGCTCGATAAAAAGTTGTTGCGGGTAAAGATCATCCGGCTCGAGACCTTCGGGATCAACCGCCTCTTGCAGACTGGGCAGGATCTCTTGCAGGTAGGGTTCATTGCCTTGCAGCATGCATTTGCGGGTTCGATTATATCGACGAGCAATCATTTTTTTGAATTGATGAGTCCGACTGTGCCTCCTGCCACTAACCCAGTCCCCTAACCAAAAATGGATCAGACTACGTAAGTAATTGCTATTTCTTTGTTCTATTAAGGTATGTTTATCTTTGATGTAGCGCTCTATGCCAAGAGCTAACTTTTCGGTACAACCAAGATCCTCAGGGGCCAAATGGCGGATGACGCCTTTAAAATCCCGATTCGTGCGATCAAACAAGAGGCGTGCGGCACTACATACCTCCTGCTCTCTGGTTTTGCTGTTGGTCCGTAGTCCCGGATCAATCAGATCGACCAAGTGCTTGTAGTAACACTCGATGAAGATAAGCTGGATAGTTCTGGATTTGAGGTCATCATAATAATGCGATGAACGAAACAACCAGGCGTAGAAAGG
>JBOFBS010000418.1:0-9617 GCA_051645725.1 Aeromonadaceae bacterium | reverse complement strand
TACTGCCCGATGGTTTCACCCTTAGCTGGTATCTGCAGCTGTGGAGTGAGCCACGATTTTTGGCCGCCCTCGCCCGCTCATTGCTGCTGTGTGTCGGCACGCTTCTGCTGGCAGCAGTGGTCGTCGTGCCCGCGACATTCGTACTCTTTTACTACTATCCCAAGCTGGATCGCTGGATGAACCTGTTGATCCTCTTGCCCTTTGCCATGCCTCCGGTTGTCAGCAGCGTGGGCTTGCTCAACCTCTATGCCGAGGGGCCGCTGCCACTCATCGGCACCCCCTGGGTGCTGGCAGGGTGCTACTTCACGCTCATTTTGCCTTTTCTCTACCGGGCGCTGGCCAATCGACTGCAACGGCTGGCACTACAGACTCTGATGGAGGCGGCCCAGCTATTGGGGGCATCGGCCCCACGCGCCTTCCTCTGCGTCGTGCTACCGGCACTGCGCAAGAGCCTCTTTGCTTCGCTGTTTCTCTCTTTCTCGTTCTTGATGGGAGAATTTGTCTTTGCCAACCTGCTGGTGGGCACCCGTTTCGAAACCCTGCAGATCTACCTTTACAACATGCGTACAACCAGCGGTCACTACACCAGTGCCGTGGTGATCACCTATTTCGTTATCACCCTGCTCCTCACCTGGCTTGCTACCCGCTTCAATCGCTAGCCTCGACATAGTCAGTGAGTCATATGGGACCAAGGAGCCAGCTATGCCCTTTTTCGAAATCCGCAAGTTAAGCAAACACTACCAAGGCCAGCCTGTTTTCAGCCATCTTGACCTTGAGATTGAGGCTGGCGAATTTGTCACCCTGCTGGGGCCAAGTGGCTGTGGAAAATCCACCCTGCTGCGCTGCATGGCCGGACTGAGCCGAGTGGATCAGGGATGTGTGATCATGGACGGAGCAGAGATCACCCATCAGACGCCACAACGACGGGGGATAGGCATGGTGTTTCAGAATTATGCCCTGTTCCCCAACCTGAACGTGGCGCAGAACATAGCATTTGGCCTGCGGATGCAGGGCATCGCTCCTCGCGAGCAGCACAGTCGGGTGCGAGAGATGCTCGAGCTGGTTGAACTCACGGGTAAGGAGAGCGCCATGCCTGATTCCCTCTCTGGTGGTCAGAAGCAGCGTGTTGCACTGGCCCGCGCTCTGGTCGTGCGCCCCAAACTGCTACTCCTGGATGAGCCGCTCTCGGCCCTGGATGCCCCTATCCGCCGTCACCTACGCGAGCAGATCCGCACCATACAGCGCCAACTCGGCCTCACCACCCTCTTTGTCACGCATGATCAGGAGGAGGCGCTGTCGCTCTCGGATCGTCTGGTCTTGATGAACGAGGGAAGAATTGTGCAGTCCGGCTCGGCAGAGAGCCTCTATACTCGCCCCAATTGCCGTTTTGCCGCCCAATTCATGGGGCAATACAACCTGCTGAGTGCACACCAAACCCTACTGTTGTTTAATCGGCAGATCAGCGGTCAGCTGGCAATAAGGCCGGAGTCCATCACACTGCTCCCCGCCCATGCCGCCGAGCTGACGGGGCGTGTGCGAGATCTCCAACTCTTGGGCAATGTGATCCGCTACCATATTGAATGTCGGGGCATGGTGCTCAGAGTCGATGCCCTCAATCGTGATGCCACCGCCCTGCTCCCCGTGGCGCAGGAGGTCGGCCTGAGTTTCACCGAAGCTGAACTGTGTGAGGTAGCCTGATGGCATTGGCCCTGTTTGATCTGGATGACACGCTGCTGGATGGCGACAGCGCCACGCTCTGGTTTCGATTCATGGTCTCCAACGGCATTGCCGAGGCATCCATGCTGGCCCAAGAGGAGCAGATGATGGCCCGCTACTACGCAGGCCAGTTGGACATGGCCGAGTATATGACCTTTACCCTGCAACCCCTGGCGGGTAAGCGTGTCAACGAGGTGAACGCCTGGGCCCGGGAGTTTGTGGGATCAACCATACCACAGCGATTCTTCTCAGAAGGGCTGGCCCAACTTGCCAGACACCGCGCATTGGGAGATCGCATCGTGATTATTTCAGCCAGCGGCGAGCACATAGTCAGACCCATAGCTGAGCTGCTGGGGGTAGCCGATGTTCTGGCTATCGAGCTCGCGCAGGAGGTCGGCTGCTATACGGGGCAGACCCGGGGAGTGTTGAGCTTTCGCGAAGGCAAGGTGACACGCCTGATGAGCTGGATGGATGAGCAGGGAGAGTCATTAGCCGCTAGTTGTGGCTACAGCGACTCCATCAATGACCTGCCCATGCTTAAACAGGTAGCACAGCCTCATGTCGTCAATCCGGCCCCAGAACTATTGACGCTGGCCCAGCAGCAGGGGTGGCCTATTCTGAATTGGCAACGGATAAGAGCAACTCACTCTCCCCTTGAGTATTGATGCATGTTAACTACAGGTCACCAAATCAAAGTATAAAAAGCATACGCCTGCCGATAAAGACGATGAAATATGCGAGCATACTAACAATATTATCACTTGCATTTTACACTACAACCATGATAGCCAACGTGATATATAGTGTGTCTCATGCTGCACAACGTGATCACTGACGTATTTTGCCACTCTATTAGATGAAAAACTCAGTTTCTAATGCTGCTTCTATCCTATCAAAGAACAGCATTTTTGCCTGAGTTGCCGCAAGTGCAAATGCCCCTCTTGATCACTTGATTACAACCCATTCTCGAGCACAGGAGTGACACCCACTATGTTTATCGACCTAGTTAAAGGTGTCGCCCTGCTCCTGGCCCTGAGCCTGCTCTACGGTTTTCATATTCGAGTTCAATACCGTGCAGCCTGGATGCAATGGGGCATCTCTGGCTTACTCTTTGGTGGCATCAGTATAGTGGGCATGATGATGCCTATTCACATACTGCCGGGCGTCATCTTCGATGCACGCTCTGTCATCTTGAGTATGGCCGGATTGTTTGGTGGCCCAATCGTGGCGCTGATCTCCATGCTCTGTGCCCTCACTTTCCGTCTGTGGCTAGGGGGTAGTGGGGCGCTAATTGGCGCTCTTGTTATACTGGTGAGTGGTGGGGCCGGTCTTTGCTATCGTTATGCGATTGCAAGAGGCTGGGCCCGGATTTGCATTCTTCATCTACTTGTATTCGGCTCACTGCTGCACCTGGTGGTGCTGGGACTCTTTGCCCAATTGCCAGAAGAGGCCGCCAGATTAGCCAGTAGTGAATTTGGGCTCTACTACACCCTGGTATTTTCCCTCGCCACGGCGATTCTAGGCTGGATTATCCAGGACATGCTGCGGCGCAAAAAAACCGAAACGTCACTGCGTCAGAGTGAGGCGCGCTTACGGGCCATGGCCAACGCCATCCCTGATCTGCTCTTCGTTTTGGATGAAGATGGCCTCTATGTCGATATTCTCTCCTCGGCAGACAACATTCAGGAACAAGTCTCACCGCGACTACTGGGCAAACGGATCCGAGATCTCTTCTCCTCCTCGCAAGCCGAAGAACTTCTGGCGGTGATCCAAACTACACTGCAAACCCAGCAACCCCAACGCTATGAATACCAGACGCAGACCCCGAGGGGAGCCCGTTGGTTCGAGGGGCGCACCCAGCCTTTACCACTTCATTATCATGATAAGCCTTGCGTGATCTGGCTTTCACGCGACATCACGGAACGCAAAGAGCGAGAGGAGCAGATCACCTTCCTTGCCTTCTATGACCCCCTGACTAATCTGCCTAACCGCCGCCTGCTGCTGGACAGACTCCATCATGCGGTGGGAGTCAGTACCCGCAGTAACCACCACGGCGCGCTACTCTTTATCGATTTGGACAACTTTAAGGTTCTCAACGACACCTTTGGCCATGAGATGGGCGATCTCCTGCTACAACAGGTTGCCAGCCGCCTGCCTACCTGTGTACGGAAAGTTGACACTGTTGCCCGTCAGGGGGGGGATGAGTTCGTAGTCATGCTCGAAAATCTGGCTTCTACCCCTCAAGAAGCTGCTAACCAGAGCCGTCGTGTGGCCGAGAAAATATTGGCCACACTTAGCATCCCCTATAACCTGGGTAACTATGAGCATCACACAACCGTGAGCATAGGGGTCGCGCTCTTTGGTGGTAAAGATGAAAGGGTCGAGGATCTGCTCAAACATGCAGACTTGGCCATGTACCAATCCAAAACAGCGGGGCGAAATACACTGCGCTTCTTTGACAGCACAATGCAGGCGGTGATCAAGCGAAGAGTCGTGATGGAAGCAGAAATGCGTGAGGGGCTGCAGTCTGAACAATTTGTGCTCCATTTCCAGCCTCAGGTCGATAACTATGGTGCGGTAATAGGCGCCGAAGTACTGGTCCGCTGGCAACACCCTAGCCGGGGTTTGGTCTCCCCGGCTGAATTCATCCCCTTGGCTGAAGAGACAGGGCTCATCATTCCGCTTGGCCTCAAGGTATTAGGAACGGCCTGTAAACAGCTGGCAAACTGGCAACATCAGGAAAATAGGAAACACTTGACGCTTTCAGTCAATGTGAGTGCTCGTCAATTCCGCCAGAGTGATTTCGTCGATCAGGTGATGAGTATCATAGGACAAACGGGCATTGCAGCGGATCGACTAAAACTCGAGCTGACTGAAACCATGTTGTTGCATGACATGCAAGAGACTATCGCCACCATGATGCGCCTGAAAACTCATGGTATCCGCTTTGCGCTGGATGACTTCGGTACAGGTTACTCCTCCCTCTCCTATCTCAAGCGTTTACCATTGGAGCAGCTCAAAATTGACCAATCCTTTGTGCGCGACCTGCTCACTGACCCCAATGACGCCGCGATTGCGAAAACTATCATCGCCTTGGCTGACAGCTTGGGGCTAGACGTCATAGCAGAAGGCGTCGAAAGTGATTTGCAAAGAGAGTTCCTAGCCCATAACGGCTGCAGTGCCTATCAGGGCTATTTCTTTGGACGTCCCGGGCCTATCGCGCAACTTGAGAATATGCTTGATCAACTTCACAGGCAGGCAGTTCTAAACTGATCCCTATGGCCACTGCTGAGCCATGCTGAGGTATAGTCTTTGTCATAATGCTAATGACTGATCTCAAGCCTAGAGTAACCCGCCCCATGAGCCAAAGCCCGACCGATATAAAAATGACACTGCTGTTTCGCGTTGAGCCGGGTTGCCTGGGGCCGGATGGTAAAGTACATATCGATGATTTTTGCCGACTGGCTCAGCAAGCCTTCGCCGCCAAACAACATAGCTGGTTGGAAATACTGGTCATCCCCAGACATGACAAACGCTTGCCAGAAACCGAGTACCGATTGGGCGAGCGCGGTTTAGACCGCGCCAAGGCCGAACGCTATGTGACACTGCATGGAAAGGAATTGGCCAAGCTTGAGGGCCGGTTAAACGATCTGATCTCCGATCTCATCGAGCAATATCTGCAACGATAACCACACCACGGCGCTCCCTTGCTCATCACTCCAAGCCCAGCCAATACACTTTTTAGCTCTGCCCGGACGGGGCTAGATTTCCCAATTGTCTGGCGTCCTGACCGTCAACGTTGAAATGAAGGCCTGGGTTCTGGGATGGCTTGGCTGAGTAAAGATGGCTTGGGATGAACCACTCTCCACTATCTCGCCCCCTTCCAAAAAGATAACGTTTTGCGCAATGTTGGCCGCCAGACGCAGATCATGAGTGGCCATCAGCATGGTTGTGCCCTCTTTAGCCAGCTGCTTAAGTACCGAAACAACCTCGAGGGCCAATTCAGGATCCAGGGCTGAGGTCGGCTCATCACACAATAACACCTTGGGTGACGGGGCCAAGGCGCGAGCGATGGCAACCCGCTGCTGTTGTCCACCCGATAAGGTACCGGGATAAACAGCTGCCTTATGACTCATACCCACTTTTTCCAGCAACTCGCCAGCACGCTGTCGGGCACGCTCTCGCTCCCAGCCTAAAACCGTGATCAGTCCCTCCATGACATTAGCCATGACACTCAGATGTGGAAATAGCTGAAAATTTTGAAACACCATTCCTGTTTGCTGGCGGAGCGCCTTAATCTGCTGCCGGCTTGGTGCTCGGCCCTGATTGAAATCCAGAGTGATCTCGCCCAACTGCAGCGTCCCAGCCTGCGGCATTTCCAGTAAATTGACACAACGCAACAAAGTGCTTTTGCCACTACCAGAGGGACCAATAAGGGCCGTTACACTGCCTTCGGCTATCTCCAAATCAATGCCCTTAAGCACGACTTGCTTTGCGAAGTGTTTCTCAAGATGTGTCAAACGTATCATGCTCTCTCTCCTTGTCTCTCACTATGCCTGGCCAGGCGCGCTTCTAGCTTGTTCTGTAATGCGGATAGCAAGGAACTGAACAGCAGATAGATGAGAGCCGTTTCGATATAGAGAATAAGGGGTTCATAGGTCGCCGCAGCGATACGCTGGGCCGCTTGGAAAAGCTCAGGTACCGTCACGGCTGCGGCCAACGAGGTATCCTTAACCAGGGAGATAAAGGTATTGGAGAGCGGAGGCACGGCAATACGTGCGGCCTGAGGCAATACCACCCGTCGCATAGCCTGAAACCATGACATACCAATGGAATAGGAGGCCTCCCATTGACCTCTGGGAACCGCATCCAGGGTCGCGCGGATCACCTCAGAGGTATAGGCGCCTACATTCAAGGTAAAGCCGATCACAGCCGCAGTAAAGGCATCCAGTGTGATGCCGGCGCTAGGAAGACCATAGAAGATCAAGAAAAGCTGCACCAGAAGCGGTGTGCCTCGGATCAGCCAGACATAGAAGCGGACGAGGGCAACCAGAGGCTTGGGGCCATATAGGCGTCCAAGTGCCAGCAAAAAGCCCAACGTGATACCACAGATGAAGGTGATAAGCGTCAACGGGACGGTAAAAAGAAGCCCCGCACGCAGCAGGGGCCAAAATGAATCAAGCATTAACTGTAACCAGGCAGGCACCTTACCATCCTCCTACTCTGTGAATATTGCGCTCGTAATCCATGGCGTCTGGATCTGGACAAGCAGTGCTATTTGGAAACATCGGCACCAAAATAACGCTCGGAGATCTGCAAGTAACTTCCATCCTGCTTAGCCTTGTCCAGAGCATCGTTTATCGCTTGCAAGAGCTCGGGTTGCCCCTTGGCCAGTAATACGGCAGCTTGATCTGCTTTTTCTTGTACCGCAGCCACTTTCAAAGGCGCGTCTGGTTTGTGCTTTTTAAAATCCAGATACGTGATGTTGTCATTGATGGTGGCATCGGCACGGCCGGAGAGAACCAGGGCGACAGATTGGTTAAATCCATCCGTGGCGACCAGCTCAGCCCCTGCACTCTGGGCCAGCTTGCCGAAATTACTGGTCAGGGATTGAGCCGCCTTCTTTCCTTTGAGCCCCGCCAGACTCTCAATATCACTCCCCTCGCGAACCAGTACGACCGCTTTGGAGGTGATATAGGGGGTAGAGAAATCATATTTTGCCTGGCGCTCAGGTGTCACAGAGACTTGGTTCAACACCAGATCATAACGTTTGGCATCGATACCTGCGATGAGGCCATCCCATTTGCCCTCAACAAACTCCGCCTTGACGCCTAACTTTTTGGCAATCAGCTCACCTATTTCCACGTCAAAGCCGGTGAGTTTACCTGTCGTGTCATGATAGGAAAAAGGAGCATAGGTACCTTCGGTGCCGATTTTGACCACACCGGCTGCCTTGATGCTATCTAGGCTCGATTGCGCCTGAACGCCACTTACCATTGCCAATTGCAGTGCACCCAGTAACAGGGCTGATGTTACAAACTTCATATCTCACCTCGACCAATCGATGGTTTTATAACCTAACTTTCACCCAGCTTTTCATCAAACAAGCTGGAATATCTTGTATGAGCAGCAGGATATCTGGTCACTGGCGGAGATAGAACGGATTTTAATAGCGAACCATATGCGAAAATTAGATATCAAATCGCAGGCGTATCGAAAATGCGCATTAAGAAATGCGAAGCCATGAGTGACGCCATGAGCGAAGCATACGATGCCGCAGCCACCCGATATCACGACGCTAGATGAATGAGGTTGGAGGAGTAATGAGGAAAAGATGCCCGAAAGGGCATCTCAGTGCTGCTAGAGAAAGAACCGAAGCGTCAGCCTTGGGCTAGAAACCCAAAGGCCAGGTGACAATATGCTCTTCCCACTCACCAGCAAAACGCTCGTGAATCACCTTGTTTCGGACCGACTGCCCTGCCGCATGCATGGCTGAACGGCTGCCGGTCAGCAGAGGGTGCCACACAGGGAGCGGATCACCCTCGGCAATCAGCCGGTAAGCACAGGTGGCGGGTAGCCAGTGAAACTCGGGGATCTTGTCTATGGTCAACTGCAGACAATCTGGCATCTTTTTGAACCGATTGGGGTAGTCGGCACACTGACAGCTCTTTAGATTGAGAAGATCGCAGGCAACATTGGTGAAAATCAACTCACCCGTCTCCTCATCCTCCAGTTTCACCAGACAGCATTTGCCACAACCATCGCACAGGGATTCCCACTCGCTCTGGCTCATCTGCTCGAGGCTCTTCTCTTCCCAAAAACGCCCAGAGGAGTCTGGCGCTACAGCAGGGGTCGTCATGCTACTCTCCTGATCTTACGATTTGCCAATGATGCGATCAGCCAAATAGCCAACGGCGGCCACAAAGTAGTTGGAGCGATTCCACCCCATCAGTGCCTTGTAGTTGTCGTAGGCCAGATAGGCTCGCCCCTCTTTATCATCCGGCATCACCAAGGAGGCTTGCAGATTGAGAGGGGGTAAGGGCGAACCATCCAGATTTCTCACCCCCAGCGCCTGCCAATCCGCCAAAGGCTTGGTAGTCTCCAAGCCGACCAGTTTCAAATCCAATCCGCTGGGCACCTTGACACGGCGCGCCCAATTTTCATCTGCTTTCCAGCCATGCTGCTGCAAGTAGTAAGCGGCTGAAGCAAACACATCCGCCTGGCTGTGCCAGAGATCTTTACGGCCATCACCATCCTGATCGACCGCATAGGCCAGGAAGGAGCTGGGCATAAACTGTACCTGCCCCATGGCTCCAGCCCAGGAGCCTTTGAGACTCTCAGGCGTGGCATGCCCCTGCTCTATGATCTGCAAGGCAGCAAAGAGCTCCTTTTTAAAGAACGCCTCACGTCGCCCCTCATACGCCAGGGTGCTCAGCGCAGAGATCAGGGAATATTTTCCGGTCAACTTGCCAAAGTTGGTCTCAATCCCCCACAAGGAGACGATGAATCGAGGGGGAACGCCATACTGTTTGCCAATCTGCTGCAGCAGGGCGTAATGCTGCCGATAGAGGCGCTGGGCCTGCTTTACCTTCCACTCGGGAACGGCACGCGGCAAATAGGTATCCAGTGTCAGTTTGAACTCGGGCTGGTTCTTGTCGTAGGTCACCGCCTTGGCTATGAATTTGACATCCACAAAGGCCGCATCCACTGTCGAGGCGCTGATACCTTGCGCCAGCGCCTCCGCTTTGAGTGCTGCGACATATTGAGGAAAAGTGAGATTACTCGCCGCCTGGGTCGCACACGAAAAGAGTGCCAGCCCACCAAGCAACAAGGTGGTCACAAAAGGAGTCTTCATTCGAGCTTACTCTCCAACTGCTTGCGATGTTCAGCCAGCAAATTAG
>JBOFBS010000417.1:0-2107 GCA_051645725.1 Aeromonadaceae bacterium | reverse complement strand
AACCCTGGCTATGCCACTGGCGGCCCAGGCTGCGGAACAGGTCATCGTCAAGCCCGTTGCTGGCGTACCGGCTGACTTTATCAAGGGCGCCGACGTCTCCATGCTGGCGGAAGTCGAGAAGCATGGTGGCAAGTTCTATGACGAGAAGGGCGTGCAAAAAGACGCCATGCTGATCCTCAAGGAGAATGGCTTCAACTACATTCGCTTGCGGATCTGGAATGATCCCAAGGATGCGGCCGGTAATGGCTACGGTGGTGGCAACAACGATCTGGCGACCACCATTGCCCTGGCCAAGCGCGCCAAGGCCAATGGCATGAAGTTCCTGCTCGACTTCCACTACAGTGACTTCTGGACCGATCCGGGTCGTCAGAACAAGCCGAAGGCGTGGGCCAGCATGAACATCGAGCAGATGACTCAGGCTCTGCATGACTACACCAAGAGCACGGTTGCCGAGTTCAAGAAGGCCGGAGTGCTGCCTGACATGGTGCAGATCGGTAACGAAATCAACGGTGGCATGCTGTGGCCGGAAGGCAAGAGCTGGGGCCAGAACGGCGGCGAGTTTGACCGTCTGGCCGGGCTGCTCAAGGCCGGGATCAAGGGCGTGAAGGAAAACCTCGACAAGGGCGATGACGTCAAGATCATGTTGCACCTGGCCGAAGGCACCAAGAACGACACCTTCACCTGGTGGTTTGATGAAGTCACCAAGCGTGATGTCCAGTTCGACGTGATCGGCCTGTCGTTCTACACCTACTGGAACGGCCCGATCAGCGCCCTCAAGTACAACATGGATGACATCAGCAAGCGCTACAACAAGGATGTCATCGTGGTCGAGGCCGCTTACGGTTACACCACCGACAACTGTGATAACGCGGAAAACAACTTCACCGCCAAAGAAGCGGCGGATGGTGGTTACCCGGCGACCGTGCAAGGTCAGGCGGACTTCCTGCATGATCTGATGAAGAGCATCGTTGAAGTGCCAGAAAACCGTGGCAAGGGCATCTTCTACTGGGAGCCGGCCTGGTTGCCGACTCACGGCGCGACCTGGGCCACCAAGGCGGGCATGAAGTACAACAACGATGACTGGAAAGAGGGTAACGCCCGTGAAAACCAGTCACTGTTTGATTGTGAAGGCCATGTGCTGCCATCCATGAAGGTCTTCAATTAATTAGCCAGACGGCATCCAGGCTCGGGGGGATCCCTGCGCCGGATGCCGTTTTTCTTTGCCGCCTGCTCCCGAGCCACCGAGGTCCGGAGTGGGTGGCAAGCTCTGTGGTCTCTATTTCCCTTGGAGGAGTGGCATGTTCAAGTTTCCCCCGTTAAGCGACAAGGCTCCCGTGCTGCTGCATGGCGCCGATTACAACCCGGATCAGTGGCTGGATAACCCGGACGTGTTGGCCAAAGACATCGAGATGATGAAGCAGACCCGCTGCAACGTCATGTCGGTCGGTATTTTCAGTTGGTCAGGTCTGGAGCCCGAAGAGGGGCGTTACGAATTCGGTTGGCTGGATCAGGTGATTGATACCCTGTATGCCAACGGCATCTATGTGTTTCTGGCCACGCCGAGCGGTGCCCGTCCGGCCTGGTTGTCCAAGAAGTTCCCGGAAGTGCTGCGCGTCAGCAAGGAGCGGGTCAAGGCGCTGCATGGTGGCCGTCACAATCACTGCCTGACTTCGCCCGTGTACCGGGAAAAGGTGCGGCAGATGAATACCGCGCTGGCCAAGCGCTATGCCAAGCACCCGGGCGTCATCGCCTGGCACATCTCCAATGAATATGGTGGTGAGTGCCATTGCGAGCTCTGCCAGCACAAGTTCCGTGACTGGCTCAAGGCGCGTTATGGCTCGCTGGATGCCCTAAATAAGGCCTGGTGGAGCACCTTCTGGAGCCACACCTTCACCGACTGGGAGCAGATTGAATCGCCAGCGCCCCAGGGCGAGATGTCGATCCACGGTCTGAATCTGGACTGGAAGCGCTTCAATACCGCCCAGGTCTGTGACTTCTGTGCCGAAGAGATCAAGCCGTTGAAGGTGGAAAACGCGGCCCTGCCGACCACTACCAACTTCATGGAATACTTCTATGACTATGACTATTGGCAGCTGGCCAAGGTCAT
>JBOFBS010000416.1:0-12234 GCA_051645725.1 Aeromonadaceae bacterium | reverse complement strand
TAAAGAGCGTGACAGCGTTGCTGTCGTGGGATGCGCATCTTACGCTTCCCAGTGTCAGAGTCAAGCACATTTTACTGCGTTTTGCTCTGGGGCATTTCGGCCCGGCTAACACCGCCGCATCGCCTCCGAAGAGTGCCTGCTTTGCCGTGTCAGCGAGGCGGCATTATAGGGAGTTCGAACTCGAGCGCAAGAGCCTGAGGGATAAATATGGGGCAAAACCGTTCGTTCGCTCACTTTGCGAGCAGGGTGCAACAAAAACACCCAAGCAAGCCCTGCCTCCACCCTCGCTATAATGAATTCGAGGCGGTTGCCCGCCTCGTTTTTTCCACCTGAATCCGCACAGCTCAAGCGAAGCGCATGGCTGATCCATTATCGCCGATGTAATCGCTACTCGATGGCAAAATGGCCATCTTGTAACGTCAAGACCATGGGACGCCCAGGCATCACCTTGCCGGAGAGGATGGCCTGTGCCAGCGGATTCTCTACCTCCTGCTGTATGGCTCGCTTGAGCGGGCGCGCACCAAATACAGGATCGAACCCCACCTCTGCCAGATGGCTCAGCAGGGCGTCTCGCAATTCGACCCTGTAGCCCATTCCATCCAGGCGTTTGAGCAGACCATCCAGCTGGATGCGAGCGATCGACTCTATGTGCCCACGACCAAGCGGGTGGAACACCACGGTTTCATCGATGCGGTTCAGGAACTCGGGGCGGAAGCTGTGGGCAAGCACACCCATCAACATCTGCTTCATCTCCTCATAGCTGGCCTCGCCATGCTGCTCTTGAATGAGATCAGAGCCCAGGTTGGAGGTCATGATGACCACAGAGTTGCGAAAATCGACAGTACGTCCCTGCCCATCGGTCAGGCGACCATCGTCGAGCACCTGCAGCAGGATATTAAAGACGTCCGGGTGCGCCTTCTCGACCTCATCCAGCAAGATGACGGAGTAAGGCTTGCGCCGCACGGCCTCGGTCAGATAGCCCCCCTCCTCGTAGCCGACATATCCTGGTGGTGCCCCAACCAGTCGCGCCACGCTGTGCTTTTCCATAAACTCGGACATGTCGATGCGAACCATGGCATCTTGGGTATCAAACAGATACTCCGCCAGCGCCTTGCACAACTCAGTCTTACCAACCCCGGTCGGCCCGAGGAAGAGGAAAGAACCAATCGGACGCATAGGGTCCGCCAAGCCGGCTCGACTGCGACGGATGGCATTAGCGACGGCTTCCACCGCCTCATTCTGCCCAATTACCCGCTTGTGCAGTTGCTCCTCCATGCGCATCAGCTTCTCTTTTTCGCTCTCCAGCATGCGGGCCACGGGTATCCCAGTCCAGCGAGCCAACACCTCGGCTATCTCGGCATCGGTCACCCGGTTGCGTAACAACTTCTCATCATGCATCTCGGCCTGGGAAGCCAGATCCAACTGCTTCTCAAGTTCCGGGATCCGGCCATAGCGCAGCTCGGACATTCGCGCCAGATCCTGGGCCCGGCTTGCCACATCAAACTCTTGGCGCGCCTTCTCCAGTTCAGCCTTGATATGCTGTGTTCCGGCTAACGAGGCCTTTTCTGCCTTCCACAACTCTTCAAGCTCGCTATACTCGCCCTCCTTCTCCTGGATCTCGCCATTAATCAGCTGTAGACGCTGCACACTGGCCGCATCCTGCTCCTTCATCAACGCCTGTTGTTCCATCTTCAACTGGGTGATGCGACGCTCCAGACGATCCAGCTGCTCCGGCTTGGAGTCCATCTGCAGACGAATGCTGGCCGCCGCCTCATCAATCAGATCAATAGCCTTGTCTGGCAGCTGACGACCCGAGATATAGCGATGAGACAAGGTAGCCGCTGCGACAATAGCGGGATCGGTGATCTGCACATGGTGGTGCAGCTCGTAGCGTTCCTTGAGCCCCCGCAGTATGGCTATGGTGTCTTCCACACTGGGCTCTTCAATTAACACCTTCTGGAAACGCCGCTCCAGCGCAGCATCTTTCTCTATATATTGGCGATACTCATCCAGAGTCGTTGCTCCGACACAGTGCAACTCACCACGCGCCAAGGCCGGCTTGAGCATGTTGCCCGCATCCATGGCCCCATCTGCCTTGCCAGCCCCCACCATGGTGTGCAGCTCATCGATGAAGAGGATGACATTGCCCTCCTCTTTAGCCAGCTCGTTGAGTACGGCCTTGAGGCGCTCCTCGAACTCACCTCGATACTTGGCTCCCGCCAGCAAAGAGCCCATGTCCAGCGAGAGCACCCGCTTGTTCTTGAGCCCTTCGGGGACTTCGCCATTGATAATGCGCTGCGCAAGCCCTTCGGCGATAGCCGTCTTCCCCACACCTGGCTCACCTATGAGCACAGGGTTATTCTTGGTCCGGCGCTGCAGCACCTGTATGGTGCGACGTATCTCCTCATCCCGGCCTATCACAGGGTCCAACTTACCTCGTTCGGCCCGCTCGGTGAGATCTATGGTGTACTTTTCCAGTGCCTGGCGCTTCTCTTCGGCCTCGGCATCCTCGACCTTGCTACCGTTCCGCACCTGCTCTATGGCCTTTTCCAGCTTCTCTTTATTAAGCCCGCTGGCACGCAGCACCTCTCCCAGCTGACCTCTGTCATCCAGACCGGCCAGCACGAACATCTCAGAGGAGATAAACTTGTCCTGCCGCTGCTGGGACAGCTTGTCACACATATTGAGCACTCGGCCCAGTTGTGGCGAGAGTTGAACATCACCATCCACACCGCTGACTTTGGGCAGACGATCCAGCTCTTTACTCAATCGGTTGCGCAGCCCGCTCACATCGACACCTGCCAGCGTCAACAAGGGGCGAATAGAGCCCCCCTGCTGATCCAGCAAGGCCAACATCAGGTGAACAGGCTCTATGAATTGATGGTCACGCCCCAATGCCAGAGATTGGGCATCGGAGATGGCGACCTGAAACTTACTGGTGAGACGATCCAGACGCATTTCGCTCTCCCTTCTTACTTACTGCTTGCGGCCGACCGTTGTGGTAAGCCATCTTGCTATTGAAGATGGGGGTGATTACGCTGGATTCAAGTCGAAGTGGTTAAATTTGCGGCATCAGCCAGATAACCCCACTCATGCGCCCTGTCTGGCCATCACGGCGGTAGGAGTAAAACTGCTCTTTGTTGCTGTAGGTGCAGCAATCACCGCCGTAGATTTGCGTAACCCCCAGGCGAGCCAGACGCTGACGAGCCAGCATGAAGAGATCGGCAAACCACTTGCCAGGCACAGATGAAGAAACAAATGCCTGCGCTGCCTCAGCATGCTGCGACATGAAGGCCGTGCGCACCTCCTCCCCCACTTCAAACGCAGCTGGTCCTATTGCTGGCCCCAACCAGACCAGGATCTCGCTGGCAGCGACGGGCATGGCAGCCACTGTCTGCTCTATGACACCATCGCACAAACCCCGCCAACCGGCATGAGCCGTGGCCACCACGGTTCCCGCCCGGTCACACAAGAGCAGCGGCAGACAGTCGGCCGTCATCACGCTTAGCGGCACACCCTCAAGCTGAGTCACGGCCGCATCGGCGACCGGAGGCTTAACCGGCATGGCTCGCGACGGAGCATCAACCCGGTACACCGCCACACCATGTACCTGCTCCAGCCAAATCGGCTCTTGCGGCAACTGCAGCAGGGATGTGAGCTGACGACGATTTGCGGCCACATGAGCCGGCTCATCGGCCACATGGGCTCCCAGATTGAGGCCAGCATACACCCCCTGACTCACCCCCTCTTCACGGGTAGTGAAGATGGCACGAACCCTGTCGGGCGCAGGCCATTGGGGGTGGATTAAACCCATACCAGATCATCCGGATTGGCAGCCGTATCGGCACGCAACACCTCAATCATATCCACCATGTCCTGGGGTATGGGGGAGTGCCACTCCATCAACTCGCAGGTCACGGGGTGAGCCAGACGCAACATGGTGGCATGCAGTGCCTGGCGGCGGAAACCACGCAAGGCCGCCGTAAATTCTGGGGTTGCATTGCGAATGGGACGCAGGCGGCCGCCATACACAGGATCCCCAAGCAGCGGGTGTTTGATATGGGCCATATGCACCCGGATCTGGTGGGTACGCCCCGTCTCCAGGCGCAGACGCAGACGAGTGTGGGCACGGAACTTCTCCATCACCCGGTAGTGGGTGACGGCGGGTTTACCGGTAGGCGTGACGGCCATGTGGGTACGCAAATTGGCATGGCGACCAATGGGCTCATCGACAGTCCCACCCGCCGTCATGTGACCCACGGCGATGGCCTCATACTCCCGAGTAATATCGCGGCGCTGCAGAGCATCCACCAGGTGCGTCTGGGCTGGGATAGACTTAGCAATCACCATCAGACCCGTGGTGTCCTTGTCCAGACGGTGCACTATACCGGCACGTGGTACCTCGGCAATTTCCGGGTAACGGTAGAGCAGGGCGTTGAGCACAGTACCATCTGGCGTTCCGGCACCTGGGTGCACCACCAGCCCGGCAGGCTTGTCGATCACCAGAATGTGGTCATCTTCAAAGACTATGTTCAGCTCGATATCCTGGGGCTTCCAGCGTGTCTCTTCGGCGACCTCGGCCATGATCAGAACCTGCTGACCGGCCATCACCCGCTCACGCGGCAGGTTGATCATCTTGCCATCCAGGCTGACTTTATCATCCAGGATCCACTCCTTGATCCGGGTTCTGGAGTAATCGGGAAACAGATCGGACAACGCCTGATCCAGACGTTTGCCATAGTGGCGATCCTCAAATACCCCGGTTAATTCGATTGCTTGACTCATGGATGATCTCTAGGTTTGGATAGGCAATTGGCGCATTCTATCTTTTCTTTTGCCTGAGCTTAACGGATACTTCTGCAATTATGCGAAACAGGATCCCATGTGCATGCTGAAGAAGTCTCACTTGCTGCTCCCTTTGACCCTTGTCCTGGCTCTGGTAGCCGGCTGTTCCTCCACTGACAAGGAGAAGGTCCCCGATGAGCCGCCGGAAAAATTATTCCAACAGGCTCAGGAAAAACTCGACAGTGGCAACTACAACAAGGCGGTTGAGTTGCTGGAAGCGCTGGATTCGCGCTATCCGTTTGGGCCCTATTCTGCACAGGTACAGCTGGATCTTATCTACGCCTACTACAAGGATGGGGATACCGCCCATGCCATCGCCAATATCGACCGCTTCTTGCGTCTCAACCCGACACACAAAGATGTAGACTACGTCTACTACATGCGTGGCCTGACCAACATGCAGGCTGACTATAATTTCTTCCACCACACCTTCGGCATGGACAGGTCGGATCGTGACCCGAGTTATGCTCGTCAGGCATTCCGTGATTTCAAGGTGGTGCTGACAAACTATCCACAGAGTCAATATGCCGCCGATGCCCGTGCGCGCATGGTCAGCCTCAAGGATAGGCTCGCCAAGTATGACCTCTCGGTTGCCGAGTACTACTGGAAACGCGGAGCCTGGATTGCGGCAGCTAACCGCAGCAAGGGGATAATCGAGAACTTTAACGATACCCCATCGACCGAGGCGGCTTTGGAGATCATGGTCAAATCCTACGACAAGCTGGAGATGAACGATCTTGCCAGTAACGCTCGCAAGGTGCTGGCAGCCAACTACCCAGATAACGAGCTGCTGACCCGCTAACCTGGGTGCGTTTCTCAAGCCAATAAAAACGCCAGCGCTATGCTGGCGTTTTTATTGGCCGCACCGACTCAGTGTGACAGATAACTGCGCAGGAACTCATCGAAGCTGATGTGATCCGTGGCTTCCAGCTCCGCCTGCTTGGCCAGGGAGGCATGAGCCTCATCGGCGAAGTAGGCGCCATCCCAGAAGGTGAGCTCCTCACCCCGCAGCTGTTGGCGATAGCGCTCAGCTAGCTCACGACCATACGCGCCATTGTCCTGATCATGGCTGACCAGATGATCCAGCAACCTGGCCGAGATGGTCTGACTGGGATCCACCAGCTTCTCCCGCTGTGCCTGCAAGGCTATCTGATAGTGCACCCGGCCATAGGTGCGATCCAGCAATTGGGCCACCTGTGCCAACTCATCGAACAGCTGCTCACCCCATTCACGCAGCCCAAGCTCACCCTGCTCACTCTGCAGCTTAAGCCCAGGGCGACGCCCCTCCAGCACCACCAACGTCAGATTATGCCGATTGCGGCGGCTCTCCTCCTCACACAAGGGAGCAGATGGCTTGAGCAAACACCAGACCAGGAAGAGGTCCAGGAAGCGTAGCTGCTGGATATCCACCCCCAGGGGAGTGAAGGGGTTGATGTCCAGTGTCCGCAGCTCTATGTATTCGATACCTCTGTGCTCCAGCGCCGTCAGGGTACGCTCGCCAGCTCTTGGGCTACGCTTGGGACGGATCGGCGCATAGAGCTCATTCTCCAGTTGCAACACATTGTCATTGAGCTGTTGGTAAACCCCATCCACCTTGATACCCAGTGCACTGAACTCATCAGATCGGGTTCTCAGTGCTCGGCGGACACTCATCAGATAATTATCGAGATTGTCATGATTGATGCCGAGACTAGCCTGGGCCTTGTTGGTATAGCCCAGATCAGAGAGTCGCAACGAGGTGGCATAAGGCAGATAGAGGGTCCCCTTGCCCAGTTTCTGGAAGGGCAAGTTACTCTCCCGCCCCTGCAGGAAGGAACCGCACAACGCAGGAGAGGCACCAAACAGGTAGGGGATCAACCAGCCAAAGCGATAGACGTTACGAATAAGCCCCATGTAACCATCTGAGATAAAGCGTTTGCATTGGCAGCGCACACCACGCACATCCTGCCATTCACTCCAGAAGCTGTCCGGCATGGAGAAGTTGTAGTGTACACCGGCTATCACCTGCATCAGGCTGCCATATCTATGGTGCAACCCCTCGCGGTAGAGGGTCTTCATGCGCCCCAGATTTGAACGGCCATACTGGGCCAGCCGTATACTCTCCTCCCCACCGATAAAGCAAGGCATGGACATGGGCCACAACCGCTCCTCACCCAAATGCTGCACCGCATAGCGGTGGATATCGGCCAACTGGGAGATCAAGGTTTCCATGGAGTCTGAGGCTGGCGTGATGAACTCCATCAGGCTCTCGGCATAGTCTGTGGTGATATTGGGATGAGTCAGCGCCGACCCCAGAACCCGCGGATGGTCACTCTGGGCTAGACGCCCCTCCGGGGTAATGCGCAGCCCTTCCCGCTCTATGCCACGTCGAATGCCGCGTACCGCCCCTATGCGCTCAGGGGTGCTGAGCTGCTCCAGCATGTCGCTCAATGAGACTTCAGATTTCATAGCTATCCTTAAAGGGTGCCGAGCCAGCATTAGCCTTGGCTGGCACCTGGCACAGTGTAACGGTACAGAGGAAGATTGAGTTCCTTGAGTGGCTTTTCAAGTCGCTTGGCATCACCGACCACGACTATGATCATCTGATCCTGGTTCAACCAGCGCCTGGCCTGCTGCTGCAGCTGTGGCTGAGTAACCGCTGCCACCTTGGCCTGCTGCACCAAGACGTAGTCAGCACTCTGCTTGTCGAGAGCAATATCCAGCAGGAAATTGGCCTTCTGCCCTAGAGTCTCATAAGAGAGGGCATCCTGGCGCAAGAAGGCTGACTTCAGATACGCCAGCTCCTTGCCATCCGGCCCGCTGTGCCGATACTCCCCCATCACCCGCAGCAACTGGCGCAACGCATCGACCGTCGCTTCCCCCCGCACATCACTTCTGCAGACGAACTCGCCGGTGTCCCAATTACCCGAGAAACCACAGCTCGCACCATAGGTATAGCCCTTCTGCTCGCGCAGCGTCTGATTCAGGCGGCTGTTGAAGTTGCCGGCAAAATTGAAGTTCATCAAGTTGGCCAGCAGGTAATCGCCAGTGGCATCATAGGGCAGTGCCCGACGCCCAATCCGCAGCATGGACTGCACAGCCCCAGGGTAATCCACCAGATAGATACCCGGTTTTGCCTCAGGCTCATGGGGCTTAAGGCTGGGTAGGTTCTTCGCCTCTCCCTTACGCTGGGCAAGAAAATCCAATTGGGGCAACAGGCTCTGCTGAGAGATATCCCCCACCGCCACCACCACGCCCCCTGCCGGGAAGTAGTAACGCTGATAGTAGGACTTAACCTGCTTTAAGGTCAGACGCTCCAGGGTCGCCACATAACCATCATACGGCGGTGATAAGGGAGAGGATGCACCATAGACCTGACGGTAAAAGACATTCTCTGCCTGCTGCCCAGGCTCCTGCTCACCCTGACGCAGGGATTGCAACATCTGGTTCTTGATGCGGATGAAATCACTCTCGCGCATGGCCGGGGTGTTGAGCAGCTCCTCCACCAGCTTCAGTGTCTGCGGCAGATTCTCGGCCAAGGAGCTGACAGTGATGAGGGTGTTATAGTTAGCAGGACTAATCGAGATAGACGAGCCCAGGCGTTGCAACTCTTCGCTAAGCTGCTCACCACTCAGGCGTTGTGTCCCCTGCCGGACCAGCATGGCAGTGAGACTCGCCAAACCCGCCTCCTGGGGCGACTCCACTCTGCGTCCCCCTGGCAGGGTGATCGTCAGGGTCACTGCCGGGATCTCGGTATTGCGGCTGCCCCACACCTCAATCTGCTCGCTCAACTTAGCCTTCCACAAGGGAGGAATGGCCCGCACCAGGGCGGCACCACTCTGCGGCATCTGGCTGCGGTCAAAGTTATCGACCACGCGGCGCAAGGCAGGAGCCGCCTCATGCTGGTAGGGCACCAGCTTGCGCTCGGCCGGTTGATAATCTGGCTTGGCTACCTGCCACTGGCGCTGCCCCTTGGGGATAACGCTCAACCAGAGGGCTGGTTTATTGGCGATGTGCTCCTGATAGGCTTGCAACACCTGCTCGGCCGTCACACGATTGAGCAGCTGCATGCTGCGCAGGCCTGCATTCGGCTCACCAAACAGCACCTGACCATAGGCCAACTGATCGACCTTATCCTCAACACTCTCGCGCCCCCAGATGCTGTCAGCTCGAACTATCCCCTTGATGCGCGCCAAATCGGCATCGGTGATCCCCTGCTGGGCAAAGCCAGCCAGCAAGGTTTTCACCTGCTCGGCCAGAGGTTTCAATGAGGTGAGTTTCTGCGGGTTGGGTTGCAGCATCAGCTGCAAGTTACAGTTGAGCTCAGCACAGTTGAATGAGGCACTCGCATCCAGTGCCAAGCCAGGTTTCACCAACTGCTGATAGAAAATCGAGTTTTTCGAGCCGGCCAGTTTGTCGGCGAAGATATCCAGTGCCGCCTCGGCCTCGGAGCCCGGCACTACCGCCGTAGGGTAAGTGACCAACAGCAGCGGTAGCTTGATGTTATCCTCATAGGTGACGTGGCGCGGCTTCTCCAGCACCACGGGCTGCAAGGAGGGTTTGCTCACCTCAGGGCCTGCCGGAATAGGGCCAAAGTAACGCTCAACCCAGGCCAGGGCCTGCTCCGGCTTGAAGTCACCGCCGATGGTCAAAGTCGCGTTATTCGGACCATACCAGCGCAGGAAGAAGCGTTTGAGATCGTTGACATCCACCCGATTGAGGTCATCTATATACCCTATGGGCTGCCAGGAGTAGGGGTGATCTCGGGGATAGAGTGATTCGCCCAACACCTCGCGCACCCGACCATAGGGCTGGTTATCCACCGTCTGGCCCCGTTCGTTCTTCACCGTATCACGCTGAATTTCAAACTTCTTCTGGCTGACGGCCTCAAGCAGGAAGCCCATGCGATCCGCCTCCAGCCAAAGCACCTTCTCCAGCTCATTGGCTGGAACCGTCTGGAAATAACGAGTGACATCCTGACCCGTGGTGCCATTCAATGACCCACCCGCCTCCTCGATCAATTTGAAGTGCTGCTGATCGGCCACATGCTTGGAGCCCTGGAACATCATGTGCTCGAAGAAGTGGGCAAAGCCTGTCATTCCCTGCACCTCGCGAGCGGAGCCCACATGGTAGGTCACATTCACATGCACCAGGGGATCGGAGTGATCCGGAGTCAGGATCAGAGTCAAGCCATTGGCCAGCCGATATTTCTGATAGGGGATGGCCAGAGAGCCAGGTTCGGCTTTTTGTTCAGCCACCCATTGCACCGCAGGGGATGCCGTCAAAGCAGCAGGGGCCAACAGAGAAAACAGGCAGGCACCCAGGGGGACGAGATAACGCTTCACAACCACCTCTCACAACCATCGCTCACCACAGCAAACCCGCTGCCATCACGATCAACAGATAACGGGCAGCCTTGCCCACCAAGATAAAGCATAACGAAAGCGACCAGGACCAACGCAGCCACCCCGCCAGCAGACAGAGCGGGTCGCCCAGCACAGGCACCCAAGCCAGCAGCAGAGTGCAGTAGCCGTGGCGCTGCAACCAGGCCAGAGCCCGTTGCTGAGCCGGCTTGGTATGCAACGTAAATGGACGATAGCAAGCCAACCAATAGCCCATGCCCCAACTCACCATGGAGCCCAGCGTGTTGCCCAAGGTCACCAGCAGAAACCACCAGTGCCACTGGTCTGGTGCCTTGAGCAGCAAGGCCCCCAATGCCAGCTCGGAGCTACCCGGCAGCAAGGTTGCCGAAGTAAAGCCACTGAAAAACAGTCCCCAGCCAGCCCAACTTAGCATGGCAATCGCCATCCACCTCGCATAGGAGTCGGCTCGGCCTCACGCTGCCCCTTGGCAACCCAATGGCAGCTTGCCAAGCCGGCACAGGCCATGATCTGAAATTGCAGCATGAAACATCCCAAGCAAGGGGAGAAAAAGATATGCCGAGAATACTAGGCCAGAAGAGGCATGACCAGAGCCTTGAGAGCCTGAGTCAGCCTCATAAACCTAGGGAAGGCAGGCTTACCAGTAGTTTTCCATGCTCACTTGCCCGGGAGCCCGCCGCAGATGTTTACTCAAGCCCCGGCTCTGCAGAGCATCGAGACTCGCCTTGACCATGGCAGGATTACCACACAGCATCACCTGACTCAGCTCAGGCTGCAACGAGAGCCCCACGGCTTGCTCCAGACGCCCATCCAGGATGGCGGCAGGAATACGCCCCGCCAACCCCTCGGGCCAGGCTTCACGGGTGACAAAGGGAACATAGTGCAGCCGTCCAGGCCAGCGCGCCATCAGCTCATGGATCAACGGCTGATAGCTAAGCTCGGCCCCCCAACGCACCCCATGTACCAGCACCATCTGCTCGAAGCGATCCGCCACGGCCCCCTCGGCCAGGATGGAGAGAAAGGGGCCTATGGCGGTGCCGGTTGAGAGCATCCAGAGATCGCGGCCTGCCGGCAGCTCGTTCAGAGTGAGAAAACCACTGGCCTGTCGGGCCAGCTGCAGCGTATCCCCCACCGCCAGCCGGTGCAGATGAGGCGTCAGGCGACCGCCAGGAATGAGCACAATATAAAACTCGTGGAAGCCCGCATTAGGTGGGTTAACGAAGGAGTAGGCATGGGCCACCCGCTCCACTCCCGAAGGGGCATCGGCCGAAGGTAACAGCAGGGCTAGCCGGGTAAACTGACCCGCCTCATAGGGGGCAAGATCTGCCTCCACCCGCAGCGAGAAGAGCTGCTCACTCCAGCGGATCACCTCGATGACCCGTCCTTCGACCCAATCCGTCATATACGGCTCCAGATGTGAAGTGCTTTACTTCACTCTAGCCGGAAAGCGGGCAATAAAAAACCCGCGACTAGCGCGGGTTTTTCGACCTGAAGTTCAGTAATTACTTGGCAGCAACTACGTTGATCTTCACAGAGGTCTTAACGTCAGCGTGTACTTGTACCGCGATTTCGTATTCGCCAGTGTAGCGCAGAGCGCCTTCAGGCATACGGATCTCGCTCTTGGCAACTGCAACGCCAGCGGCAGTGATGGCATCAGCCACGTCACGGGTACCGATGGAGCCGAACAGCTTGCCTTCGTCGCCAGACTTGGACTCGATGGTCACATTTTCCAGAGCAGCGATCTGGGCAGCACGAGCTTCGGCAGCAGCCAGAACACCAGCCAGCTTGGCTTCGAGTTCGGCGCGACGAGCTTCAAACACTTCCAGGTTTGCCTTGGTGGCCATAACAGCCTTGCCTTGCGGGATCAGGAAGTTACGAGCGAAACCACTCTTAACTTCTACTGTGTCACCCAGACCGCCCAGACGAGCAATCTTATCGAGCAGAATTACTTGCATTACCTTTCCTCGGTTAATGTTGAGTTAGGCCAAACGCCAAATCACTTGTTGTGCAGATCAGTGTAAGGCAGCAG
>JBOFBS010000415.1:0-1988 GCA_051645725.1 Aeromonadaceae bacterium | reverse complement strand
CAGCCCCACATAGGCACCGGCCATCATGGAGGCCACCCAGTAGCCGAAGGGGTTCTCCCGGTCGAGTTTGACAACGCGCTCGGCGGTGGCCGCGCACTTGTTGATGGTCTCCGTAAACATGGTCTGCTCCTTTAACGCGCTAGATAGAAAATCGGTAGATAAAATTGGGTTGAAAAAACGGCACCCCGGAAGGATGCCGTTGGATAGTTAAAGTCCGACCGCCACCAGATCGCCCTCGATCCGTACCGGATAGGCGCGTACCGAGAAGTCAGCATTCTCCAGACAGACCCCATCTTTGAGGCGAAAATGCTGCTTCTTCAGCGGGCTGGCGACCCAGAGTTCGCCGTCATGCTCGGCGATCAGCCCACGGGAGAGCACATTGGCCTGAGCAAAGGGATCCTGGTTATCGATGGCGTAGACCTGAGCCTCCGCCGAGGGGCGAAACAGGGCTATCTGGCGGCCATCAAGCAGGGCGCAGACGCCGGTGCCCGGCACTATGGCGGTCAGGGGGCAGACGGTATGCCAGGTGGTATGACTCATGGCTTCTCCTCCAGATCAAGGGTATAGACGGGGATGCGTTCGGCCGCCGTGGCCGGTCTGTGCTGGGCACGCTCAGGAACAAACTGCACATCCGGATCCCGCAGCGGGCTATTGATAAAGTGGGCAAAGCGGGCGTGCTGGCTCACATCCTCCACGGTGCGCTGCCATTCACAGGCATAGGCCTGGCGCAGGGTGGCCAATTCGGCCTCCAGCTCGCTGCACAGCCCCAGCTTGTCGTCGATGATTACGCCGCGCAGATATGCCATGCCGCCGTCGAGGTTATCCAGCCAGCTGGCCGTGCGCTGCAGCTTGTCGGCGGTGCGTACATAGAACATCAGGAAGCGGTCGATATAGCGGATCAGGGTCTGCTTATCCAGATCGCTGGCCAGCAGATCGGCGTGGCGCGGTTTCATGCCGCCATTGCCGCCCACATAGAGGTTCCACCCCTTGTCGGTGGCTATGATGCCCACATCCTTGCCCTGGGCTTCGGCACACTCGCGGGTGCAGCCGGAGACACCGAACTTCAGCTTGTGGGGCGAGCGGATCCCCTTGTAGCGGTGCTCCAGCTCGACGCCCAGGCCCACGCTGTCCTGTACCCCGAAGCGGCACCAGGTGCTGCCCACACAGGTCTTCACCATACGCAGCGCCTTGGCATAGGCCTGACCTGTCTCGAAACCGGCGGCAATCAGACGGGCCCAGATGGCGGGCAGATCATCCTTGTGGGCACCGAACAGGCCGATACGCTGGGCGCCGGTGATCTTGGTATAAAGCTGATAATCACGGGCCACCTCGGCCACCGCCAGCAGCCCTTCGGGCGTCACCTCGCCACCGGCCATACGCGGGATCACCGAGTAGGTGCCATCCTTTTGCATATTGCCCAGGAAGATGTCGTTGGTGTCCTGCAGGCCGGTAAGCTCAGGCGTCAGCACATAGTCGTTCCAGCAGGAGGCGAGGATGGAGCCGACGGTGGGCTTGCACACCTCGCAGCCATATCTGTGACCACTTGGGCCGTGACCATGCTTGGCGATGGCCTCCTCGAAGCTTCTGATCTGCCCCACCTTGATAAGATGGAACAGCTCCTGACGCGAGTAGGGGAAGTGGGCGCAGAGGTGGTTTTTCACCTCGACCCCCTGCTTGGCCAGCTCGCTGTTGAGCACCTGGGTGATAAGTGGCACGCAGCCGCCGCAGCCGGTACCAGCCTTGGTTTCGGCCTTGATGGCGGCGAGGGTATGGTGGCCGTCGGCCACCGCCTGGGCGATGCGGCCCTTGGTCACATCGAAGCAGGAGCAGATCTGGGCACTCTCGGGCAGGGCATCCACGCCGAGGGCGGGTTTGGCTCCGGCATAGGCAGGCAGGATCAGGCTGTCGGGATGTTCCGGCAGCGGCATGGCGTTGAGGGTCATCTGCAGCAGATTGCCATAATCCTCCACATCCCCCACCAGCACGGC
>JBOFBS010000414.1:0-11367 GCA_051645725.1 Aeromonadaceae bacterium | reverse complement strand
CACCACGAACAGGATAAATAAATAAACAAACACACAAACGGATTTAGTCAGCTCACAGAGATAGCCTATTGAGCCAACCGTTGGCGGCAGGGAGGCCGCCATCGAGCCCCCAGGGAGGGGTTCACGGCGGGTTGGCGAGAGAGGCTATCTCTTGTGGGCCGTTGCAGTCAGTTAGCAAAGCGTTGCGACTCATAGCCCCCTCCCTACCACCCCCTTGCCTCACCCTTGAAAAAAGGGGGAGGAGCCGTTCGGTAACTTTTTAACGATGGGGCCCCAGCCCCACCTCTGATGTGCGCCAGATCACAGCTTATAGACTAGACTTTAAGCTGTGTTCCTCTTCTGGAGTGCGCCCCATGAAGTCTCATACTCTCACCAGTTTCTCACTGCTACTGCTGGCCGCCTGTGGCGGGGGCGGCTCAGATGATAGCCTCACCTCCAACTCCGGCAACACCAGCAGCCGTACCAGCAAGTTCACCCTGGCCATCTCCGATGCCCCGGTCGAGCAGGCGCAAAAGGTGTGTATCGCCGTCAGCAGCCTGCGGCTTAAACTGGCCACTGAGCCCGATGATCATAGCTGGACCCCGCTGCAATTTTTGCCCACTCCCAGCGAGCAGGATGCCTGCCTGCCGGCGGGCTACACCCTGCCGCTCAATAGTGCCGGTCAACCCAGATTTTTCTATCTGGATCTGCTCAACTATCAGGATGGCAAGCGCCATACCCTGCTCAGTGCCGTGGAGCTCACCAGTGGCGAGTATGAGCAGCTGCGACTCCTGGTCGAAGATGGTCGCAAGAACAGCCTGGAAGGAACTGGGCTGCCCGAGTTTCCCAGCTCCTATGTGCAGGATGCTCAGGGCAAGATCTTCGCTCTGGAGGTGCCTAGCAGCGAGCTGAAACTGCATGGCTTCACCGCCCCGGCCGATGGCGTCTTGAGCTATCAGCTGGAGTTCAATTTGCGCCATGCCCTGGTGCTGCCGGGTCACAACAAGTATTACAAGCTCAAGCCCAATGGCGTGAAGTTGCTCGCCGTCACCACCCTGACCACGCTTCAGGGCCAGGTGGGTGAGACGCTCTGCAACGGCGATCTGAGCCAGGCCGGGGTCTACCTCTATCCGGCCAGGCTGGGCTCGACGCTCGCCTATGGCGGCCTCGCCAGCAGCACAACCGAAGGAGGCCCCGTCGCCACCACCCTGCTGCAGGCAGCCACCACCACTACGCCTGCCAGCTATGCCCTCCACTATGTAGAGCCAGGAACCTACGATGTGGCACTGATCTGCAATGCCAAGAGCGATGCGGTACCCGACGAGGGGGAGAGCAGCAGCTTCCTGCCAACCCTGGGCAGCCTGGCGCAGGGTGTCACGGTCGACCCAGCCCAGAGCAACCCGCTTACGGTCGACCTCATCACCCCTCTGGTTGAATAGGCACCTGACTGAAGAGACACCAGGTTGAATAGGCGCGGGTTGACTAGCCACCAGCCCGCGCCCTGTCCTCAGGCCGGGTCATAGGCTTGGACAAGTCGGCCACAAGATGGGATCATTCTTCATGATGCCGAGCAGGCCTGCTGCTCTCCCTTTGACCCCCGAGGCCATCATGAGCTACGACTTGACCGAAACCGAGCGCAACGCCGCGCTGCAACTCAATACCGATTACCGCTACGACTACTTCATCAACAAGGTGGCTCAACACCAGTTGCTCTGGATCCTGAAGAACGAGCAAGGCCCTCTTATGCTGGAGAGTGAAGGGGATACCTGCCTGGCCCTCTGGCCCCACCCGGACTACACCCAGGCATGGCGCCAGGGTGAACTGGCTGACTACCAGCCCCAATCCATCACACTCGAGGTGTGGCTGGAACGCTGGTGTGACAGCCTGGGTGAAAATGAGATTGCCGTGGCCATCTTCCCGCAGCCCGATGAGATAGGTCTGGTCGAGGAGGCCAGCGAACTGGCTGATGCCCTGGTGGCCAAGCTGGAGCAGCTGGACGCACAAGCCTGATCCCCCAACGCATACCCGGAGCCCCCATGAGCCCAAGCTTACCCCCAGAAGAGTTCCAGGCCACCCAGGCCCTGGATGCCGATGCCCGCTATGACCACTTCATGCAACAGGTGGTGACCACGGGCGAGATGTGGATATTAAAAGATGAGCAGGGCTGTATGCTGCTGACCGCCGAAGGGGATGACTGCATCCCGGTCTGGCCTCACCCCGACTACGCCAAAGCCTGGGCCGCCGAGGAGTGGGCCAAGTGTGAACCCTATGCCATTTCGCTGAAAACCTGGCTGGATCGCTGGGTCAAGGGGATGGAGGAGGATGGCCTGGCCGTTGCCATCTTCCCGCTGCCGGAGGCCATAGGGGTGATTGAAGATCCCAGCGAGGTGGCTGACAGCCTGCTGCGCCAGATGAATCGGCAGAAGCGCAAGAAGTAAACCGCACCACAGTAACAGAGCCAGGCCGTGATGCATGGGCTTCTCTACAAACCCCAAGCCACCACGAAGAGAGCGGCGGCTTGAGGATGCGGCACCCTTCGGCTAGCCCCTAAGTAAAACGCCACCCTGCTGGGTGGCGTTTCGTTTGTTGGTTCAAGCGCTCGCGTCACTCACCGGTATGCGGCTGAGGAACGAAGCGATAGGTGAGGCGGCTCACCCGATCGGCACCATCCACCAGACAGTTGAAGCTAATGGGCACCCACTTGCCGCCACGGCGCAACTGCACTGTACCACTTTGCTGCTGACCCATGACCTTGAGCGCACCGGCTGAGCTGATGATCTTCTCGGCCCCCGTCAAGGCATAGAGCTGCCCCATGCAGAGGTAGGCAACCCGCTCCTCACCTTTGACATGGACCTCGGTATTGGGCTTTTGCAATTCACGCGCATAGGCGCTAGGCGCAAAGGCATTGGCCAGTTGCGTTGCCCGCTTCTTCAGCCAATTCTGCCGTGGCCCCCAGGCGGCCGAGCCGGGCAACTCGGCACTCTTCCCCTCCTCATCCAGCCAGAGGATCATGGTGCCCTTCTCATCAAACTGATAACGACCATAGGGCATGGTGACCGCAAAGAGCTTGCCCTGCTTGAAGTAGTAACGGGTATCTCCCTGCCACTCCCTCTTCTCATTGAGAATGGGCACCTTGATGATGACAGGCAAGCCATCCATCCAGGCCGTCGCATCCAGCTCATCAACCGTGTAGATAAAACTGTCCAGTGACTGCGCCGCAGCCTGATCCATCTGTGCCAACTGCTGGCTCAGCGGATCAGCCAGGGCACTGACGTGACTGCTGAACAGGAGTGACAGCCCTAGCAGGGAAAACGCATAGCCATGTTTTTTCATCATCCACATCTCTGATTGAACAACACCCACCACATCTGGTGTCGAAAATTATACCGGGCACCCCGTGAGCACTCACTCACAAGGCAGAGGCTCAAGACGACGCATGAGCAACAGGCCTGGGCGATCCAGACCATAATAATGGGGCAAAGCCCGCTGTTCGACAAATCCTTGCCGCCAATAGAGGCGCAGCGCACTCTCGTTGTCGCAATCCACCTCCAAGCGCAGGGAGTGTAACCCCAGTTGCCTGGCCCTGGGCTCAACCAGGCGTAATAACTGGCTGGCCGTCCCCTGCCCACGGATCTGCCAATGGACCGCCAAGGCACTGATGGTCAGACTCTTCCACCCCAGATGCGGTACCAGGCAGAGGTAAGCAAGTACCTGCTCACCCTGCACCAGGAGCCAGATCTGCACCTGGGGACGACTCAGCAGATAGCGCCAGCGCCTATGACCGAAGGCGAGCCAGGGGGAAAAGCAGTAACGCTCCAGTCGCTCCAGCGCGGGCAGATCGGCCAGCGTGGCCAACCGCAACTGACGATGCCCCGCCAGCAGGCGCTGGGAGTCGGGGAGCCTGAGCCAGCCTCGCAGCAGCGACGCCGCCTCAGCCTGGGGCGCCAGCATGTTTTTTCTCCAGATGATCCAGAATACGCTCACAGATGTTGATGCCGCTGGCGTTTTCTCCGCCTTGCAAGCCGGGGGAGGAGTTCACCTCCATCAGGAGCGGACCACGCCGGGAGCGTAGAATATCAACGCCTGCCACATCCAGTCCCAGGCTGCGAGCGGCGCGCAATGCTACCCGCCGCTCCTCCTCGCTCAAGGCAACGGCAGAGGCCGAACCACCCCGGTGCAGATTGGAGCGAAACTCGCCGGGCTGGGCCCGTCGCTCAATGGCGGCGACCACCTGATCGCCGACAACCAGGCAGCGGATGTCACTCCCCTCGGCTTCGCGGATAAACTCCTGCACCAGAATGCGCTGCCCCGTGTGCAAGAAGGCTTCGATGACGCTCTCGGCCGAGGTTTGACTATCACACAGCGCTACCCCAATGCCCTGAGAGCCCTCAAGCAGCTTGACCACCAGAGGGGCGCCACCCACAGAGGCGATGAGCGCAGGCACATCCTCCAGCTTGTGGGCAAACCCCGTCATGGGCAGAGGCAGACCATGATGCGCCATCAACTGCATGGCCCGCAGCTTGTCCCGGGAGCAGGCGATACCATCTGAGCCATTGAGACAGGTGATGTTCATCAGCTCAAACTGACGCAGCATGGAGACCCCATACGCCGTGATACTGGCGCCAATGCGCGGGATCACCGCCTCTATCCCCTCCAGCGGCGCACCGGCATAGAAGAGCCGCGGCCCCTGAGGCGTGATATTCAGATGCAAACGCAGGGTATCGAGCACCCGCACCTGATGCTGACGAGCCTCGGCCACTTGGCAGAGACGGCGAGTGGTATAGGAGTTGGGTTCACGAGAGAGAATGGCAAGTTGCATAAGGGATAGGTTAGGACCTGTTGTGCTCGATGACCATCATCGAGATCCGGCACTCAACTAAGCAGAAAACCATGACAGCGCCATGACAATCAAGCCCGGCCTGCAAACAGAGCTTAACACGCTACCCTGTAAGCTGCGTGATAAGCTTGGTATGAAAACACTCGAACCAGGCCATCCACCGGGGAAAATGGCGCCATCGTCCGCCCAGGCTCTGGCCTGATGCGAAAATTACGCCCCCCAATTGCGCCCCCCGCCCCCTTCTTCTCACCGGAATCAAACGGCAATAATGACCCGCTAATACCAGATATCCCCTGCGACTATATTTTTCTTTGAGGAGTCAAAATGAGAGGGGCGCACTGCCATCCCTACCGGGTTAACGGCACAAATAGAGCTTCACTCGCACTCACATCTGCGCGACTGGGTGAGCGAGAGAAGCGGGTGCAGAGCCCCTACCATATCGACACTCAGCTGGAGGGTTATTCATGAGAAGCCTGCGTCTGGTCGCCCCACAGCAACTGAAGCTGGATCCTCACACCTCACTGCCGATCCCGCCTGGCTTTCAGCTCTGGAAAGTACGTCATGTGGGCATCTGCAAAACTGACCATCACCTCTTCCTCCACCCCAAGCGTCTCAATATCACGCTCGGCCACGAGGTGGTGGTGGAGCATGAGGAGCAAACCCTGGTCCTCAATAACGAGATCGCCTGCGGACTCTGCAGTTATTGTCAGGAGGGGGTACCCAGTCACTGCGTCCATCTGCATAAGTTGGGGGTTAATGCCGATGGGGGCTATGCCGATTTCATCGCAGCCCCTCGCAGCCACCTCTATCCGGTTAAAGTCAGCGATAGCGCCACCGCCGTGCTGGTCGAGCCCCTGGCGTGTGCCATCCACTGTGCCGAACGCATCAACTGCGCCCTGGCTCTGCTTCCCGCCGATGTGGCGCACTTTCGTGTGCTCATCATAGGGGCGGGCATCTCGGGTCGCCTGATCGCCTATGCCCTTAAGCAACTGCAGTTGGACCTCGATATGCGACTGTTCGATATCCAGGCCGAAGCTAGCGCGGCCAGCCAGACCCCCTACCTGAGAGCCATTGCCGAGCCGGATGCCGAGAGCGTTCACCTGGTTGTAGAGTCATCTGGGAGCCAGCAAGGCGTGGCCACGGCTCTCTCCGCGGCACGTCGGGGTGGCGTGGTCGTGCTCTACGGCATGCCCGATGCCACGGCAACCCTGCCCTGTCCGACGCTGGAGCTCT
Source organism: Aeromonadaceae bacterium (assembly GCA_051645725.1). Classification (GTDB taxonomy): domain Bacteria; phylum Pseudomonadota; class Gammaproteobacteria; order Enterobacterales; family Aeromonadaceae; genus Pseudaeromonas. The sequence continues at coordinate 5,318 of JBOFBS010000414.1, read as the reverse complement.
TAACCAAAGAGCTGACCCTGCTGCCCTCCCTGGCTGGCTGCAACGAAGAGACCATGAGGCAAGCCATCCACTACCTGCAACAGGATGAAGGCTTCTTCCGCCAGCTGATAGGCAAACGGGTCAACCTGGAACAGGCCATGGCCGAGATTACCGTGGGAACGCCCCTCCCTGGCACTCGCACTCTGGTGACACTGCCTTTGCAAGATTCACATGATGCCGCAACGCCCCAGCAATGTTGACACACCCCTCTGCCCTCAGGTGGCCAGGCGGTGGCGACAGAACGCCCGGGCGCCCGTTTGCTGAAAAGGAGTTGCTCGTGAGCCAAACCAACGCCCTCACCACGTTGACGCTCTGCTTCAACCTCAGCGGCCCCGCAAGCCGCTATATGCATACCCTGTGCGATCGTTTCGAGCGCGAGCAAGGTGTGCTCCTGGCGCGTCACGCCATGGATATTCACGCCCTCACGGAGCGACTCTGTGGCACCGAGCCCCTGCCCGAACTGGCCTTGATACCCTCGGATATGCTGGCTCTTGCCAAGCGGCTCCGCCTCTCACCCATTCCCCGGCAGTGGGAACTTCCGCCCCTCACCCCCTTGAGCGAAGCGACCCTACAGCTGGGGGGCCGCCAGTTGGGTATTCCCATCCTTGCCGGCAACCACCTGCTGCAATTTTATGACAAGAGCCAGGGAAGAGCCCGCCATGAGTGGCTGCAAGCCGATGAACCTGGAGTCAGTGCCTGCTGTGGCATCGATTTTGAAGAGCCCTACTGGCTCATTCCCTTTCTCATTCGCTTTGCCGGCTGGCCTATTGGCCATAACAGGGTGCAGTTGGACTCCCCGGCCATGACCCGCGCCCTGCTGTGCCGTCAGCGCTTACAACGGCAGGGAAGAGTGCGCCACTATGATTGCAGGCAAGAGCTGAACGCCGCCCTCATATCGGGAGACGTTCCCGCTATTATCACGGGAGAATGGGAGTACGCGACCCTGCGTGAAGCCATGGGCGAGCGATTGGGTATCGCCCCCCTGCCCACCTACGGCAACCTGCCCTGCCGCTCTTTTTTCTCCAGCGTCGGGCTGCTCTTTCCTGGTCAAAGCCTGCAGGGCCCCCACGCCCCCCTATTGCAGGCTTTTGCCCAACTACTGCTCAGCCAATCGGTACAGCAGGGGTGGATGGAGCAGGCAGCGCGTCAGCCAGTACGGCAGGATCTCCAGCAACTCGTCGCTCACGAGAGTCAGCACATCATCAACTCCTGCATAAATCAGTGCTGTATCTCGCCCACTCACCCTCTGATGCACTCCGCCTGGCAAGCCATGACAGCCGGTCTCAAAGACTCCCATCTCCCCCCCCATTCGCCCCCTGGGCGACTGAGCCAGCAGATGCAACGTCTCGTGGGCAACCTGGAGGAAGCCTATGTCTACTGATGCCCACCGCCTAAAGGTATTCCCCGCCTGCGGTAGCCAGCCTGGCTCACACTACATAGCGGATTTGGGAGCGGAAGCCCGACATCTCATCGACTTGCTCGCCGCCTCAGGCCAGAAGCTCTGCCTGATATCGCCCTTAGGCCCCTTAGACGAAGCGGCATGCCCCTACTCGGTGCAATCGGCCTGGGCAGGTAACCCCCTGCTGCTGAGTCTGGAAGATCTGCGCCCTCTGGGCCTGCTCTTTACCGATGAGCTGGCCAGCTTGCCTGAGGGACGAGCGCCCTACAGAGCACGGTTCCCATTCACACACTACAAACTGCCGCTGCTACACCGAGCCCTGGGCCGACTTAGCGGCCCCTTGCGCCAGGCGTTCTACGCCTTCTGTTATCTGGAGCAACACTGGCTGGATGACTATGTGCTCTTTGCCAGCCTCAACCATGAGCAAGCCGCCCCCTGGTATGAGTGGAGTCCGGAACTGAGGGATCGAGAGCCTCTGGCCATGGCCACAGCACGCCGCCGACTCCAAGAGGAACGACGCTTTCATGCCTTCTGCCAATTTATCTTCCGGCGGCAATGGCATGCTCTGCGCGACTACGCCCGGGAAAGAGGGGTCGAACTGGTGGGAGCATCACCCATAGCGGTAGGGCTCAACAGCGCTGATCACTGGGCCCAGCACCAGCAGTGTGGCAACCCGGTTTATGAGTGGCAAAACATGACAGCGATGGCTCTCAGTGGTGGCTAGACGCGAAAACCTCTGTTGCATCAGACGACTCAGCGGCTCACAAAACCTGCCCGGCATTTCGAATCGCTCCGCCCCTTCTCACCCTGACGCGGGATACCGCTCTGGGCTTCAGCTCTCCCAAGCCGGGGGGCACGCGCGAAACCTGAGCATAACCACAATGTCACGCCTGTGGCTGCAACGCATCCGGTAACTGGCACGCGCGGCTGATGGCCTGCTCGCGGTTCTCAACCTGCAGCTTGCGATAGATACGGCGAATGTGGCTCTTCACTGTGCAATGGGCTACATACATACCGTCGGCAATCTGCTCGTTGCTAAGACCATTGGCAATACCGCGCAGCACCTGCCACTCCTTCTGGGTGAGAGCCAGACGCCTGGCGGCCGCCGGCAACTCCTGGGCCAGCATCACGGCGGTACTCTGGCTGCTACTCTCTCGAGGCGCACCAGCCTCTAGCAGCAGGTAGCGCAGGAAGGGCCACTCCCGCTCCTGCTGCAGTTGACGCAGCAGGGGGTGCAGCCGCTCCCCGTTCAAGAGCCAGGGTCCAACGCAACCGGAACGCTCCGCCGCCTCTAGCGCCGGCTGCACGACCTCTCGAGCCTCAAGATCACGGCCCAGCCCCAACAGAGCCAGGGCCTGATAGAGGGCTAGCTGCTGTTCAAACAGAGGTAACTGTCGCGATCTGGCTTGCTCCTGTAATGACGCTAGCTGACGCAGGGCCATACGATACTTACCCAGCCCCAAGAGCCCGCGCACCCGGTTGATCCCAAGCTGTTGCAGGAAGTGATTCTCCGCCTGCCATATGGGTGCCTGCTGGCGAACCCAATCACGCAGCACGGCAAGCTGCCCCGTGCGCAACCAGAGATCCAGCCGCGCCGAATCGGCATTGGCGCGCCAATCGGCATGTACCTGATAGCGCCCACCCAACCGTTCCAGCTCGGTGGCCCAGTGCTGGGCCTCCAACAATCGCTCCTGTCGCACGGCTAGCTGCAATCGGCCGCTATAGAGAGGGTAATACCAACGCTCCTCCTCCCCCTCAATAATCGAGGCCATTCGCTCCAGGCAGAACTCGGCCTTGGGCAGATCCTGACGCAAGAGGGCCAGCTTGCACCAGCAGCGATAGACAAACTCCATCACCTGAAGTTGCTCCAGCTGCTGAGCCTTACCTTCTGCCTCGGCCTGCTGCAACCGCTCCTCGGCCCGCACCAGCTGGGCCAGCGTGATATGGGCTTCGGCCAGCTGGCTCAGTTGCCACACCACATTGATGTGTGCCTTCTGGGCATAGGCCAGCGTCAGTGAATGGCTCAACTGCTCCAATGCCGCCTCGCACTGCCCCTGGCAGATGCACACCTCGCCTCGCACGGCCAGACCAATGGCCAGCTCCCGCTGTTGCTCGGGCTGCAGTTGGGAGAGCACCTGGGCGGCTAGCCGGTCTGCCATATCCCACTGCTCGCGCTTCAGTGCCAGCTGAGCCTTTAGCAGGGTCATCTCCTGATGCATGGCCTGCTGCGCGCCGATCGGCAAACGCGGTAGCCACTCTTCGGTCTCAGCCAGAGTGCCACTGAAATAATCCATGTCATAGTCGTAGATGGCGCAGCGGGTGCGCATCAACAGCAGCAGCGGGTTTTGCTCTATGACGCGCCGCGGCAGGCTCTGCAACTGGTTACGCACCAGCAGATACTGCCCCTGCTGCATCAGGGCCGCACCATGCTGATCGAGTATGGCCGCCAGACGTACCGACTCCTCAGCCCGCTCCGCATGACGCATGGCCTCCACTATCCGCTGCCGCGCCAGCAGGGCATCACAGGCTCGCAGATGCACCTCGCGCTTACGTTGGGGTTCCCGCCCCAGGCGCTGGCGCAAGAAGTCACCAAACACGGCCTGATAGCGATAGCTATGCTGCTCACCATCTACTCGCACTATGAAGAGCCCGTTGCGCTCCAGAAAATCTAGCTCTTCACGACAGGTGGGCAGATCCGCCACCAGACAGGCCAGCGGCTCGTCAAACCACTCCAGCACACTGGTGGCCAGCAAGAAATCACAGACACGCCCGGGCAGCTCGTTAAACACCTCCTCGGAGAGGTAGGAGTTGACAGCCTGGGGATTAACCTCCAGCGCCTCAGCCAAAGCCGAAGAGGCCCGCTCCCGCGCCAGCAGGCAGAAAAGTTTCAGTCCCCCCGGCCAACCAGCCAGTTGGCTCCACACCGCCAATGAGACCTCGGGGGCCAACTCCTGGCTCAGCTCCAGCTGAAAAAAGTGTTTCGCCTCCTGCTGGGTAAACTGCAGGTGGCGCGCCTCAATGCAATTGGCAACCCCCTTGACCTGCAACCCGGCCACCCCCAGGGGGGGCAGCAGGCGCGAAGTGATCACCAGTTTGACATGGGGAGGCAGGTGCAGAATGAGTTGGCGCAGTAACTCATGGATGCGTCCCTCCTGGATCACATGGTAATCATCCAGCACCAGCAACAGAGGGGTCTCATCCCGGTTCATCAACTGCAACAGGGCGGGTAGATAGGCTTCCAGCGGCTGGTTGGGCGCGGGGGCCCCATCGGCAGATAACTCCCCCAGACGAGCCAGTTGCAGCGCACCATAGAGATGAGAGAAAAAACGAACCGGATCATTGTCCGAGAGGTCCAGTGAATACCATCCTGTGTGCCCCTTCATCTGCTGGCACCACTCCCGAGCCAGGGTGCTCTTGCCATAGCCAGCAGGGGCCGATAACAACCATAGCGCGGGGTCTGATGGGCTGGACAGAGGCGAACCAAGGCGCGCCCGAGAGACAACCTGAGGATGAGCCCGTGGGAGCGAAATTTTAAAGCGCAATAGCGTCAGAGAGCGTTCATCCGTAAACCGTCATCTCATTATATGGCCGGATCAGTAAACAGTCGGTTCAACATGTAGCCAATAGAATCTGTCAGCTGCAGGCATATCCGGTCTGCCCCCGCTACCAGCAGGGCTATCTGGAACCACACATTATCTACGCCAAGCTCCTCCAGCCGCAAGCTGAGTTAGGCAGTAACATGCCCGCTGCCTCGAGTGTGCCCTCAGCTGAGTGGATTAGGGTAATCACGAAGGGTAAACCCTGGTTTATCCGCACTGGTTTACCCTCTGTTTAGGCTTTTATCCCTGCCCGCTCCTGTATGAAATAGAGATTATTGTTA
>JBOFBS010000413.1:0-4465 GCA_051645725.1 Aeromonadaceae bacterium | reverse complement strand
GGTTTACGGCGAGTTGGCGAAGGAGGTTGTCTCTCCCACAAAAGATCGAACAGAAAAGGACACCCATCTAGCCGAGCAGAAAAGGCCCCCGGAACAGAAAAGAAGGACACCCATCTAGCTGTTAATCCCCAATGCCAGTCAGTTAGCGAGAGAGAGATAACCCTGTTGAGCCAACCGTTGACGGCAGGGAGACCGACATCGAGCACCCATGGAAGGGTTTACGGCGAGTTGGCGAAGGAGGTTATCCCCCTACCAACACAATGGAATGGACCAGAAAAGAAGGACACCCATCTAGCCGAGCAGAAAAGGATCCCCATCTAGCTGTAGATGGGGGTCCTTTTTGCTTTCCTTTTTGCTTTCCTTTTTGCTTTAGTAGATGGGTGTCCTTTTTGCTTTACGGCCTTTAGTCAGCGCGATAACTACTGTTGCAGTTGGCCGTTGGCGTCATAGAAGTGCTGGGTGGAGTAATCACCCAACGCTGGCTTTTGCAGCACGCCTTGCTTTTTGACGTACTCCACAAAGGATTGGGCGTAGTCCAGGTAGGTGTTGATGGCGCGCCCGCTGGCGGAGACGGTACCGAAGGTGAGGTAGTTATCCTTGCCCATGGCGGTGAAGGAGTTAGTCACCACCTTAGAGCTGCGGATCTCATCCAGATCCTGCCACTGGCTGCTCCCCTTGACCCGGGTCTGGATATTGTAAAGCCGCGCCCCGGCAGCCCGGGAGCGATCCACATCAAAGCGCAGACCGGCGGCATAGGGGTAGGAGCCGGTAGAGCCGTTGGGAGCAAAGGCGTAATCCACCGCCTCATTGAGCACCTGCCGGATCTCGGCGCCGGTCATGGTGAGGTTGGTCAGGGTGTTGGCAAAGGGCAGCAGGGTATAGGCCGTGCCTATGGTGATGTTGCCTGCTGCCACATCGGTACGCACGCCACCGGCATTCTGGATCGCCACCTCGGCATCCGGGCTCATGGCCAAAAAGGCCTGGGCCACCAGATTACTGATATCCGCGCCGTGGGCGTTGGTATCGCTCTGGGCACAGATGGCACTGCGCTTATCGCCCGGAATGCGCGACAGGCAGAGAGGCTCACTGGCTGTGCCTATGGTGATAGCCGTCTTGCTCTGCACCTGAGCGGCATAATCGTTGAGTTGGGTCTGGGCGACCGGATCCGGCGTCACCACCGCCAGCAGCGGGTTGGCGATCACCTGCGCCGTCAGGCTGCTCAGGGCATCACCTGTGAGGGGCACGTAGTTGTTGCTGGCATCCTTTTGCTTGAAGCTGGCGCCCAATAGTAGATGAGGGGTGCCGCTGCAGCTCTCCACCCGACCATGAGCATCAAAAGCCACATCCAGCTCACCCACCACGCTGGCATACTGCCAGGCCTGGGCGATACAGACTTTGTTCCCCGCGGCATCCGTCACCTGGGTCGGATAGTCCCCTTCCGGATTGAGCCCCACAGCGCTGAAACCTCTACCCAGCAGGGAGTGGGAGTCCCCACCTATGATCACATCCACGCCGTTGAGTTTGGCGGCCAGCGCCTGATCACCACTGTAACCGTAGTGACTCAGCACCACTATCTTGTCGATCCCCTCCCCCTTTAGCTTATCGATATAGTGCTGCGCCGTGGCAGCCTCATCCAGAAAGCGGGTAGTGGCATCCGGGCTGGAGGAGCTTCGAGTCTTCACGCCGGTGGCGATACCTATGACGCCGACACGCTGGTTGCCATACTGCTTGATGGTATAGGGGATGAGGTAGTTTCCGTCCTTCGGGGCCAGCGGCGAGACGCCGGGTTCGGGCACCACGTTAGCCGCCAGGACGGGAGTCTGGCAGGCGGCGGAGCCATGAAGGAAGTCGATAAACTGCTTGAGCCCCTTGTCTCCGCTGTCGAACTCATGGTTACCCACCACCATGGCATCAAAACAGAGAGTGTTCATCAGGGCCGCATCGGCCTCCCCCTGGAACAGGGTGTAGTAGAGATCCCCGGTAATGGCATCGCCGCCGTGCAGCTTCAGAGGGTGAGGTTTGCTGGCGGCCAGCTGGTTCACCAGCGCCGTGACCCGGGGAAAACCACCCAGTTGCACCTGGGTCGTCTTGCCTGCCAGCGTCAGCTCGGCGCTGGCCTCCTGGAGATGGGAGTGGTGATCATTGATATGCAGGATATTCAAGGTAAAGGGTTCGGATTTGGGATAGTTGCTGTTATCCACATTGCACCCTGCCAGCGGGCAGAGGAAGGAGCCAAGCAGAACGGCGAGTAGGGAGCGGGAAATAGCGCATGTCATGATGAAGTTCCTTGCAACAGCACGGGTGCGACACTATTTGAGTATCTGTAGGGAATAGTGCCTCCCATTGATGACGCTTTGATTAATATCCCGAATAATCACGGCCTGGCATGTACAGCGACGTCATCTCTGCAGACGGCTCTGCAACAGGCTTCATTTGTAACATTAATAGAGTCAGAATAGCCGTTTGCCAAGCACAATTCAGGAGCAATTGATGAGCCAACGTGTTTACTGTATCGCCCAGTTCGAGCCCAAGCCGGGCAAACTGGAGGAGCTGTTTCGGGTGTTGCAGGCTTTGGAGCCCGACACGCTGCGCGAGGATGGCTGTGTTCAGTACCGCATCACCCGCCATATCCCGAGCCCCTTTGCCGAGGGGAGTAGCTTTCCGCTGGTGTTCAACGAGATCTGGGCCAACATGGAGGTGTTCGAAGCGCACTGCCAGAAGCCCTATATCAAGGCCTTCTTCGAGCAGCAATGTCTGAGCGAGGATGGGTTGGTAGCCAAGTGGAATGTCTGCGTCTACAGTGATGAGCTGCCCGCATAAGTGCGAGTGGGCGGAATAACTACCGAGGCTCAATTGCCATAGTGAAAATGGCGTAACGGAGGTGTGGACGCAACGCAGACCGTTGGCGGCAAGGATGCCGCCGTCGAGCCTACAGGGATGTATTCACGGCGGGTCTGTGTTCGTCCTCACTTCCGGAGACGTAACTCTGGAGTTGAGGACCATACCTCCCCTGCTGCGGACAGCAGAGTAAAAAAAACCCGCCATCGGCGGGTTTTTTATACCAGCGGCAGCGCTTAGCGTGGCAGCGTGGTGCTACCCATCAGGAACTGATCCACTTCGCGGGCACATTGACGCCCTTCGCGAATGGCCCAGACCACCAGGGACTGACCGCGGCGCATATCACCGGCAGCGAAGACCTTGGGCTTGGAGGTGGCGTAGCAACCTTCACCATCCGTGGTGGCCTTGGCGTTGCCACGACCATCCTTCTCGATACCGAAGCTGTCGAGCACCTTGGCCAGCGGCTGGGTAAAGCCCATGGCCAGGAAGACCAGATCGGCCTTCAGCTCGAACTCGGAGCCAGCGATCTCGACCAGCTTGCCATCGACGAACTCGACCTTAACCAGCTTGAGGCCAGTCAACTTGCCGTTTTCACCGATAAACTCCTTGGTGGAGACGGCAAACTCACGCACACACCCCTCTTCGTGGGAAGAGGAGGTACGCATCTTGAGCGGCCAGTAGGGCCAGGTCAACGCCTTGTTCTCTTGCTCAGGCGGCTGCGGCATCACTTCCAGCTGAGTGATGGAGGCCGCACCATGACGGTTAGAGGTCCCCACGCAGTCAGAGCCGGTATCCCCGCCCCCAATCACCACCACATGTTTGCCCGCGGCACTGATGGGGTTCTTGTTATCGCCAGCCACTTCCTTGTTCTGCGGGATCAGGAACTCCAGCGCAAAGTGAATGCCTGAGTTCTCACGACCCGGAACCGGCAGATCGCGAGGGGTCTCGGCACCACCGGTCAGGATCACGGCATCAAACTGGGCGTCCAGTTCCGCCGGAGTCACCACGGTTGTGGCATCATTGACCACACCCTTGGGCAGATCGGCATCGCTGCTCACTAGCGTCTTGGTCTTGATGGTGACGCCTTCGGCAACCAGTTGGGCGACACGACGATCGATCACTGACTTGTCGAGCTTGAAGTCAGGGATACCGTAGCGCAGCAGGCCGCCGACGCGATCGTTCTTCTCGAACAGGGTCACCTCATGGCCAACGCGAGCCAGCTGCTGGGCCGCAGCCAGGCCTGCTGGCCCCGCACCAACCACAGCCACCTTCTTGCCGGTTTTCACGGCAGCCGGTTGCGGCAGAACCCAGCCATTTTCCCAGGCACGATCAATGATGGCGCGTTCGATAGACTTGATACCTACCGGTGCGGCATTGATGCCCAGGGTACAGGCCGCTTCACAAGGGGCCGGACAGATCCGGCCTGTGAATTCGGGGAAGTTGTTGGTGGAGTGCAGCACCTTGATCGCCTGCTGCCAGTTGCCACGGTACACCAGATCATTCCAGTCAGGGATGATGTTGTTCACCGGACAGCCGTTGTTACAGAACGGGATGCCACAATCCATGCAGCGGGCACCCTGCTGCTTGGCCTCTTCTACGGTCAGGGTTGGCACGAACTCGCCATAGT
>JBOFBS010000412.1:0-18906 GCA_051645725.1 Aeromonadaceae bacterium | reverse complement strand
TGGCTAACTTCATCTATCCCACTCTATTGCCATTGAGCGAAGCATTGGCCACTCGCATGACACTTCAGGTGAACCTGGATTACGGCAAGATCCGCCTCTGGGGTTCGGCAGCATTCATTCTGGGTTCGACCCTGGTGGGAGCCCTGGTGCAGCAATGGGGGGCAGATTGGGTGCTCTATACCATGCTCATTGGTTTGGTGCTGCTGTGTGGCTTGAGCTGGTTGCCGATGAGCCCTGCTCCGCTGGATGGCTCGACCCAGAATAAGGGCGCGGGCTTCATGCCGCTGCTGAAGAGTCCCACCTTTTTGCGTCTGTTGCTGATCACCGCCCTGCTGCAAGGTAGTCATGCGGCCTACTATGGTTTCAGCGCCATTTACTGGAAAGCCAGTGGTTATGCTGAGAACGTGATAGGTTATCTTTGGGCGCTGGGGGTGCTGGCTGAAATCATCATGTTTGCCACTAACCGCCGCGTGCTGGGTTCCTTGGGATACCAAACTCTGTTCTTGATCGGCGCGGTTGGCTGCTTGCTACGGTGGGCTATTTTGGCTACCACAACCGATGTGACCTTGCTGGCCTTATCACAACTTCTCCATGCCGTGACCTTCTGTGTCAGTCACCTGGGCGCTATTCGCTACATGACCCAACATATGCCGGCAAATCAGGTGATACCGGCCCAGACGCTCTATGCCGCTATCCCCACTGGTGTGGTGATGGCATTGCTCACAGCCTTGTCTGGCTGGTTGTTCCAAGAGCATGGCAGTCAGGTGTTCTGGCTTATGGCTCTTATCGTGCTGCCCGTCTTTGTGCTGCGTCTGCCGAGCTACGAGGCGACTACAGATGAGGGTGAAAGTGGGGCTGTGGCAGTGGCGAAATAAGCTGCAAACAGAGGTGTAATGAGCTGGTGAGGATCGACTGGTCACACCAGCGCTTGTTGTGTCGGATAGAGCTCTGCTATCATCGGCGCTGTTTGTTAATAAAAAGAGTCAGTTGATGATCATTAAAGCTCAAAGCCCGGCCGGTTTTGCCGAGGAATATATCATAGAGTCGATTTGGAATAATCGGTTCTCCCCTGGCACAATTTTACCTGCCGAGCGTGAGCTGTCTGAACTGATTGGTGTCACCCGGACTACACTACGTGAAGTGTTGCAGCGCCTGGCCCGTGACGGCTGGTTGACCATACAGCATGGTAAGCCAACCCGAGTGAATAACTTTTGGGAGACCTCGGGGCTGAATATTCTGGAGACGCTGGCTCGGCTGGATCAGGAAAAGTTTCCTCAGCTGCTGGATCACCTCTTGTCGGCTCGTACCAACATCAGCGGTATATTCATTCGTGGTGCGGTGAAAAATAGTCCGGAGCAGGTGATCAGCCTGATCGCTGAGGCGGATCATCTAGGGGATGATGCGGCTGAGTTTTCCGAGTTTGATTACCGGCTCTATCATCAATTGGCCTTTGCCTCTGGCAACCCGATTTATGCCCTGATCCTCAACGGGTTTCAGGGGTTGTATACCCGGATGGGGCGGATTTATTTTGCCGAGCACGCCACGCGGGAGTGCACCTTGAAATTCTATCGCCAGCTATCCGAGCTGGCGGCGCGAGGCGAGTATGAGGCCGTTTTACCCCTGGTGCGGCAGTATGGTGCTGACTCAGGTAAGTTATGGCAGAGCCTCAAACAGACCATGTCGGATAATCTGGACGAGATTTGAAGCCGAACCCTGCTGTGAATGAGGGATTAAGAAAGCCAGTCGAATGACTGGCTTTTTTCATGCTGCTCCCTGGCCGCCCTGCTTGGCTTATTCCAGCGTTAAGGCCAGCTTCAGCAGTGCCAGTTGCTCCGGGGTAAAGGGTAAGGTCAGGGCCGCGGCTTGACCTGCTGCTGACATTTTGCGCCAGGTTTTGGCGACTATATCGACTATCTTCTCCTGACTGTGCTGGCTGGCAAACTCGGCAAAATAGTGGCGCAAAAACACCAGGCAGACCACATCCTCCAGAACCTGTCCTTCCGCATCGCTCTTGAATTTCTCTTTTTTTATCAGGCTGGCCACCCGAGCCTGCTCTTGCGGAGCGTAACCCACCTGGGCCATCAGCTCACTGGCACGTCGGGCATGCCAGAGCTTTAATTCATTGCGCCAGGCCAGATAGCCCTCCCGGTTCATAGGGTAGCTGTCACGGGGGAGCTGCCAGCGCTCAAGGTGCTGGGCGCGTGCCGCCAACTGTAAATATTCGGAAGCGTCTGGCGCAAATTGTGCCAATTCGGCACTCAGACGGCGGGCATAGAGCAGCTCATAGGCAACCTCCTCTCCATCCAGTTGTACCCGGCGTGGGTCGGCCTGGTTAGCTGCATCGAAGGCCGCAATGGCCTGTGAAAAGCGAAGGGAATTCTCCATGACTCTCTACCTGTATTGAACTGCGTGAGAGCACTTTACCGGATTATCAAGGAGTTGCCGATCACTCTTTGCAACAGGCTATCGCTTGTGTCCCAGATGCTGGAAACTCAAGGCGTTGAGGTAATCCCGGCAGGCGGCATGATCCCCGCGAAAAACGATCTTGGCCTCACGGGCTCGCAGGTGGCGCAGATAGATGGGATCGTAATAGTCCACCAAGAGGCGCTCTATCCAGAGGGAGTGGCCAGAATAGTCCTGTTGATTGAACTGTTGCTGCAGAGCCAGATCCAGCTGGCTTTTGAGCTTGTGGTAGTTGAGCAACCCCAGGCGGCGGGTCAGTCGCTCCAACCCCTGGTGAAGGAAGTGGTGAATTCTCTCTTCGGCACTCTCGGCTTGCCGCGCCTGGGTGGCTTGGAGGGCGACAAAGCGTTGGTACATGCCTTCAACGTAGTCGCGGCAGATCCGTTTGATCCGTTCATCCAGAGGGGCATCCAGTTGTACCAGCGGGGCCAACTCCATCAGCGAAAAAAGCGGGGAGGGGAGTGTGCAGCGACCTATCATCCGGCTCTCATCCTCCAGTATGAAATGGCTCTGGCCCGTGGCCTGGCGTTGCAGCAACTCAATGGCCAAGCCATTTTCAAAGTCGATGTTGCTCGGTTGTCCCTCAGGGAGGGCTCCAAAACTGGAGCCTCTATGCCGGGCATGGTGCTCTAGATCCACGGCGGCGGGGAGCTGCTGCAGCAGATCGGTTTTGCCGCAGCCTGTCATACCCGTGATCAGCCACAGAGGGGAGCGGGCAACGATAGACTCCAGCGTGTGAATTAAAAACTGGCGCATGGCTTTATAGCCCCCCGCCACCCGTGGAACGACAACTCCCCGCTCGGCAAGCCAGGCCTGCACGGTTTGCGAGCGTAGCCCTCCACGAAAGCAGTAGATGAGCAGATCCGGTTGCTGGCGGATCTGCGCGAGCCATCCTTCGATACGCGCTTCGCGCAGCGTACCGCTCACCAGCTTATGGCCCAGTGCGATGGCCGCCTCCTGCCCCTGCTGTGTGTAGCAGGTGCCGACGGCCGCCCGCTCCTCATCACTCATCAGCGGCAGGCTGATGGCGGTGGGGAAGGCTCCGGCTGAAAATTCAATCGGGGCGCGCAGATCGATGAGGGGTCGCTCCTGCAAGAAGAGCTGAGTCAAATCGCTGTAGAGGGGAAGATCCGGTGACAAATATGACTCCGTCATCGCAGTGTGACTCGAACACCGCCCGTGTAGGGCGCCAGCTCGCCAATGGGGGAGAGCGCCAGTCCCAGACGTTGAGCACAGGCGAGAAACTCGGTACAAGCCTCAGGACGCACGGCGACCAGCAGGCCACCACTGGTTTGCGGATCGCACAGCAACTGCCGCTCCCTGTCACTCAGCGTGGCCAGTTTGTGGCCATAAGAGTCGAAGTTGCGTTGTGTGCCTCCGGGTACACACCCAGCCTCAAGATAGTGTTCCAGGTGTGGTAGCCGTGGCAGGGCGCTCATCTGCAGGCTGGCCTGCAGCTGGCTGCCCTCGCACATCTCCACCAGATGTCCCGCCAAACCAAACCCGGTCACATCGGTAAGTGCGGTCACACCGGGCAGGGTGGCAAAGGTCGCGCCTGGCTTGTTGAGCTGGCACATGGTTTCTATGGCCAGTTGCTGGTGTTCAGGCGCCAATTTTTGCTTCTTCTGGGCCGTGGTCAGTATGCCGACCCCCAGAGGTTTGGTCAGAAACAGCAGATCGCCGGCTTGCGCCGTATCGTTGCGCTTGAGTTGATCCAGCTGAACTATCCCATTGACGGCCAAGCCAAAAATAGGTTCTGGCGAGTCTATGCTGTGGCCACCAGCCAAAGAGATCCCGGCCTCTCGGCAAGCCTGGCGCCCACCATCTACTACGGCTTGGGCAATTTCGGCGCCCAGCAAGTTGATGGGCCAGCCCAGTATGGCAATCGCCACCACAGGGGTCCCCCCCATGGCATAGACATCGCTGATGGCATTGGTGGCGGCGATACGACCAAAGGTAAAGGGGTCATCGACTATGGGCATGAAGAAATCTGTGGTCGAGATGAGGCCACGACCATCCCCCAGATCCACCACGGCGGCATCATCTTTGCTTTGATTGCCGACTATCAGGCTGGGATCCACAAAACCGGGAAGCTGGCTTTGCAATATGGTGTCGAGGATCTTGGGAGAGATTTTACAACCACAACCCGCACCGTGGCTGTATTGGGTCAGGCGGATGGCATTTGCCGTATCAGTGTTCATAGCACCTCGCATTCTTGCGCAATGACGGAATACTACACCCAAATGAGACGCTGGCACTTGATGTAATGCAAGTGACCTAGCAAACGGGGGCGCTTGTCATAAAAAAGCCGATCCAACTTGGATCGGCTTTGGGTGAGGCGAGGGGGGTGTTAGCGAACGCGCACCGCCAGCCCCTTGAGGTAAAACCCTTCCGGGTAAGGCAAGCCGATCGGGTGATCGGCGGCTTGCCCCATGTGCTCGAGGATCTGAGCCTCGCGTCCCGCATCCAGGGCGGCATCCGCCACTATCTTCTGGAACAGGTCGCTGGTCATGAGACCAGAGCAGGAGAAGGTCAGCAGTATGCCGTTGGGATTGAGCAGCTGGCAGGCCAGCAGGTTGATATCCTTATAGCCACGGCAGGCGCCCTCCAACTGGCTCTTGCTCTCGGCAAACTTGGGCGGATCCAGCACTATCATGTCAAACTTCTCGCCCCGCTCCCGGTATTCACGCAGCAGCTTGAACACATCCTGCTTTTCAAAGCGGGCATGGGTGAGATCCAGACCATTAAGCTCGGCATTGCGACGGGCCAGTGCCAGGGCGGGTTCGGAGACATCCACGTTTACCACCTCGGTGGCTCCCCCTTGCAGGGCATAGACGCCGATCCCGCCTGTGTAGCAGAAGCAGTTGAGCACCCGGCGTCCCTTGGCATAGCGACCGGCTATGGCACGGTTGTCTCGTTGGTCAAGGTAGAAGCCTGTCTTATGACCACCCTTGATGTCGACCAGGATCTTGGTGCCGTTATTCTCTTCGATCACCAGCTCATCGGGGGGAAGTTCACCGTAGACCACGCCCTGGCGCTCCGCCAGCCCCTCTTTTTTGCGCACCGCCACATCGGAGCGTTCATAGAGGCTGCATTCGGGGAAGAGCTGCTTCAATGCATCAAACAACTGCTGCTTGTGGTAGTCGGCTCCAGCAGAGAGCAGCTGACACACCAGGAAGTTGTTGTAGCGGTCTATGGTGATGCCTGGCAGACCATCGGATTCGGCCGCCACCAGACGATAAGCTGTGAGTCCCAGTCGAGCGATCAGCTCCTGGCGACCCTGATAGGCATCACGCAGACGGCGCAGGAAAAAGTCGGTATCTATCTGCTCGCTGCGGGTGAAGGTCCAGACCCGGATGCGGATCTGGGACTCCTGAGACCAGGCACCGCGGGCCAGCCAGCGGCCATCGTTGCCAAACACCTCGACGGGCTCGCCATTGGCAGGTTTGCCCTTCACCTTCTCGATGGCCTTGGAAAAAATCCAGGGATGACGGCGAAGCAGGCTCCGCTCACGCTCTTTTTGCAGGTAGATGAAGGTGCTCATGCTGTACTCGTTAGGGCAATTGGCTGATTTCGGGGGGCGTATTTTAGTGTGCTCACCGGTTAAAGGGAATGAAAAAGGTCAGCAAGCACTGAAATGGCTTTGGCGAATTGAGTCCCAGTCTATCCGTCATTCATGTAAGGTCATGTAATGTTACTTAATTGAAGTGGCTGCCACTTTCTATTATGTCGTCGTCCGGTAGTTGTTTTTCTAACCCTGGAGAGAGGGGCTTTGATGAAGAGGTTTGTATTGCGACACAAACGCTGGCTCCTGGTGGCTCTGGTGTCGTTGTTGTTGCTGGGGTGGGTTGCCATTCCCAGGTTATTTCCTGCTCCGGTGGAGTATATGACTGTGTCGGTAGAGCGGCATGACATAGCGGAAACCGTGCTGGCCACAGGCACACTGGAGGGGCTTAAGCAGGTTAATGTCGGCGCTCAGGTTTCCGGTCAGCTCAAGCGGTTGAGCGTCAAGTTGGGTGACAGTGTCAAGCAGGGGCAACTGCTGGCGGAGATCGATCCTGTGCTGCAGCAAAACGATCTGCGGGATGCCCAGGCCGGTTTGGAGAATGTCCAGGCGCAGAAGCAGGCCAAGCAGGCACTGCTGCGGCAGTATGAGTTGGCCCTGAGCCGTCAGCAGAAGATGCGCAGTCAGGATGCCTCGGCCCAGGCCGATTTAGAGAGTGCCGAAGCGGCGTTGGCACAGACTCGGGCTGAGCTCAAGTCGCTGGCGGCGCAGATCCGTCAGGCCGAAATCAAGGTCGATACGGCCAAGGCGAATCTGGGATATACCCGAATCATAGCGCCCATGGATGGGGTGGTCATTGCCATCGTCACCGAAGAGGGGCAGACAGTCGTTTCGGCACAGGCCGCCCCCACCATCTTGAAATTAGCCGATCTTGATACCATGACGGTGAAGGCCCAGATCTCCGAGGCTGATGTGATCCGGGTCGAAGCCGGTCAAGCGACGACCTTCACCGTGCTGGGCGATCCCGACCGGGAGTACAGGGGGGTGATGCGGGCCATAGAGCCTGCACCCGAGTCGGTCAGCAGTGACTCAACCACCTCAACGACCAGCAGCACGAGCTCGGCCATCTACTACAACGGTCTGTTTGATGTGCCCAACCCGGATCATAAGTTACGGGTTTCCATGACGGCCCAGGTGACCATCACCCTAGGGGAGAGCAAGCAGGCGCTGGCCATCCCCCTCTCCGTATTAGGGCGAGCCGTGGGACCGCACCAGTATCAGGTACAGGTGTTGGAGCAGGGCGTACCCAAGCCAAGAACCATACAGACTGGGCGTCAGGATAGCGTGAATGTGGAGGTGCTTTCCGGCTTGCAGCTGGGTGAGAAGGTGATACTGGGGGATAGCCAAACGGCTGAGGCCATGGATGAGAGCTCGGAGCGGCGTGGTCCGCCACCAAGGGGTTAATGCATGAAACCACTCATGAACAAGCCCCTATTACGCCTTGAGCAACTCGAGCGCTGTTTTCTCAGTGCCGATGAGGAGGTGGCTGTCCTTAAAAACATCAACCTGGCTATCTATCCGGGGGAGATGGTCGCCATCATAGGTGCCTCTGGCTCGGGCAAGTCCACCCTGATGAATATACTGGGCTGCCTGGACAGGCCTACGCGCGGGGATTACCTCATAGAGGGGCGCTCCACCTGCAATCTGTCGGCGAATGAACTGGCGGCGTTGCGGCGCGATCACTTTGGTTTCATCTTTCAACGCTACCACCTCTTGCCTCATCTGGATGCTATCGCCAACGTGGAGATACCGGCCATCTATGCGGGTGTGGAGAAGCCGCAGCGACACGCCAGGGCTCAGGCGCTCCTGGGGCGACTGGGGCTGGCCGAGCGCGCCAATCATAAACCCAGTCAGCTCTCGGGCGGTCAGCAGCAGCGCGTCAGCATAGCGCGGGCGCTGATGAATGGCGGCACAGTGATCCTGGCCGATGAGCCGACCGGGGCGCTCGACAGCAAGAGTGGTCAGGAGGTGATGGCCATACTGCGCGAGCTCCATGAGCAGGGGCACACTGTGATACTGGTGACCCACGATCCCCAGGTGGCGGCCCATGCCGAGCGCATCATAGAGATCCATGACGGGGAAATTGTCGCCGATAGGGTCAACAGCCGAGCTGAGCCGGGGGTAGCCTGCGCCGCTGTGGGTAAGCGAGCGCATGAAGCGCCCCTGGAGGCGGGGCGGGTTAATAGCTGGCTGGCGCGTTGGAGCCAGTTTTGCGAGTCCTTCAAGATGGCGGGGATCGCCATGGCCACCCACCGCTTGCGTACCCTGCTGACCATGCTGGGCATCATAATCGGCATCATGGCCGTGGTCAGCGTGGTGGCGCTGGGGCAGGGTGCCCAGCAGAAGGTGATCAACGATATCTCCTCCATGGGCACCAACACCATAGACATCTACCCGGGTAAGGATTGGGGAGATGAGCGGGCCAGTGCCGTGCAGACGCTGGTGCCCGCTGACCTGACAGCGCTGCAGGCGCAAGTCTACACCGACAGCGTGACCCCCACTCTGAGTGGCTCCCAGCTGCTGCGCTTGGGCAACATCACAGCCAATGCTCAGGTGAGCGGGGTGGGCGAGCAATATTTCCGCGTCAGAGGCTATGAGCTGGCGCAGGGGGTACTCTTCAGTGCCGAGGATGTGAAGCGCCGGGCTCAGGTGGTGGTGATCGATGACAACACGCGGCAGAAATTCTTCCCGCAGGGGGTCGACCCGCTGGGCAAGGTGCTGCTATTGGGCTCTTTGCCCTGCCGGGTGATAGGGGTGACGGCTAAAAAGGAGAGTCCATTTGGCAATAGCGATAGCCTGGAGGTCTGGATCCCCTATACCTCGGCCATGAGCCGGTTACTGGGTAAGAGCTACTTCAGCTCCATCACGCTGCGGGTGCGGGATGGCATGTCCAACGCCATTGCCGAGCAGGGGGTGATCAAGTTGTTGACCCAGCGCCATGGTAGCAAGGATATCTTCACCAACAGCAGTGACAGCATATTGAAGACGGTGCGCAAGACCACGGGGACTCTGGCATTGCTTATCTCGGCGATTGCGGTCATCTCCCTCATAGTGGGCGGCATAGGGGTGATGAACATCATGCTGGTCTCGGTTACGGAGCGGACTCGGGAGATTGGCATTCGCATGGCGGTAGGAGCCAGACAGAGTGACATCATGCAGCAGTTTCTCATCGAGGCGGTATTGGTCTGCCTGCTCGGTGGCGGCCTCGGGGTCCTGCTCTCCTTTGGGATAGGGGCACTCTTCTCCTATTTCGTACAGGCTATCAGCATGCTCTTCTCGTCCACCTCCATCCTGGTGGCGGTCTTCTGCTCATCGCTGATCGGCATACTGTTTGGCTTTCTTCCGGCCCGCAACGCGGCGCGGCTGGACCCTATAGAGGCTCTGGCTCGTGAATAAACCCATAGTATTGGCGGCTGGCTTGTGTCTCTTGGCCGTGAGCGTGAGTGGTTGCACTAAACTGCGCACCGAGTATCAGCGACCGGCTGTCACCCTGCCCGATGCGTGGCAACAAGTGAGCAGTGGGCAGGCTGTACTGGCTGGGGAGCGCTGGTGGCAGGCATTTGCGGATCCAACACTCGATGCCCTGCTGACACAGGTATTAGCGCGTAACAACGATCTGGCCCTGGCCGGGCTCAAATTACAGCAGGCTAGGCTCGAGGCGGATCTGACCGATAGCAATCTCTATCCCACGCCTGCGGTAAGCGCCCAGAGCCAGGCGACCAAGGCGTTGGATTCATCTCGCGACTCGACCCAGAGGCACAGTGCCACGGCAGAGCTTAGCTATGAGCTGGACTTGTGGGGGCGGCTGGCCAGTCAGCGCGATGCCTCGCGTTGGGAAGCCGAGGCCACGGAGCAGGATAGGGCCGCCACAGCGCTCTCGCTGATCGGCACCACGGCGACTCTCTATTGGCAGATCGCCTACTTGAACGAAACCATAGCCTTGAGTGAGGCCAGTCTGCAGGATACGCAGCGAGCCCGGGATTTGACCCGGCTTAAATATCAGGCCGGCGCCATCAGTGGCCTGGATCTGCTGCAGGCCGAGCAGGATCTGGCGAGCCAGGAGGCGGCGTTGACCCAGGCTCGTCAGCAGCGTGTCACCCAGCGCCATGCGCTGGCGTTGCTCTTGGATGGACCACCGGAGCACACCTTGCCTGAGCGTCAGAGCCTGCAACCGCTGAGGGTGCCAGAGGTGCCCGCGGGCTTACCTGCCGAGCTGCTGGCCAGACGCCCCGATCTGCGTGCCAGTGAGTTGCGGTTACGCGCCACCTTGGCCAAGGTGGATGATAAACGGCTTAGCCTCTACCCTGAGCTGACCCTGACCGGCTCCGGGGGGAGCAGCAGTGAGAGCCTGAGCAAGCTGCTGAGTAATCCTATCGGGAGCTTGGGGGCTAGCCTGACCCTGCCGTTTGTCGATTGGCATAAACAACGGCTCAATGTGCAGGTGGCGCAGAATGAGTACGATCAAGCCGTAGTAGGTTTCCGTAAGAGTCTTTATGCAGCCTTGGGTGAAGTGGAGGAGAGCCTGTCGGCGCGAGATCACTATCAACAGCAGGCTCACTATCTCAGCCAGTCACTGGAATTGGCCCAGCGCAGTGAGCAACTGGCCGAGGTGCGTTATCGGCAGGGGGCGACCGGGGTGCAGGAGTGGCTGGATGAGCAGAAGAAACGGCGCGATGCCGAGTCAGCTCTGGCTCAGAATCGCCAGGATCAGCTGAACAATCAGATGAAGCTTTACCAGGCGCTGGGGGGTGGAACATAGCTGGCCGAGTAGGCCGTAAAAAAAAGAAGGCCACATTCGTGGCCTTGTGATGATGGGCTAAAGGTTAAACCTTAAGGCCATGTAACAGGCCGGTGAGCTCCTGGGCTGTGATCTTCAGATTAGCGGTTCCTGCGACCGTGCTGGCGGCCGACTCTTCAACCTGCAGGGATTGTTGGCGCACCTCATCCAGGTTGTGGGCTATGTCGGCGGCGACCGAACTCTGCTCCTCGGCTGAGGTGGCGATCTGGGCGCTCATCTCAAACATGGATTGTCCATAGCTGGCGATCCGCTCTATCTCCTTGCCAACTTCGCTGATGAGTTCGCGGCTCTCGGCTGCCTTGACCACGGTTTTTTCCATAATGTCATTGAGGCTGCCAGTGCCGGTTTGCAGCTCCTCTATCATCTTCTGGATCTCTACCGTGGCCTGCTGGGTGCGACCGGCCAGGGTGCGCACCTCATCGGCGACCACGGCAAAACCACGTCCCTGCTCGCCAGCCCGAGCGGCCTCAATGGCGGCGTTGAGCGCCAGCAGGTTGGTCTGCCCTGAGATGCTGTTGATGACGGTAACGACCTCATTGATCTTGTTGGCCCGCACCGTCAAGTGTTCTACGGCGCTGGAGGCGTGAGTGATCTCGTCGGCCAGCGCCTGGATGGCTTCTATGGTGTGCTTGATGCTGGCTGCACCGCGGCAGGCCTCTTCGCTCGATTGCCGTGTCTGTTGCGAGGTATCGTTGGCGTTGCGGGCCACCTCACGGATGGCGGCGGTCATCTGCTCCATGGCGGTGGCAAGGGAATCCAGATATTGGCGTTGATGCTGGGCCACCGATTCCCCCTCCTGGGCGGCGGAGCGAAACTCATCGGCAAACATCTCCAGGGCATCGGCACTCTCGCTGATGAGTTTGACCATATCATGTTGGCGTTGAGTCAGTTGGTCGAGATTGCCAGCCAGCTGGCTGAATTCATCCTGAGAGGCCTGGAAATGGAGTCGGTTGGTCAGGTCACCATCGGCGGCCAGTTGCAGGGCCTGGTTAATGGCGCTAATCGAACGTTGCACAAAGCTGGTGAGGAAGAAGGAGACCCCTCCCAGCAGCAGTATGGCCAGTCCCATGAAGAGCAGGGTCGCTTTTTGACGATCAAACAGAGAGTAGTGGTCCAGGTTGAGCTGCCCCGTTACATAGTCGCCCTGGGGAGTGACAGCGGCTATGGTGACCAGCTCACCACGTACCTGCTTGCCTGGCTGGGCAGTGGCGCTGCGAGTCAACCCATCTGGCAGGTGCGTTTGCTTATCAGCCAGGGTAGCGGTGGTTTCTACCTGGTGTGTTAACGATGCGATCGCATCATCGATCCGCATCTGCCTGGCTTGGCTCATACTAAAGAGTGTAATGCCAAGAATGGCGATGATGGGCAGCCAGAAGAGCAGCAGCAGCTTTGCTTTAATGGTGAATTGGATCAGGAATTGATCAACTCCATGAAACGTCATTATTTTCATACTTTCATCCCGAGTGAAAAGGTTTTCATTTTATTGAGTTTAGCGGCTGAGCAGAACAAGGGGGATCACAAATTGTCCGAGATAACGTTAAAAATTCTGGTTTCCGGTGTGGTGCAGGGGGTCGGTTTTCGTTACTTCACCCGTCAGCAGGCCCAACGCCTGGGTTTGAAGGGGAGGGCGACTAATCTGGCCGATGGACGGGTGGAGGTGGTTATGGAGGGCGAGGAGGCGCTTGTGGCCAAGATGCTCGATTGGCTCAAGAGTGGACCCAGCTCGGCACGAGTCGAGCACCTGGAGTGTCTACCCTGCCCGGAAGAGCAGGGCACCTTCACCGATTTTCGGGCTTATTGAGCATGGCGCCGCTCTTGGATTTCATAAAGCAGCAGGAGCGGATACTGGCCGAGTTATGCGCTGTTGCGCCTTGGTCCGAGGAGTCGTTACATGACTATCGCGTTTCGTTGCGGCGCCTGCAGGTGACCTTGCCGCTGTTGGACCTGCAGATGCCGGAGCATACTCTGCTGCGCCGCACCCTCCATCGCCAGCTTAAATCCAGCAACCGGAGCCGGGATAGCGCCATATTGTGCGCTCAGTTGCAGCGGCTCCGTGCGCCTGAGTCGCTGCTTGCCCGGGCGTCAGAAGAGCGGTCGAAGGAGAAAGCCGTGTCACGCACCCAGCTAAAGGGGCTGGTTGAGGCCATTTCATCCGGTTGTCGGCGCTGGGAGGCTCTGCTCTGTGCTGAGGCGGATTTCCCGCTACCCGCCACGGCGGCCCGATCCTTGTTGGGGCTGCAGTATGGGCTCTACCTGCAGGGTGTGGCACAACGGGTGGCGAGCATCAATACGCCGCAACGGGCCATGCAAGCCAGGCGCTGGCACAGGTTGCGGGTGGCCATCAAGCGGTTGCGTTATCTACTGGAGTGGCTGGCGAGCCAGGAGGCCCAGTGGCGGAGTCAGCTGCAACTACTCAAAGGGTGGCAGGAGCAGCTGGGCGAACTATCTGATCTGGCTATGGTTGAGCAGTGGCTGCGGCGCAGGCGCCATGGTCGAGGCAAGGGGGCCACGCGTTTGCTGCAACAACTTCAGCCCTTGCAACAAGCCAAGCAGCAGCAGGCGTTTGCGCAACTGCCCACTCTTACCCAATTCTTACTCGACTCCCAGCCGTTGAGCCCCATCTTAGCTGATCCGGCTAATCCTAGTTAGTTCACATCAGCGCCGCAGCTGACAGCGCCGCTGATATGCTCTGAGCCCCGCCTTGAATGCCTCGATGAGCAGGAAGTAGCTCATCGCGGCTGACACCACCCAAAGCCAGAGTGATAGGGGCAGCGGCGTTGTGGCAAACAGTGTGTTCATCCAGGGCAGGTAGCATTGGGCGGCTTGCAGCAGCATGAGTGTCAGCACGGCCCAACCCACCTTGGGATTACCCAACCAGGCCTGACGGCGGAAGCTGTGCTGCTCCCGTTGCCGGCAGTTGATCAGGAAGAGTATTTCGCTGGCAATGAGGACATTGATGGCCAGGGTTCTTGCCAGCGTCTGATCACCACTTAGCTGTAAGGCCCATAGATAGCTGACCAGCGTCAGGAACGCCATCAAGAGGGCGCTGACGAAGATGCTAAGCCACAAGTCGGCGGGCAAGATGGGGACATGCCGGGGGCGTGGTGGTTGACGCATCAGCCAGGCTGAGGCGGGTTCAAAGGCCAGGGGCAGCGAGAGGGCAATGGCACTGACCATGTTGACCCAGAGGATCTGGACCGGGCTGATGGGCAAGGGCATGCCCCAGACGATGGCGAACATCAGTACCAGCGCCTGGGCACCGTTGGTTGGCAATAAAAAGAGCAGAGCCCGGCGTAAATTCTCGTAGATGGCGCGGCCTTCGCTCACCGCATCGCGCAGGGTGGCAAAATTGTCATCGGCCAGGACTATGGCGGCGGCTTCCTTGGCCGCCTCGGTGCCGCTTCTGCCCATGGCGACCCCCACATCGGCCCGCTTGAGCGCAGGTGCATCATTGACGCCATCCCCCGTCATGGCGATCACCCCGCCTTGCCCCTGCAAGGCCTGGATCACTCTGAGCTTATGGGTGGGGGTGGCGCGGGCCAGAATATCGAGCCGTTTCACCTGCTGGGCCAGTGCCGCATCGTCCAGTTGCTCCAGCTCCTGGCCACACATGACAACGGGCTCGGAGGCAAGACCCAGCTGGCGGCCTATGGCCAGGGCTGTGGCGGCGTGATCGCCTGTGATCATCATGATGCGGATCCCCGCCTCATGGCACTGGGCTATGGCGGCCCGAGCCTCGGGGCGGGGGGGATCGGCCAGCCCCACCAGACCCAGTAGCTGGGCCCTGGCTGTGGGTTGCCAGCTCTCCTGCCAGGCCGCTGCGGGGTGTGCCGTCAGCGGCTCAACCGCCAGCGCCAGCACCCTGAGCCCCTGATCGGCGAGCGCCTCTACCCGCTCTTGCCACTGAGCCTGCTCCTGAGGCGAGAGCTGGCAGCAGGGGAAGAGCCGTTCCGGCGCCCCTTTGAGCAGCAACTCATAGGGAACAGAGTCTGCGGGATTGCCACCATGCAGGGTGACCATATAGCCGTGGCTGGACTCGAAGGGCAGGGTATCCAGGCGAGGGGCTGAGTGGGTCGCCAGTGTCACGCCGGCTTTTTCTGCCAGGACCAGCAGAGAAGCTTCGGTGGGGTCACCCTCCACCTCTCGGGTAGAGTCTTGAGCCTGGGCTGGGCCCGTGAGTCGGGCGTCATTGCACAGTAACCCGACACGCGCGAGGGCCTGCAGTTGCCGCCACTGCTCCGGGCTGGGAGGAGAGCCATCCGCCCGGGTGATCGTCCCCTCTGGCTGATAGCCTGAGCCGGAGACCAGAAGAGTCCCGGCGGGGAGAGTCACCTGTTGCACCATCATGGCGTTAGCGGTCAGGGTACCGGTTTTATCCGTGCAGATGACGGTGACTGAGCCTAAGGTTTCAACGGCAGGCAGACGGCGCACTATGGCGCGTTTGGCGGCCATGCGTTGTACCCCGACGGCAAGCGTGATGGTGATGACGGCCGGTAGCCCCTCCGGTATGGCGGCGACGGCTATGCCGACCGCGGCCATGAAGAGCTCGTCCAGCTGATAGTCGCGAAACAGCCAACCAAACAGAAAGGTTAGGGTGGCCAGGGCGACAATCCAGCGAGTCAGTTGCTGCCCAAGCTGTGCCAGTTGCTCCATCAGCGGGGTGGTCATGGGCTCGATCTGTTGCAACAGCTGGCCTATCTTGCCCAGCTCGGTGTTATCGGCTGTGGCCACCACCACGGCTCGGGCCCGTCCCTGGGTTATGAGGGTGCCGGCGTAGAGCATGTTGCTGCGTTCGGCCAGCGGAAGCGTGGCTGGCAAGGCGCCACACTGCTTCTCTACGCTCATGGATTCGCCGGTCAGGGCGCTCTCTTGCACCTGCAGGTGGTAGGCTTCCAGCAGGCGCAAGTCGGCGGGAACCTTGTCGCCGGACTCAAGCAGGATCACATCGCCGCAGACCAGTTGCTCGGCATCCAGCCGCTGCGGCTGGCCCTGCCTGAGCACAGTGGCCATGATCTTGAGCAGATTGCGCAAGGCCGCCAGAGCGCTCTGGGCCTTGCCTTCTTGTATGTAACCGAAGAGGGCGTTGATGATGATGACACCGAAGATCACCACGCCATCTGTCCAGTGACCGATCGACCAGCTCAGCAGGGCGGCGACGATGAGCACATAGATGAGCAGATCCTGAAACTGCCGTAAAAATTTGCGCAGGGCGCTCTCGCTTAGGGGAGGAGTGAGCCGGTTGGGCCCTTGTTCATCCAGACGTCGCCGGGCCTCCTCTGCGGTGAGCCCCTCTGGCTGGCTGGCGAGAGTGGCCAAGGTCTGCTCCGGGCTCAAGGTATGCCAAGGGTGCTCAGGCTGCGTTTGCATGGTCGGCTCCTGTCTATAATGGCTCTTTTGAGTATGCGCCTGACTCACTCCTTTGCCGAGAGGGCGATGGCAATATTGGCATGTGGTGGAGAGAAGTCGCTGACGCGCATAGGACAGAAGAAGTGGAGTACGATCACATTTATCTCGTTTCATGGGCACAAAGAGAGTAAGCTTGCCCACGCATATCAGTTCCTCGGCTTTAGTTCGGGTGTTGCGCCCTCTGGCGATGGCACCGCGAAGCGCGATAGGCTGTGAAACCGAATTGTTAGCAGGAGTGGCGATCTGAGTCGTTCCCCCTGTATTGAACTGAAGTCTCTCTTCCTGCCGGTTTACTCCGCTAAAAAGGGCCGGACTTCCCCCTTGTCCGGCATCGTCCATCCATGAGGATGGAGCTGCCCTCTATTTTTCAAGTAGGTATTAATGAGTTTTTCCTCCCTTGGACTCTCTGAATCCTTGTTGCGTGCCGTGGCCGAACAGGGCTATGAAACCCCGTCTCCTATCCAGGCCCAGGCTATTCCCGCCGTGCTGGCCGGACGTGATCTGATGGCTGCGGCCCAGACGGGTACAGGTAAGACGGCGGGCTTTACCCTGCCCATGCTGCAGCGCCTGATGGGCGAGCCGGGTCAGGCCCGGAAAAAGGTGAGTCCAAACCGTGTGCGGGCCCTGGTGTTGACGCCGACCCGTGAGCTGGCCGCCCAGGTGGGCGAGAGCGTGGCCACCTATGGTCGTCACCTGCCTCTGCGTCATACCGTGGTATTTGGTGGTGTCGGTATCAACCCCCAGATGATGGCCCTGCGCAAGGGTGTCGATGTGCTGGTGGCGTGCCCCGGCCGTCTGCTGGATCTCTACTCCCAGAATGCGGTGCGCTTCGATGAGCTGGAGTTTCTGGTACTGGATGAAGCCGACCGCATGCTGGACATGGGCTTCATCCACGATATTCGCCGCATCCTCAAACTGTTACCGCAAAAGCGGCAGAATCTGCTCTTCTCGGCCACCTTTGCCGAAGAGATCCGTGAACTGGCTACCGGCCTGTTGAACAACCCCCTCTCGGTGGAAGTGGCGCCGCGTAACAGCACGGCCGAGCGCATCGAGCAGTTGGTACACCCGGTTGACAAGGCGAACAAGCCTTCGCTGCTCTGCCACCTGGTCAAGGCGCACAACTGGGAGCAGGTACTGGTCTTTACCCGCACCAAACACATAGCGAACCGCCTGGCCGAGCGCCTGGAAAAAGAGGGCATCGCCGCTGCCGCCATCCATGGCAACAAGAGCCAGGGTGCGCGGACCAAGGCGTTGGCAGGCTTCAAGAGTGGTGACGTCAAGGTGCTGGTGGCGACCGACATAGCCGCACGAGGCCTGGATATCGACAAGTTGCCTCAGGTGGTCAACTTCGAGCTGCCGAATGTGGCCGAAGATTATGTTCACCGTATCGGCCGTACCGGCCGTGCCGGTGCCGCCGGGCACGCCATCTCTCTGGTCAGTGCCGACGAAGGCAAGCTGCTGCGTGGGATTGAGCGCCTTATCAAGCAGGAGCTGCCGCGCGAGGTGATCGCCGGATTCGAGCCCGATGCCCAGACTATGCGTGCCATCGAGCAGGGTACGGGTCAGCCTGTGCGCAAGGGTCAAGAGGGCGGTGAGCGTGACGGACGCCCACGTGGCCCCCGTCCTGCTCGTGCCGGACAGGGCCAGCGTCAAGGCCAAGGCCAGGGCCAAGGTCAGCAACGTCAGGGCCAGGGACGCTCAGGTGGTGACGGAGCCGGACGTGGCGCCGCCGCAAATGGCAACCGTCAGGGCGGCAAACCCGCCGCGGAAGGTAATCGCCGTGGCCAGAGCCAGCGCGCCCCCGACCGCCATGCCAACCAGGCCGTCAAGCCCCACGGCAACCGCTGATCTCGCTAAGAACGAGCCTTAGAGCCAATAAAAACAGCCCGCCAGGGGTCACCCTGGCGGGCTGGGTGTTTGGGGGGACGCGCTCGGCCTTAAAGGCTCTGCATATACTTTGCCAGGGAGTTGAGTACCGCCAGCTTGTGGCTGTCCTGGGCGTGTTGCTCCAGTAGCAGCTCTAGCTTTAGCAGGTAGCCATCGGCGTGTTGATCCAGATAGTCGGCGCAGTGTTGGCGCCAGCGCAGGGCTTCCTCCTGGCTCAGCGTATGGGGGTAGTTGCGGGCCCGATAGCGAAAGAGCATGGCTTGCAGGCGGGGGTCGTTAAACTGTATGGGGTCGCTGGCCAGCTGCTCCGGGGTGCGGCTGCGCACCAGCTCCATCATGGCCTTATCACCATCCTGACAAAAACCGGCATACAGTTGCAGCTCCGCTTCGCGGCTGACCTGCTCGTTGGGGCTGTACTCCTCACTGAACACCTGCAGCAGTTTTTCCCTTATCTCAGGGTGCTGACGCAATACATTTAGACTGGTTCGACATTGCGCCCGGTTGAGGCCGAGCTCCTCGGCTCGTTGCTCGGTCAGGGTGGCGGCGGGGGCCAGGATAGGGCACTTGTTGATGTGAACCAGTTTGACGCCTATGGGCAGGTTATCGCCCAGCTCATCCCGCTTGGTGTAGAGCCGTTCGCGGATCTGTTCGCTCTCCAGCTCCACCAGGGGGGAGATATCCTGGTTCAGATCGACCACTATCACCGCATTGGCGTTGGTGGGGTGCCAGGCGACGGTGGAGACCCAGCTGGCGCAGCCTTGCCTGGGTGAGAACATGCCAGAGACAT
>JBOFBS010000411.1:0-2278 GCA_051645725.1 Aeromonadaceae bacterium | reverse complement strand
GATCCGGGCCTGGCAAAATATCCTGTTGGTCACGGTCGGATATTGTTGCTGTGAAGCTGTGCGTTGCATATTACCAGCTCCAGGTGGTTGACGGATGCAAAAAAAAACCTCCCGAAGGGGAGGCTTGGTACTGTTCGTGCGTCTGGGTCCGAGTACGACAGCGCCTCCTGCTCAAGTCAGAGCGAAGCAAAAGAAGCAACCGAAAGTAAATCGTACACACAACAGCATGATGTTTATTCCTGTAACCAGATGGGTATAGCAATACGTGAATTGCCGGTGGCTTGCAAGCCTGTTCTGGTGACTGGTGGTGGAGCAATAGAATTCGGGCGCCTGTTGGGCGCCCGGTTACTATGGGATGACATTAAAGTGGGATGACATTAAAGCGCGGGCGTCAACTCTCCTGCCCGGCACTGTTCTTTTCCGGAGCGAGCACTGCGGTGGGCTGTCGGCTTGCTGGAGTGACGAGTGAGCTGGCGTTCCAATTTTTGACCGAGCAGCGTCACCGCCGCATACAGATCCTCATGCTCGGCTTGAGCGAACAATTGACCATTGGGGATACCGATTTTGGCTTCGATGATGAATGCTAGGCCCTCTTTGGTAATGATGACTTGGGGGGTGATCAGAGGCACCTGCAGGCGCTCCAGTTTGGCAAAGCGTGACTCAATGCGTTCCCGAATGGCCGGGGTGACGTCGATGGCTTTGCTGGTAATGTCGATAATCATGGTGAACCCCCTTGGTTCTTGTTCTTATCTCGTAGCCAGATTACTCATTTCATGGACTACAAAAGTGTGATTTCCGTCACCTAAGTATGGTCTAATTACCAGGTCTGATGAGTTCTGTGATCCTGAGGCTGTAATGCATAAAAAAGGCTTGTTTCTGGCATAGTGCACAGGCAATATTTTGCCAACTTAAATACAGGCTCTCGCCGTCAGCCTCCAATTTTGCTTTCGTCAGCCCCTGTCAACCCTGCTTTTTTATTCAAAGGTTTTACGTGAGTCTGCATTCTGGATATGAGTTGACACAGTTCCTTGATTTGGTCGCTGACGATGTCCCTGAGTTTTCCCTGCCTTCTTATCTGGAAACGTTCTCGAGCTCTCCTGATGCCCCGGTTCAGCCATTTGTTGACTCACGGATGATGGGGGCGGATATATCGTTACCCTCCGGCCATGTGCGTGAATTGTGGTTTTTTTATCGCCAACTCTGCTTGCTGGCACAAAAAATGGTGGAGGCGAATCACGTCAGCCTCTGGTTATCGTCCCCTGAACATACGGATCTAGTTTGTACCCATGTGCTGGGTGGCTCAGGGCAGATGGGGCGCGTGCTGACACCTGCCGATCAAACCGAGCTTCACCAGTTACTGGTTGATGGTTTGGCGGCCATTTCCGCCTCTGGGCAACCGCGACTATGGCAACGCCTGAGTGCTAGTGAACAACAGGGCTCCTTACTGGTAGCCAGAATTGGCGGTTCGGGAGCCTGGCAAGGGATCTTGTGCTGTCATCGCCAGGAAGGTGGTGAGTCGCAGTTACTGCGTTTTGCGCCTGTGTTGCGCCAGTTGGCGCAGCTGGCCGCTCGGAGCCTGGAATCGCTGGCGCAAAATCATGACGAGCAGTTGTTGTTATTGCGCCAGCAGCAACTGGATCGCATCAGCTATGCCTTATCCTCGAAAACCGGTCGTGCGTTCTTTGACGAGTTGGTGCGCCAGCTTCAGGGGGTATTACATGCTAGTAGTGCCTGGCTGGCTGAGCTGGAGTCGCCTCCGCTGACCCAGTGGGTCCGCGTCGTGGTCAGCGCCGGAGTACCGGCGGTGGAAAATTTTGTCCGTTATCCCTTGGCAGAGACCAGCTGTGCCCAGCTCTATCTACATCCGGAGCTGCATCATTTCTCGACCCTCCAGAGCCAGTTACCGATTGCCTTGCCCATGGTGGATGGTTATTGGGCTTTGCCTTTGCGGGATAATAAGCATCAGGTGATTGGTCACCTGGCGTTAACTTTCAGCAAAGAACGTTTTCCCGACATATTGACGCTGGCTGCCTTACAGCAATTGATTGCTCACCGGGCCTCTGCCGAGCTCGAGCGCCTGCGCTCCGAGGCCGAATTACGACTCTCTGCCGTGGCCTTCGAGACCAATGAGGGGATCATCATTACCGATCCTGACTTCATGGTGTTGCGCGTCAACCATGCCTTCTGCCACATCACCGGCCACAGCATGCATTATGTGCTGGGCAAACGACTGGGCCTCCAGCTCTGGCCTTGGGATGTAGCCGGTCCATTCCAGTTT
>JBOFBS010000410.1:0-2407 GCA_051645725.1 Aeromonadaceae bacterium | reverse complement strand
TTGCCAGACGGATTTAGCTACAAGTTCACCCGCAGGGTGAATCATAGCTAAATGGCTGTTCCAAATAGCAGATCACCCATCACAGCGACTTAGGTAGCACTAAGCTGACCCTCTGCGCCAGGGATGGCGAGACGGATCCAGCTGGTGAGTCACCCTATCGTGCTATCCCCCGATCCCCTTCCACCCCCATAATCCCCCTCAGGCTACTGTAGTGCCCTTGGCATAAGGGAGTAGAGTAGAGCGGATACCATAGGACAAGCCTGCTGTAGCAGGGGAAAAAGCCAAATTTCAAGCACACCAATTGGGGGGAACATGGTTGCACTAGGTCATTACTACAACGAGCAGGGGCAGTCGGCATTTCGCGTTTTTGCCCCGGAGCGGCAATCAGTGGCACTCTCACTCGAGGGAGAGCAGGAGCCGCGGAGCATGACCCGGCAGGCCGATGGTCACTGGACCCTGCAGCTCCCCCCGCTGGCCGAGGGCAGCCGCTACCGCTATCTCGTCGAGGGGACGCCTTACCCGGATCCCGCTTCCCGCTGGCAGCCGGAGGGGGTGCATGGCCCCTCTGCGGTCTCTCACCCGCGCCGGGCCCACTCCCCCGGCTGGCGAGGCATCCCCATCAAAGATGCCATCATCTATGAACTCCATCTGGGCACCTTTACACCAGAGGGCACCCTGGCCGCCGCCACCACCAAGCTGCCACACCTGCAGGCGCTGGGCATTACGGTGATCGAGCTGCTGCCCCTGGCCACCTTCCCGGGCAATCGCAACTGGGGCTACGACGGCACCTACCTCTTTGCCCTGCAACCCAGCTATGGCAGCTATGAGGATCTCGCCACCTTTATCGAGCAGGCCCATGCGCGAGGAATGGCCGTCATTCTGGATGTGGTCTACAACCACTTCGGCCCCGAGGGTAACTACAGCGGCGTCTATGCCCCCTACACCAAGCAGGCGGCTACCCCCTGGGGCGCCGCTATCAACTTTGATGGTGGCTATAGCGAGGGGATCCGCGACTTCTATCTGGCAAATACCCGCTACTGGCTGGAGGAGATAGGCTTTGATGGTTTTCGCATGGATGCCGTCTCCCTCATCTTCGACTCCTCTCCCCGTCACATATTGCGGGAGATCACCGATCTGGCGCGCAGCATAGGGGCCGCCGAGGGACGCGAAATCCTGATGATAGCCGAGCACTTGTGCAACGAGACGTCAGTCACCAGTGAGCAGGGCTATCACTACCACAGCCAATGGAACGACGATCTCAACCATGCGCTGTTTGCCTACCTGACACCTGAGCGCACCCGCCACTACGCCAGCTTCGGCGATTTTGCGGCCATAGTGAAGGGATTGGAGGAGGGCTTCGTGCTGGATGGCAGCCGCTTCGACTACCACAGCAACCGCAACAAGGGCACCAACAGCCGCCACACCCACCCCAGTGAACATGTGGTGCATATCCAGGATCATGATCAGGTGGGCAACCGTCTACACGGTGACAGGATGATCGCCACCTATGGTCGAGACAAGGCGCTATTGGCCATCACAGCCGTGGTGGCCAGCCCCTATCTGCCCATGCTCTTCATGGGTGAAGAGTATGGTGAGCAAGCCCCCTTCCTCTTCTTTGAGGCGTTTGGCGACAAACAGCTGATTGCCGCAGTCAAGCGGGGACGCAAGCAGGAGTTTGCCTTTGGGGGGGCCGAGCCAAGGGATGCTCACGAGGAGGCGGCGTTCCTGGACTCCAAACTCCAGTGGGAGCGGCTAACCGGGGATGAGGGGGCGGCCATATTTCACTACTACCAGACACTGCTGGCGCTAAAACGCAGCGGCCAACTGGGGCCCAGAGATCGCAGCCTGGTGAACATCAGCGCCGATGCCGAGCGGCAGCTTATCCGCCTCGAAACCCCGCACACCCTGACCCTGCTCAACTTCTCAGCCTCGAGCCAGCCAGTGGCCGTCGCCGACACATGGCGCCCCTACCTGAGCACGCAACTGCCGCAGAACACCCAGCATGACTGGAGCCAGCTTGCCGCCTACAGCGCTCACATCTATCTGAAGTAACGGCCCCAAGGGAGTGCCCTATCAAGGAAGCAGACATGACACGGGCCAGCAATTGCTGGCCCGTTTCTATTGGCCTCGATTAACCGTTGGCCAACTCATCAAACAGGCTGGCGAGGATGGCGGCACCTTCGTCCAGTATCTCCATCTCTATGGTCAGCGGCGGCAGGAAGCGGATGACGTTGCCACGGGTGCCGCAGGAGAGCAGCAGCAGCCCCTTCTCACCAGCCTTGGCACAGATGGCCTTGGTCAGGGTGGTATTAGGCTGGTTAATATCGCCATTCTCCACCAGCTCCAGCGCTATCATGGCCCCCAGGTTGCGGATATCCCCCACCAGTGCCGGATAACTGGCCTTGAT
>JBOFBS010000409.1:0-2652 GCA_051645725.1 Aeromonadaceae bacterium | reverse complement strand
CAGAACTGGAAGAAATGGCTACCTATTTTTTGAGCAAACATGTAACAGTTTTTATTAGGAAGATGCATTTGGCTTGAATGTTTGCTCTATTTTTAGCCTGAATGTTTACTCACTGTTGAAGTTAAATGTTGCTTAATTGTTAAACCGCCATATCAACAACTGTGATGTTCCCCATCACAAGATACGTTTGCCTATCGGCTATCAGAATGAGGAGATCATCCATGTCAACACATCTGACTCGTTACTCACTAATGGCCGGCATGTTCATTTTTATGCCTCTGACAAGCCTGGCTGCCGATGGTGAGATCAACATCACCGGCAAAATTGTCGCCAATACCTGTGACGTCACATCCGGATCGTCAGGCAAGCATGCCGTTCTTCTGCCTACCATATCGGCGAACAGCCTGAAAACTGCGGGGCAATCGGCAGGGCGCACCCCCTTCACCATCACCCTGGCAAACTGTACACCCGACTCCGGGAAGGTCGGACTCTACTTCGAGCCGGGCAGCGGGACAGATATGACCACGGGCAGGCTGAAAAATACGGCTGCGAGTCCCGCTGGGAACCTTCAGGTGGAACTACTCAACTCAGAGCTGAACAACATACTCCTGAATAAGCCGCAAGCTGCACAAAACTCGCTATGGGCCGATATCAGCAGCGGAGCCGCCCAGCTCACCTACTACGCCCAGTACTACACAGCAGCGGGCGGTGTCACAGCCGGTGATGTCAAAGCGGATACCTACTTTACTCTCACCTACCAGTAACCATTTGTGAGAGTGCATAACGCTAAGTGTTGAGTTAGCGGAGTTGGGGCGGGGGCACTCTCCCGTACAGCCAACGCCAGCTCAGTGAAGGAGATATGATGCGTTCCTATTCACTCTTACTTCTTCTTTTGCTCCTGCCTATGCTCTCTGCACAGGCAGGCATAGTGATCAATGGGACCCGGGTCATTTACCCCGCCGAACGGCGTGAAGTCACGCTGCAGCTCAATAACACAGGTGATACGCCCGCTCTGGTACAAAGCTGGATCGACAGCGGCAATATCAACTCGCAACCCTCCAGCGAGAAGGCTCCTTTTATCATTCTTCCCCCCGTGACACGAGTTGACGGCGGACAGAGTCAGACTCTGCGAATCATGCACACTGGCACCTCACAGGCTAAGGATAGGGAAACGCTATACTGGCTCAACGTGCTGGATATTCCGCCTGAACTCACCAATCAGGAAGGGAAAAACTATCTGCAGTTCGCGATTCGCTCCAGGCTCAAACTTTTTTTCCGCCCCAAGGGACTGAAATCGGATCCGGCCAAGGTAACCGAGCAGTTGAGGTGGCATCTGGATTTCGCCGGCAGAGCGCTATTGGTTGACAATGAGTCACCCTATCATGTCACGTTGGACCATATTCAACTGGCAGGCCAGAAGCTGGAGGGTGATATGGTTGCCCCCTTTTCTCGCTTAACGCTGCCGTTACCTGCCTCTCTGCATCCCAAATTGCCAACCACTCTGCAATTTAGCCATATCAACGATTTCGGCGCCCGACAGTCACATAGTGTCCATCTGGCGAGATAGCCCATGCCACGCCAGATGCTATTTCTTGGCCGCTGGCTCTTGTGGCTAGCCCTTAGCCAACAGGCAGTTACTCCTCTGCACGCTGCCGAGCCAGCCCGCTTCAATCCTGGTTTTCTCAACAAGACACTGGGAGAGGTAGATCTCTCTCGCTTCAGCGAAGGGAGTCCTCTTTCTGCAGGCATCTACCCCAGCGACATCTACATCAATCAGGTATGGCTTGGCCAGGCCGAGGTTCGCTTCAAAGAGCTGGATAGTAACAACGACATCGCGCTCTGCTTTGATGAGAACCTGCTGCAGATGAGTAAACTCAAACCCAGTCTGATCCCCCCCATGCAGGCAAAGCGTCTACGTGACACCTCTTCATGTGTCACCAGCCAACAACTGCACCCGGCCATTCAGTGGCACTACAAAATGAACAGCCTCTCTTTAGAGATAACCCTACCGCAAAGCCTGCAAACCATAGCGCCGCGAGGGGAAACCAACCCCCACAAAGCACAGAGCGGAGCCACCGTCGCCACCCTGAGTTACAACCTCAATAGCTACCACACTCGCTACAACCATGAGTCGCAGGATAACCGCTATCTCGGGTTAAACGGTGGAGCCAATCTAGGTAGCTGGCGGCTGCGTCATCAATCCACACTGAGCAAGAGTAACGATGATGCTACGACATGGGATAACCTTGCGACTTACGCCGAACGCAGTCTGGTGAACATGACCTCTCACTTGCGCCTTGGTCAGGGGTGGACCAGTGGCGAGCTATTTGACTCCATCGGCTATCAAGGTGTGAATCTCGCCACCGACAGCAGGATGCTGCCCAGCTCGCAGCGCGGCTTTGCTCCAACGGTCCGAGGGAATGCTCGCACCAACGCCAGAGTCACTATCGAGCAAAACGGCAAACTGCTTTACGAGACGACTGTTTCTCCCGGTAGTTTTATCATCGATGATCTCTACCCCACTGGCTACGGGGGAGATCTGCAAGTCACCATTCATGAGGCCGATGGGCAGCAACAGCAGTTTCGTGTCCCCTACGCCGCCGTTCCGGGGCTGTTACGGAATGATACAACTCTCTACAGTGCCACTGTCGG
>JBOFBS010000408.1:0-3457 GCA_051645725.1 Aeromonadaceae bacterium | reverse complement strand
ACCAGCAGCACCCCGGATTGAAGCAACTGGTCGATGAGCTTGCTACTGATAGTCACGGGCTCATCATGCTGATGGGCAAGGGTGGTGTGGGTAAAACGACATTGGCGGCGGCAGTGGCGGTAGAGCTCGCCAGCCGGGGTCTGCCGGTTCACCTGACTACCTCCGATCCCGCAGCCCATCTGGGAGAGACCCTGGCTGGCGCCTTGCCCAGCCTGGAGGTCAGCCGTATCGATCCCCACGCCGAGACCGAGCGTTATCGTGCCCAGGTGCTGGCCACCAAGGGGGCGAGTCTGGATGCCCAGGGCCGCGCCCTGCTGGAGGAAGATTTACGCTCCCCCTGCACCGAAGAGATCGCCGTGTTTCAGGCCTTCTCGCGGATCATTCGCGAGGCGGGCAAGCGCTTCGTGGTGATGGATACCGCCCCCACCGGCCATACCCTGCTGCTGCTCGATGCGACCGGTGCCTATCACCGGGAGATTGCCCGTCAGATGGGGGGCAAGGGGATGCACTTCACCACCCCCATGATGCAGTTGCAAGACCCGAAACAGACCAAGGTGATGATCGTCACCCTGCCCGAGCCCACCCCGGTACAGGAGGCGACCAACTTGCAAGCCGACTTGCGCCGCGCCGGTATCGAGCCCTGGGCCTGGGTGGTCAATCACATGCTGGCCCCAGCCAGCGTCACCTCGCCACTGCTGGCCCAGCGAGCGTATCGCCAGCAGCCCCATATCGACGCGGTCAAGCAGGAACATGCGAAGCGTTATGCCGTGGTGCCCTTGCAGGCCGTCGAGCCAGTGGGCGTGAAAGCGCTGCAAGCGCTGTGTCACCCTGTCCACAGGGCAGGGTGACATGCACCCGCGCGAGTTTACTGCCAAGGTGCAACCAACAGGGGCATTTGCCCGGGTTGAGTCCTTTGTTTCATCCACCCCTCATGGAGTCTCTTGATGAGTACCAACGCCTGCTGCGATCTGTCCGTCAGCAAAAAAATGAGTTTTCTCGACCGCAATCTGACCCTCTGGATCTTTGTCGCCATGGCCATAGGGGTCGGGATTGGCTATCTGTTCCCTCAGGTTGCCCAGTGGAACGAGGCGATGTCGGTCGGCACCACCAATGTGCCGCTCGCCATCGGCCTTATCCTGATGATGTATCCGCCGCTGGCCAAGGTGAACTACGGCACCATGGGCGCCATGACCCGCGACCGTCAGGCGATAACCCTCTCACTGGTAATGAACTGGTTGGTTGGCCCCATCCTGATGTTTGTCATCGCCCTGACATTCCTGCATGACTACCCGGACTACATGGTGGGCCTGATCCTGATCGGTCTGGCACGCTGCATCGCCATGGTGCTGGTGTGGAACGATCTCGGCGGTGGCAGCAAGGAGTACGGTGCGGGCCTGGTGGCGCTCAACAGCGGTTTTCAGATCCTCACCTACAGCTTCATGGCCTGGTTGTTTATTACCGTACTGCCGCCGCTGTTTGGTTTGCAGGGCTTCGCAGTGGATATCACCATGCTGGATATCGCCGAAAGCGTGCTGATCTATCTTGGCATTCCCTTCCTGGCAGGCTTCCTGAGCCGTCACTATCTGGTCAAGGCGAAAGGAGAAAAGTGGTACACCGAGCGTTTTATTCCGGCTATTTCTCCCATCACCCTGATCGCCTTGCTGGCCACTATCGTGCTGATGTTCAGCCTCAAGGGCGAGATGATCGTCGAGTTGCCGATGGATGTGCTGCGGGTTGCCGTGCCTCTGGTGGTCTATTTCGTACTGATGTTCTTCACCAGCTTCCTGGTTGGCAAGAAGCTGGGTATTCCCTATGACAAGAACGCCTCCATCGCCTTCACTGCCACCGGCAATAACTTCGAGCTGGCCATTGCGGTTTCCATTGCCGTGTTCGGGTTGAACTCGGATCAGGCATTCGCCGGTGTGATCGGCCCGCTGGTGGAGGTGCCGGTCTTGATCGCTCTGGTCAATGTGGCGCTTAGAATGAAACGCAACTATCTCAACGCAGAGGCTTAATCATGAATAACACCCAGATCACCATTTACCACAACCCGGCCTGTGGCACTTCCCGCAATACGCTGGAGCTTATCCGTAACTCAGGCGTTGAGCCGACCGTTATCCACTATCTGGAGACACCGCCAAACCGTGAGGTCCTGGTTGCATTGATTGCTGCCATGGGCATGCCGGTGCGCGACTTGCTGCGCAAAAACGTGCCGCCTTTTGAAGCGTTAGGGCTGGCCGAGGAGAGATTCAGCGATGACGAGTTGATTGACGCCATGCTGGCGCATCCCATTCTGATCAACCGCCCCATCGTGGTGACGCCGCTTGGCACCAAGCTGTGCCGTCCATCAGAAGTGGTGCTCGATATCCTGCCGAACCCTCAGCAAGGGGCCTTCACCAAGGAGGATGGCGAGCAGGTAGTGGATGCACAGGGAAAACGCATCAAGTGACCGATCCAACCGGGGCACCACCTTGCCTGATGACGGCATGGCAGCAGCATGAACATGAGCTCTATGGGTGGCTACTCAAGCAATCTGGCAGCCCGATGGATGCCGATGACCTGTTGCAAGAGACCTTCTTGCGGGCAATCCGCCAGCAGGGCAAGTTCTGCGCCATCGAGAATGCCAGGGCTTGGCTGTTTGAAGTCGCCAGACATCTGGTGATTGATAGAAGCCGAAGATTACGCCCGTTGCTGCCACTCTCTGACGAGTTGGCCATGCAGCAGGGGGAGATCGATGCGGTCGATTCCTTGGCGGGCTGTTTACCCAGAGTGCTGGAGAAGCTTGCTCAGGCTGATCGGGATATTCTCAGACGCTGTGATTTGGAGGGCATGAAGCAGGCGGATTATGCCGCCCGATACGGTTTGACCCATGCCGCCGCCAAGTCGCGTCTGTTGCGAGCCAGGGAGCGCTTGCGTCAGCAGCTCTCTCTTGACTGTCAGGTCAGGTTGGATAGCTCGGGGCGGGTCTGCTGCTTCACCCCGGCGGTGAAGTAAGCCATGAACTCTATTCAGCAAAAAGGCCAAGGTGTTCTCCTTGGCCTTTTCTTTATTTTTTCTTGGCTTCGGCCAGCTACTCATCCTGGGTTTCCTGGTTGGCTGCCTTGACCGTCATGCCATTGGGGCCTGCCCGATATGGCTGAACTGGTTTGCCATGTTGGCGTCTCCGAGGGAGATGAGTACCGGGCAACCCGATGTTGCGGTTCGTGAGTCAATATTCAGGAGTGAATGATGAGTTCTCTTGGCATTCAGAAAATCAGGGATGATGCAGTCGAGTGGGCATTAACCCATGGTGTCGCTTTTAAAGAGTCGCTCTATTCTGCCGTGCATACCCCGTTTACCCTGACGCCTACCCCGATCAACCGGGGAGACTACCAGCATTTGAAAAGTGCGGCTCAGACCTTGAGCAAACTGATCTATGCCGTCTCTGAGGATCATGGTTTTTTATACGATGCCATTC
>JBOFBS010000407.1:0-2731 GCA_051645725.1 Aeromonadaceae bacterium | reverse complement strand
TCGTGAAACAGCCGCTCGATGCTCTTGTCCCCCAGTTTTTGGCGAGCTTGCAGGAAGGCGCTGGGTGCAACAAAGGGGCGGTCGCCGGGCAACAGGATATCGAGCTGATTGACCAGCTGGGTCATGGGGACGTGGCGGAAGATGGCCATGCCAATGATGGCCCAGACCAGGCGCTCCATGGGCATGCGGTGACGACGCAGGGTCACGACATCCTCTTCGGCGAGCAGCGTTGTGATGAGCTCGGGAGGAATGAGGTCTGAGAGTGACTCAAACTGAGCAGCATTACTGGCGTGGAGGAAGTCGAGAGCATGAGCGATACGCATAAAAAATCCGAAACCAATCAACAGGTTTCGGATTTTCACACAACAGAAGGATCGGTCAATGGATCCTTAACTGATCGGCATTAGCATCCATATGCCGGTTTTTTGTTTGGCTCATGGCCGCGAGTTAATGTCAGCACAGTGAAAAGAAGTAAGTAAAAATAATGCCTGTCAGATTTAACTGACTGGCATTAACTATGATGGTGTTCTTATCCCAACCAGCTTAGCGCTGCGTTACTGCACAGAGACCGTGAGCTCTGGATGCCCAAATGCGATGAGCTGGCCGTTTGACCGTTGGAAATATTGACTCCAGAAGGATTCTAGATTCTGGATCATCTTGCCACTTCGATAGCCGTTCTTTGTATCGGTTGGCACAAAGGCCGCCCCATGCACATAAACCCTGGCACCGTTGAAGTCAGCGACTAGATTAGCCTTTTCGACCTTGGCTAGCTCCACTGCTGGGGAAATATCACGGATCCCTTTGGCTTGATAGAAGCTACCAAAGTCGCTGTATTCCAGCATGTCAGACATCAGCAGAATGATGTTTTCCTTCACGCCATCAGCCGCTCGGATGTCGTCACCCACCGCCTTGAGGCTAAACAGGATCTCGCTGCGCGGGATATCGGTGGAGGATTTGCCCATGGTCTGCACGAAACGCTGACCAAACTGCTGCAACATCTGCTTCGGCTGGGCCGCGAGGCATTGGTCGAGCTTCTTGGCACTCATCATTGGCACATCACCCAGTGTCGACTGGTCGAGCCCTTTCTCCAACTGTCCTGCATATTTGAGCTGCATGTAGTGACCTTCCAAATAAGCGGAGAAGGAGTACAGACGCAACTGATCGCCCGGCTGCAGGAATCGCTTGATATGATCCCAAGCGGTACGCTGCAGATCCGGCGTGAGCGGCGTGGTCTGATCCACCACAACCGACAACATACGACCCGAGGGCGCAGGCTTGAACTCGGTAATCCTAGCCTGTTGATAGCAACTGCTCAGGTCGTTGCGCTCCGCTGCCATTACGACCACAGGCAGTAACATTGCCAAAGTCAGGAAGTGTTTCAGAGTTATCACGCTTCCACCTTGTCCAAGAGCTGCAGGCGACGAGCCCGTTTAAGATCTTCCACTAACGCACCCTTCTTGTTGGCAACGTATTCCATATCATCCTCATCGAACTGAGTCAGGTCACCCCAGGCATGAGGATTAAAACTCGCCATCTTGCTGTTGACGGCAAGTGCCTCTCGCTCTTTTTCTGGCTGTTCTATTGCGACAACCGGTGTAGTTATTACTGGCTCAGACACCGGCTTGGGGAAGTGCTGTATGGGCTGGGGAATCTGGACGGGGGGCGCTTTGGCACTGAAGAAATTGACCACGGCGTAGAAACGCTCCTTCTCACCATTGAGCTCCGGGTCATTGATAGCCTCGAAGCGAGGTCCGGCAATAGCGATGATCTCTTCGATCCGCTGGTTGTCCCCAGCTTTTGTGGCGGCGTCCAAGTCGTCTAGGGTCTTCTTGACATAGTTGCGGATCAGATTGGTACCTTGCTTGCCAATCTCACGGTTTTTCTTGATATGATCGATACTCTCCTGCTCTTCCACGTAGCGCAGGAAAGTACGACTGTCTTTGTTATGACTCAGGTTGTCCTTCGTCTTGCCGCTCACTCTGAACACCTTGTCCTGCAACGACTGCAACTTCGCCAAGGAAGATTGAGCGTCTTGGGCAATAGCGTCAGCTTTGATCTTGTGGTGTCTTACAAACTCGGAGGCACTATTGTACTTATGAGTCATCTCCCAAGCCCCACGAGAGTACGTTCCAGCAAAGCTGTGCCTAAATGCAAGGAAGGTTGAAGTAAATTGAATAAAAACGAACAACCCCGATAACACAGCAAAGGTCACCAGCGAAGCACGATGGATGGCATCAATCTGGTCTTGTGCGGACTTCTGGCTGGAACTGGCGGACAACTCTGCCATATCGGATGGCAAAGGAATCTCGTCCTCACCAGATGCAACCGGGAAGTCATCAGTACTCTGGATGACAGCAGTCGGATTCTCGACCAGCAATGCTTCCTGCTGGTTCAGGGTTTCGGTTCGAACCCAGAACGCGGCGACTGCCAGCCCTATGATAAAGATCCCGTACCCGGCAATGATCGAGAATCGGCGCTGCGGCTGTCCGTATTTATCGATTGGCACATTGATCCGGTTCAGCAATTGCTGGAAGGGTTTAGCGCCATTGTCGTCATAGGTATTGTCGATGGTGGCGTTGAGAGTCTTGGTCATGTCTGCACCATCGCGGATCGACTCGTAAGAGAGGATTTTGTTCACTACCCCGTTACGGTAAAGCTGGCGACCTGCAAGCTCAGACAGAGCCAAGGCAATGATTGAGATAACCAAACCTAGGAAAAAAGCGCCAACAAT
>JBOFBS010000406.1:0-2268 GCA_051645725.1 Aeromonadaceae bacterium | reverse complement strand
TGGTATCGTCGTGAACTCGACACCATACTGGCCGAGCGCCCCGAACTGGCGCGCGCCTCGGTGGGACGCTCAACCTTCAGCTTTACCCCCGATCCGCAAAAAAGCTTTAACCGTGGTGGTACCGACTACTTTTTGCATGGCCGCCAGCCCGAGATCACCGGCTTCTTGAGCCCCAAATATGCCGGGGAGCCCGTGGGCGTGCTGCAGGACTCCGGCAGCCAGGGCAAGACAGGTACCCACTGGCTGAGCCTGACCAAGGTGCCGCCCGGGGTAGAGTTTCATAATGGGGATGGGCTGACCTTCTTTGCCCCCAATCGCACCCTGACCGGGTTGCGGGTTAACCGGGCCGAAGGGCACCGTCTCTATCTGGCCGAGCCGGTTTCCGGCCTCACACTGGGGATGCCGCTCTATCGCAATCACGATCACGCCTTCTCGGCACTCTTGGCCAAGCCCTCGGCTGAGCGGCGGATCGGGGTGGCCCTCACCCTGGTCGAGAGTGAGGCTGGGGTCGCCCTGCAGCTGCGCGATGAGTCGGGCGTATCGGCGAGGGTGGAGTTGGCCCTGGAGAAACAGGCACCCAAGGATCCCGAGCGTGCTCTCACCACGCTGCGTGAGCAGTTGGCCAAGCTGGGCAATACCGACTTTTATGCCAGCCTGGTGTCGCTGGAGCTCTCTGAACCCTGGTTTATCCCGGTTGGGCAACTGAACCAGTTGCGTCGCGAGGGGATAGCCGCGCTGGAGGCGGCGCGGCTTGCGGCCTATCAAAGACCGGCCAAGGCGCAGATCCAGTTACCCTTGCCCATGGTGGGCGTCTCGGCTTTGAGCTATCTGGGTAACGTCTACAACAGTGCCGCCGCCGCCTTCTATCGCCAGCATGGCGTCGAGCAGATTGCTCCGGCCTATGAGAGTAATGAGCAGGGGGATGAGGTCTCCTTGATGATCACCAAGCACTGTCTGCGTTACAGCTTCAACCAGTGCCCCAAAGAGCAGGGGCCGGGTTTTAAACCCGACTCGCTGCAGTTGAAGATAGGTAACGACACCTTCCGCCTGCGTTTTGACTGCAAGCGTTGCGAGATGCATGTATTGGGTAAATTAAAACCTGGTAAGCGCTAAACAGAGCGTGATCTTCTACCCTAATGTGAGAGCTGGCGCTAGGGATGTGTGGCGTATGGGGCTAGGCTGAAAACTTGTCCATGAACAAGAAGGGAAGCGGTTTATGCGGTTGGAACGATCCATGTTGCAGCAAGCGGTCAAGGCGGGTGTGCTGCAGGCCGAACAGGTGGCACCGCTCTGGGCCTTGCTTGAAGAGGCCAATGCTGGACGGCCGGGATTTCACGTCAGCCATCTGCTCTACTACT
This sequence comes from Aeromonadaceae bacterium, assembly GCA_051645725.1. GTDB lineage: Bacteria > Pseudomonadota > Gammaproteobacteria > Enterobacterales > Aeromonadaceae > Pseudaeromonas. Next base: position 910 of record JBOFBS010000406.1, on the reverse strand, counting down.
TTGGCGGCCTGCTGGCTATTGGGGCCATGAGCCTCTTTATGAACCTGGGTTGGGAGGCATTCGGTGGCTGGGGCTTGCTGACTATCTGCCTGGGTTATGGCGTGATAGGCCTGGTGGTCACCGAGGTGCTGCTCAAGCGGCAACTGCCCATTCCGGCCGGGATCTGTGCCACCTTCGTGCTGGTTTTGACGCCGTTGGCCATCTATGGTCTGCAAAATGGGTTGGGCGCCTGGGCCGGTGAACAGGAGTATCGGGATTATCACCGCTATATCGACTGGCGCTGGCTCATGATGGAGCTCTCCACCCTGGCGGTGGGGGCCATACTGCTATGGCGCTATCGCCTCCCTTTTCTGGTGATGCCCATCGCCGTTACCCTCTGGTATCTGAGCATGGATCTCACCCCCTTTCTCTTCGGTCAGGAGGATTACGACTGGCTGCTGCGGCGCTGGGTCAGCGTCTACTGTGGTTTGCTCATCATGCTGCTCGGTTTCTGGGTCGATATTCGCACCCGTCATACCCAGGATTACGCCTTCTGGCTCTATCTCTTTGGGCTGATGGCGTTTTGGGGTGGGCTCTCCAGCATGAGCTCCGACAGTGAGTGGAACAAATTTATCTATCTGTGCATCAACCTGGGGTTGCTGCTTGTCGGAGCCATCCTCTCCCGTCGTAGCTTCGCCGTGTTTGCCGCTTTTGGCATAGCCGGTTATCTGGGGCACCTGGCCTATGATGTCTTTGAGGAGAGCATGCTCTTTCCCTTTGCCGTCACCTTCATCGGCTTTGCCATCATCTATCTGGGGATCCTCTGGCAACGTCATGAGGCGGCCGTGACGAGACGCTTGCGAGGCTTATTGCCGCAGGCACTGCGCGAGCTGATTGAGCAGCGTAGTGGTTATTAGGCGGCTGCGTCATC
>JBOFBS010000405.1:0-2338 GCA_051645725.1 Aeromonadaceae bacterium | reverse complement strand
GGTATCGTCGCGCAGGCCAGCCGTTTGGCGCGACAGAATGGCGGTCGGAACAAACTTGAGGGATTCGGCCCGCATCAGTTCGCCAAAGCCCGGCATCATGCGATCGCATACCGCTTCGGTCGCTTCCGGGGTGACGTCTCGTTTGGCCGGGCCGGTGCCGCCAGTGGTGACGATGAGGCAGCACTGCTCCTCGTCCGCCAGCCGGATCAGGGTCGCTTCAATATGATCCTGGTCATCGGGGATCACCTCCTAGACGGGCTCCCACTCCGATGTCAGATAGGCGTTCAGGGTGTCGATGATGGCCTTGCCGGAGAGGTCTTCGTAGATGCCGGCACTGGCGCGATCGCTGACGGTCACGATACCGATTTTTGCCTTGCTCATGGTCTGCTCTTGGATATCCGAAAAAGTGGTAATTAAAATAACATAATCAGTGAGATAAGTTAAATCGCCAGAAAAACTGAGCCTTCCGGACTACGATTATCCAGTGTCGAATGAAGCAAAATATCGAGCAACAATTCATTAATCGGCAATAAAAAACAAATTACATCAGACAAAATTTTATAAGTGGCAGGTGGGCCGGATTATAAAAATAATCGTTTGATCCTTAACACAATTAAAATAGAGAGAAGCGGCCAATACCGATAATACCCCGAAGGTCGTCATCAGGCAGATTGAACCCTTTATATCGGCATCGTATACAGAGAAAGAGATGCGTGTGGAATGAGTGCGAGATAGGGATGCAGCACCGGCTGTGTTGCCCGTTGGCGTTGCCTGGGAGAGCATATGGAGTTGCCTGATTTTGATACCCTGAAAGAACTGGCTGCGAGTGAACCCTCCCGGCTGGATGCCATTCTGGAGCAGCAGATTGAACAGCTGATGGCTCGGGCCAGCCCCGATCAGCAGCGCCGTTTGCGAGGGCTCCAGTTCAAGATTGACGGTCAGCGCAGGTTGGCAAAAAACAACCTCGACAGCTGTATCCGCATTGCCAATATGATGCGGGACTCCTTTTATCTTATGGGCAGTGAAATGCGACAATTTCGTGAGGAGGAGATACCTCCGCCTGAAAACGATGGCAGTGGTAAAATAATCCGGCTGATCGACTATAAACGGCCAAAATAATCTGGCGCTATATTTAACGGTGAAGTTTGATTTGATGGAGAGTGGCAAAATAAGAACCTGCCACTCTCTTTTTATTTGTTATGGATTTTTATGTTGCTGGTGATGAAATTGTGATGAGGTTTTATTTTATTGGGCCCAAATAGATTATTCAGGGAGTTGTGATAAGGGTGGATGAATAGCGATAAAAGTTAAGCTAATATGGCCAAAATTTATTGCTACGACTCGAAGGGATTATGAGAAGTATCACACCAAGACGGGTGCTGTCGCGGGAGCAACAGACAGAGATCACCCGCATTATCGTCAAGGTGGGGCAGATGCTGGCCCAGTTTGGTGCCGAGAGCCGGATCATCGAGCAGACCACAGTACGCCTTGGCATGGCGCTGGGGCTGGAGAGCGTCGAGATGGCCATCTCCTCCAGTGCCATCGTGCTCACCAGCCTCTATCAGGGCAGTTGCGTCACTACCACCCGGCGGGTGCGCGAACACGGCATCAACATGCAGGTGGTGTGCGAGATCCAGCGCATCTGCATCATGGCGGAGAAAGAGCTGATTGGTGCCCGTGAAGTGCGCCTGCGACTCGAAGCTATCGTCCCTTTTCATTACCACCCCTGGCTGGTGGTGCCCATGGTGGGGCTCTCCTGCGGTGCTTTCAGCCTGTTGTTTGGCGGTGACTGGCCCATCTTCGTGGTGACCTGTCTCTCTGCTGCGATCGCGATGCGGGTGCGCCAGCTGATGGCCCGCCATCACCACAGTCCGCTTATCAACTTTGCCGTGACCGGCTTTATCGCCACCCTGCTTGCCTCCAGCGCCACCTTTTTTGGCTGGGGCAGTCAGCCCTATCTCGCCATGGCGGCCAGCGTGCTGCTGCTGGTGCCGGGTTTTCCGCTCATCAATGCCGTCTCCGACATGGTGAAGGGCTACTTCAACATGGGGTTGGCACGCTGGGGCACTGCGACCCTGCTCACCATCAGCGCTGCCATTGGCATTATTCTCGCCATGTCGGTGACCGGGATCTGGGGGTGGAAGGTATGATTGATCTGCTCTGGCTACTGGCCAAGGATGCCTTCTGGTCGGCCATTCCGGCAGTCGGGTTCGCCATGTTGTTCAACGTGCCGCCGCGAATGCTGAAGTACTGCGCCATGGGTGGCGCACTGGCCCACAGTTTGCGTACCCTGCTTATCCACTACGGCATGCCCATCGAGTGGGCGACCCTGACCGCA
>JBOFBS010000404.1:0-5534 GCA_051645725.1 Aeromonadaceae bacterium | reverse complement strand
CTCGCCTCCGTCACTCCGGAGCTCGATATCTATGATCAGGACTGGCCCATCTGGACCAGCCAGACCATGACGCCGCCTGCCAAGTTCGTGCAGGACAGAAACGGCCAGCACGGCATGACCATCAACTCGATGTTCTCTGGCGGCACCATCGTCAGCGGCTCCTTTATCCTGAGCTCGGTGCTCTTTACCAATGTGCGGGTTCACTCTTTCTGCACCCTGGATCAGGCCGTGGTCTTCCCCGGGGTCGAGATCGGGCCGGGCTGCCGCCTGCGCCGGGTGGTGATCGACAAGGGGTGCAAGCTGCCGGAAGGGATGGTGATCGGTGAAAACGCCGATGAGGATGCCCGTCGCTTCTATCGCTCCGAACAGGGCATAGTGCTGGTCACCAAAGAGATGCTGGACAAACTCAAGGCGTAATATCACGTCTTGAACGGGGCTCTGGCTCCTATTCGAAGGGGCCATCAGGGCCCCTTTCTTGTTTCTCTGCGGTGCCGAGCCAGCTCCCCTTTATGCTTCTTTTGCCCTCCCCCCTACGCAACCGTAAACATTTAATTACAAAAATCACTCCCCATTACGCTATGCTTCGCTATTTTATTACCATAACGACTATGTCAACGCGTTTTTATCTGCATAAATGGCAGTGAACCCGCTTATTTCACTTGATTGTTTGTTTTTACTTGGTAAGGTGAGGGCGGTTGCGTAACAAAGTACGTACTAATGTAAACATAAGTGTACGATCGCTTTTAGAATTCAGTCCAGAGAGAACGACATCATGCAAAGAGATCCCCTGAACAACATCCATATCCAGTCCGAACAAGTGATGATCACGCCTGCCCAGCTCAAGGAGAAATTGCCTATCTCCGCCAAGGCGCTGGCATTCGTGCAAGGGGCCCGCAATACCATCGCCGATATCATCCACCGCCGTGACCACCGCCTGCTGGTGATCTGCGGCCCCTGCTCCATCCACGACATGGAGGCCGCCAAAGAGTACGCAACCAGACTCAAGGCCTTGCATGATGCCTATCAGGACTCTCTCTACATTGTGATGCGGGTTTACTTTGAGAAACCCCGCACCACGGTGGGCTGGAAGGGCTTTATCAACGATCCCAATCTGGATGGCACCTTCGACGTAGAGCTCGGCCTGCATCGTGCCCGCGAGCTGCTCTGCTCGCTGGCCGAGATGGAGCTGCCGCTGGCGACCGAAGCGCTCGACCCCATCAGCCCGCAATACCTGGCCGAGCTCTTCTCCTGGTCGGCCATCGGCGCCCGCACCACCGAATCCCAGACCCACAGGGAGATGGCCTCCGGCCTCTCCATGCCGGTCGGCTTCAAGAATGGCACCGACGGCAATCTGGGTACAGCCATCAATGCCCTGCAATCGGCCTCCTCTCCCCACGCCTTTATGGGTATTAACCAGCAGGGCCAGGTCGCGCTACTGCAGACCCAGGGCAACCCGGATGGCCATGTGATCCTGCGCGGCGGCAAACACCCCAACTACGACTCGGTCAATGTGTCGCTGGCGGAAGAGGCGCTGGAAAAAGCAGGCCTGCAACCGGGGCTGGTGGTGGATTGCAGCCACGGCAACTCCAGCAAGGATCACCGTCTGCAGCCCAAGGTGGCTGACAACGTCATCCACCAGATCCTGGAGGGGAACCGCTCCATCATCGGGGTGATGCTCGAATCCAACCTGTTCGAGGGCAGCCAGTCGAGCGAGCAACCCAAGTGCGAGATGCGCTACGGTGTCTCCATCACCGATGCCTGCATCGACTGGGAGACCACAGAGGCGCTGCTGGCCCGTTGCCACAGCCAGTTGGCGGCGCCACTCAAGAGCAGAACTGGCGGTTAAGCCGTGATATCTTGATGCAACATATTGAATCACAAGGTGCTGCCGCTGGCGGCACCCACAGGGACTGAAGATGGCAGAAGAGTTGAATGCCCTCAGGGACAAGATTGATGCGGTAGACCGGCAGCTGATCGATCTGCTGGCTGCCCGTCTGGCGCTGGTGGGAGAGGTGGGTGAAGTGAAGAGCCGCCACGGGTTGCCCATCTACGCGCCGGATCGGGAGGCCAGCATGCTGGCCCGCCGCCGTACCGAAGCCGAGGCACTGGGCGTGCCGGGTGATCTCATCGAAGACGTGCTACGCCGGGTGATGCGCGAATCTTACGCCAGTGAAAAAGATACCGGCTTCAAGTGCATGAAGCCGGATCTGGGCAAGGTGGTGATCATCGGCGGTCAGGGCCAGCTTGGCCGCCTGTTTGGCCATATGTTCACCCTCTCGGGCTATCACGTCGATACCCTCGAACAGGCCGACTGGCCAAGAGCGGACGAGATCCTGCAGGGCGCAGGACTGGTGATGGTGGCAGTGCCCATCGACATCACCTGCCAGATCATCGACCGGCTCGGCAACCTGCCCGCAGATTGCCTGCTGGTAGATGTCACCAGCGTCAAATCAGCGCCGCTCGAGCACATGCTGGCAGTGCACCAGGGGCCTGTGCTGGGGCTGCACCCCATGTTCGGACCGGATGTGGCGAGTCTCGCCAAGCAGGTGATCGTCTGCTGTCAGGGACGTGACGCTGCCGCCAGCCAGTGGCTGCTGGAGCAGATGACCATCTGGGGCGCCCGCTTGCAGCAGGTGGAAGCCAAAGCCCACGATGAGGCGATGACCTTTATCCAGGCGCTGCGCCACTTTGCCACCTTTGCCTACGGCTGGCACCTCTCGCGGGAAGGAGCCAATCTGGAGCGGCTGCTGGCGCTGAGCTCCCCCATCTACCGGCTGGAGCTGGCCATGGTGGGGCGGCTGTTTGCCCAGGATCCCCACCTCTATGCCGACATCATTTTGTCGTCGCCACAGAACCTGGCGATGATCCGCCGCTACTACCAGAACTTCGGCGAGGCGCTGGGTCTGCTGGAGCGTGGAGACAGGGACGGTTTTATCGAGGCGTTCAGCCAGGTTTCCAGCTTCTTTGGTGACCATGCCGACCAGTTCCTGCGTGAAAGCCGCACCCTGCTGGCACAAGCCAACGATCGCCGTCAGCACAGCTGAGCGAGCCCGCACCAACCGAGTGCCAAGGGAAGATGCCTCTCATCTTCCCTTTTTATTGGTACGCCCTTAATTGCCACGCTATTTCTTGGCTCTCCATTTATTGACTCGCTATCCAAAAGCCCCGGCCTAAACGCAGGTTGGTGATCCTGTTGCAGACCACGCTCTTCTCAGTAAATCGACTGAAAAATAGCGATATCAGTTTTCTTGCCCACTGCCAATGGTCGCTCGCTCGCTTGCTATCCATCTGACAGCAACTGGCAACTGGCAACTGGCAACTGGCAACTGGCAACTGGCAACTGGCAACTGGCAACTGGCAACTGGCAACTGGCAACCAAATATCGAATTGTAATACAGCCGAACTGCCAAGCCACAGACCCAATCAGCCATATCGACTATTGCCTTCTTCCGCCATAGAGAAGAAGAAACCTAAAACCACAGCAGACACACGAAAGCTCTAACGTCCATCCAACAGGTTCTCAATCAGACAACCCGTTAAGGTCGGCCACATACCTCACTACGTTGAGCGCAATGCTCCACACCACCCCGTCAACAGGCCGAGAAGGTAGCCATAAATTTAATTTATGTATTTTCCCAAAATGACCGAATTTTTGTTTATACCGCACATAAATTTCTCCCCCAGCGCCTTCGCAGCCATTCTCCACCGGATAGAGGCCGTGTCCGAATTTGGGCTGTTCGCTCAACAGAACGTAGCGCCTGTTAGCCTGAAGACATTTATGAGCTGCAGGAGCAGGAGCAGGAGCAGGAGCAGGAGCAGGAGCAGGAGCAGGAGCAGGAGCAGGAGCAGGAGCAGGAGCAGGAGCAGGAGAGATTAATCGTTACAACGGCGTTGGCAACTTGGGCCGCAATGCGGCTTACCCAGCCCCCCATCCAATCACAATCAAGACCGCAAACCGCCAAAAAGAAAATGGCCGGATATCAATCCGGCCATTGTATCGCTTGGTCAAAGACTCAAGCTTGGATATCACTTGTCAGCAACTTCTTATTAGAAGTTGTACTGCAGAGCAACAGTCCACTCGTCGTCCAGCTTCTCGATACCCTGGATTTTGTATTCGGTGTAAGCTTTCAGCTTCGGAGTGAAAGCGTACTGAACACCCAGCAGAGTTTCGTCAACTTGGTCTTTGTAGCTAGAGCCGGCCTTCTGGGCATTCTCTTTGGCTTCTTTGAAGTTATAACCAGCAAGGAAGGTCCAAGCGTCTACATTGTAAGACGCGGCGAACTCGTAGCCACGGCCTTCATCTTTCACGCCAGAGCTCTTGTTCTTAACTTCACCTTCGGTGTAAACACCAGCGAAGTAGAAGCCATTGATTGCATAGTGTGCGCCAACAGCCCACTCGTCTTTCTTACCAGTTTGGCCGTTAACTTTATTTTGCAAGTCAGAGTATGCATAACCTGCATTGAAGCCCAGACCGAAATCGAAGTCATAACCAGCTGCTGCGGCATAAGCTTTCTTACGCTTAACGTCTTTACCCCAAACAGCATCTTCTTTAACTTTCTGACCGACGTCAGTTACTACAACAGCAACATCATCATTGGTTTGGTAGGAAACTTTGCCTTTGAAGCCACCGATAGCGTTGGAGTAAATGATCTGACCTTCTTGGCGACCATCGTAATAGTTACCGGCATCACCCCATTCGTTGAAGATATCGGTCGGCTCCAGAACGTCGTAGAAGGCAGTGTCGGTTTGACCGAAGATGATCTTACCGTACTGAGAACCGTCAAAACCGGCATAGATATGACGCGGGTCGATATCACTAGTTTTGCTACCAGAGTTTTCGGCAGCTACCTGCCATTCGGTCTTGGCGATAGCCGCCCAAGTATTGTTCAGAGCTACTTTACCGGACCAACCCAGACGAGTAGAACCAACCAGCTCAGCTGGTTTGTCGTTAGCATCGCCATAGTAGTTAGCCTGTACACGGCCGTATACGTCGAAATTGGTACCGTCTTTGTCATAGATCACAGCTGCGTTAGCTGCGGATGCAAACAGAGCCGGGATAGCAATAGCCAGAATTGTCTTTTTCATAGTTTCCAATGCCTACTGTAATTAAACACTAAGTCTTTGTTATTCCCTGTGTTAGCGATGTACTTTGCATCACTATGACGGCGAGACTAGCACCGGGTTTTCACAACCGCAACGAAAAAACTTGGAACTTTTTATGAAAAGCATAGTCACCGAGATGGAAATGTGAGCCAGATCTCACATTGTCCGCCCATCAAAGGAAAACGTTTACAATGTTTTTTGCTGTTTTTTTATACTTGCACAGCCTATTTTTTAGGTAATTGCCGCTAACCCCCTGATAAACAACCAACCTCATCAGACCAGTACGAAATGAGAGTGATAAAAGTGCACCCCTCGACCCCGACAAGGGGATACGGGTATCCTTGGCCTTTCCCCGCGCAACAACCAAACTGGCCCCCTCTTTATGCTGTCAACTCGCCTCAAAGCTACCATTCGTCAAACCTACCGCCAGA
>JBOFBS010000403.1:0-2149 GCA_051645725.1 Aeromonadaceae bacterium | reverse complement strand
TTGGCATCGGCCAGAGATGAAAAAGGCCGCCGTTGGCGTAGTGACACCAACATTGCGGCCGTTTCTCTATCAATCCCATTCAATGACCCAAGTAACTCAAGAGGCCTAGTGTTAAGGTTGAGCAATTGTCCGCTTCGAGTCGTCAACATAGGTAACAACGACGGCGCCCAAGACCACTGGTTTGCTTCCAGCAAATTGAAAAACTCCCCAGGCCCAATCATCAGTCGATGAGTAGGCTTAAGTAAACCTTTCGCCAGATAGTCCGCATCGTTTGCACCATTTAGTCGCCGCAGATCATCCTGATCGGTGTAATCCTGGAGCTGGTCGAGCACTCGATCGGCTTCGATGGGGGCAAGCCCTCTCTCTTTGAGCAGTGCATGCCAGCGATCGCGATCCGGGTCGAGCAAGCTGAGCAACGCCCCTTCATCCTGAATCGCAAACTGGCTCTTGCCTATTCCCTGATAGACACGACTATCGGCAGCGATAGCCAGCTCATTTTGCTCGGTCAGATTCAAATCTACGGGTAAAGCAAGCGCATATCCCTGGGCGACTCTGGGACGGGTCGCCACCAGATGCAGCAGCGTCGCTATGGTTGACTGCTGGTCCAGCTTAGCCTGCCAGCTTTGACGAAGATAAATAGCTTGCTGCGTGCGCTGCTCGGCGTATGCCGCGACAAAGGCAGCAACAAGACTCATGACCATGAGCAGGCCTAACACTGCAATCAGCACAAAGCCCTGCTCTTTTTTATGGGTAAGCCGATGCGATATCACAAGTCTCGATAGTCCATTCTGGGAAGCCGTCTCCCAGTAAGAGAGACATACCAACGTAAAGGGGGGTGAGAAGGAGCCGTTACTTCCAGTAGCACGGCAGAGGGCACTCGGCCATCGGGCACCAGAGATGCCAGCTTTTCGGAGGGTGGCCAAAGTCTCTGCGGTGTACCATCGTGATCGCGATATAGAAACTGCGCCTTGGTACCCGCTGGCCACTTCGCCAACGTCCAAGCAATCCCAGGCTGCTCATATTGAAGCGAAACCCGGCCATCGGGCATCTGATTGATGCGCCAAGTCACAGGCTGTATTTGGCCATTACGGCTCACCAGAGCGGAGTGTGACATGCCACTCATGCTCGACGCATTGCCCTTAAACTGAGAGTCTACATCCAACCTGGCCTCCATCGCCGCGACCGACTGAACAAACCAGGAAGACGCCAACATGCGTGGCACACCTTCATATTGCCGTCGCTGGATTTTCTCATAGGTCGACAGTGTGACGGACAGGCCTTGCATTAGCAGGGTCGAGATGACAGCCAGCAAAACCATCACCACGAGCAACTCGAGCAGGGTCATCCCCCGTTGGTGGCTAATTGACATCTTGGCGCTCAGCAATACCGGGCAAGCGATGATAATTGACAACACGGGTCTTCAGAGGCGGCAGGCTCTGCGGTCCTTTTCGGACCTGCAACTCGACATCATAGAGCGAGAGTAAGAAGTTACTGCCCTGGACGCCGGCAATATCCTTTTCAATCGCAACCGCCTGCCAATGCACCAATAGATCGCCACTGACAAAATCACCTGAAGGTTTTGAGGCCAAGTCTTGAAACTTCAAGTATTCAAGTGCGCTGGTCAGAGCTGGCGTTGACTCGATATAGAACTCCGAGCGACTTAGTTGTCTGAGGCTTCCACCAATCCACCCAAACAGCGCCATTGATGCGCCGGCCAGTATAGTCAAGGCAACGATTGCCTCAAGTAACGAAAATCCATGCTGCCTTACCATGCCTGCCCCTCCCATTGGCAATAGGGAGGCGTAAGCACGATCCGGCGCTTAACCTCTTCATCTTGTAACAACTCCAATTGCCCACCTAGGCAAACGCCATTGGACAAATAACGTACCGGCCACTCCGTTTTGAACTGCCAGCCAGACGGTAGCACCAATGGCAACTCCTGCAACGCCATGCCACGTCCGCTCAGCTGTACTTCCATTGGCAAACCATTGATGCGTTGCTGCAGTGTCTGCCACTCATTGCGATGACGCAGACGTTCAGCAAGATCGATAAAACGGGGACCTACCATCCCCGCTATCATGCCAACCAACACCAACACCACAAGCAGCTCAAGCAGGGTAAAACCCCGTTGCGGCATTCTTACTTCTCC
>JBOFBS010000402.1:0-3131 GCA_051645725.1 Aeromonadaceae bacterium | reverse complement strand
AAAAGCGGCGTAGGCGGTTGGCTCGCCCAAGGCGTAGGTCTGGGCGCGGTTGTAGCGAATGCCCCAGCTGGCCAAGTCGTCAATGTCGCCCGCCGTGAGGCGGTGGGTGTGGTTGACGGTGAGCACCTGCAGGTTCTCGACCAGCGTGATGGCCAGATAGGTGCTCGGCATGTGCTGATGCGAGACAAAGCCCAAGTCCGCAATCTTCATGCGCTGGGTTTTATCTCGTACCTGTCCGGCCTTGAGGTGGGCTTTCTGGTGGGCGCGCAGCAGTTCGCCGCCGACCATTACCACCAGACGCGGGTCTTGGCGGTACGCCTCGGGCAGCTTCTCAATCAGGGCATAGACCATGCTGTCGAGGTCGGCGAAATCGCCCTTGCCGCTTGTGGAGAAGGTGACCGCATCGCGCAGCACCCGCAGCCCCTCGGGGTCAGCTGCCTTGGCCAAGGCGGGCCAGCCCACCATCACATCCTCCCCGTTGGGGTTGGCAACGGGGTCGGTATTGACGGCAGCAGATTGGCCATGGAAGCCGACCCGTATCAAGTCATCACCAAAGGCGGCCAAGGCCAGCTCTTCGAGCAGGGCGTTAACCTGGGCTTGGTCGAGCCCTTCCAGCATTTGGGCCAGCTGTTGCCATGTCCAGATAACGCTGCTGTCCATCTCTTCGTATTGGTGGGCGCGCTTGCTCGGCTTGGCCGGAACCATGAAACGCGCTTGCGCCTTGCGGCCACTGCGCAGGGTTGGCTTGAGCGGGTCAAAGCGCGGGGCGTGCGGGTCATCCACCCCCAAGATAGAGACCATCCACAGGAACGGGACGGCCTGCAAAATGGCCGCCGTCAGAGCCAAACTGGTGGCATTGTCGAGGTTGCCGAAACTGGGTTGCGGCGCGGGGGCAAAGCTCATGCGCACATCGCGCAGCAGGTCAGATAAGGTCATCAGAAAGGCTCCTTAGTAGAGGGGGTAGGTGTTGTCAGAGTCGGGGTTATCACGGCGGCCAGCAGTGGGCGGGTCTGGTGGGCAGGGCATCATGCTGGCGAGCTTTTTGTTGATGCTGTCGATATCCGACACCAAGGTTTCCAGCTGCTTAAACATGCGATCAGGGTCTGGTGTCCGGTTCACCGGTTTGGTGGGGACTGGCACAGGCAAAGAGGCTGGCACCAAGAGCGGGCGCGCCTCGGGCCGCTTGGCACTGAATTGCAGTTGGGTCAGCCCCGTGATGGTCGGCTGGTCGGTGACAGAGACCCCCGCCAGATACCACTGGCCAGTTCCTGCAAAGTTTTCAGCCGCCTCAATGGTGCAAAAGCCGTGGCTGCCGTTGGCGTTGAGGTCAATCAGCTCAAGGGTCGGACAAAGTACCGCCATCAGCTTGAGCTGGCCGTCTTCCTCTTGCACCTTCACCGCATCCACATAGCCAAGTGGGCGAATGCGTGCCCCCTCTGGCCAGAGGTTGGCCACATAGAAACTCGGGTTGTAGGTCTGGGCCAGCTCGCGCAGGCACTCGGGGGTAATAGTGCGGCCATCCAGTGTTGGCCCCGCCGTGGCGATGCACACCCAGCCGGTTTTGACTTGACTACTCATAGCACCCACCGATCATTTGAAACGGGCTTTTTTTGCTCTTTAGCGGCCTGCTCATCCAGCTGTTTTTGGCGTTCGTTCATGCTTTGACACAGCGGGGCGTGCGCCTCCGGCGACAGCCCTCGCGCCAGTGCGATGGCCATGGCGCTGGCTCGCTTGGCTGAAGGGCTCAGGGTGTGGCTATAGGCCAGTGTGGACACCCAAGAGTGACCGCAACTGGCATCAGTGCATTGGCAATAGAGATTGGCGATCCCTACCGTCATGCGATTGGTTTTGGTGATACGGCCTAATTGGCCGCACTCGGTGCACATTACGCGCATAGTGCATACCTCCTGGTTATTGGACGGAGTTCGCGGGTTTGCTGGAATGCAGCATCTTGCGGGAGGCGAGGAACGCATCGAGATCGGCGCGTTCGTAGAGGGTACGGTTGCCAATCTTGTAGTAAGGGAGTTCATAGCGGCCATTGCTGGCCCAGACCCCGAGGGTCTTCTCAGACAACCCAAGGTAAGCGGCAGCCTCACGGCGAGTGAGGCGATTACTAATGGTTTGGCTGGTAGATGATGTCATATTGATAGCCCTCTTGGTTTACGAGGGCTATCTTCCATATTTCATGTTTAATACCGGAACAAAAATGAAAAAGTGATTTTTGTGTCTGAGTATTAATGATGCATGGACGTGTTAGGCACTGGATGGTTCATAGATAGAGGCAACAATCGAGTACAGTTTGTTGTCGCCAGACAAACTATTTTTTAAGGTTCTCAAATAAAGCTCATCAGTGAACTTCTTAGACAGTGGAATAACTGTCCTTTTTATTTTATCGGCCCCCCAATCTTTATACCTACTATCAAAATAAAGATACTCTTGCAGTCGTTCATAACAAATATGGCAATTAGCTACTTTCAATACAATCAACACATCCATCAACTCAATTAACTTATAGTCTATTATTTTATTGAGCGTTGTATGTCCTTTGACCTGCAATGGTCGTTTTCTTACTTCACCAATCTCTAATTCTTTGCGCCATACAGAGAGCAAACTTTTCAGCGAGGATAAAATCTCATCATTCGAACTATTCTCAAGATCAATACTCAACAAGACTTTTCCATCTGGTTTCATTGGCGGGGCACATGGTACAACGTCGCCAAATTCACTCCTGAATTTCATGACGTTACGTGACACAGAGTCAACATAGCGATGATGTCGGTTGGCTCGGAGTGTATGCTCATAATAAAACTTCAACGCTCCAACTGATAATGGTCGCACAACATCTGTTTGACTAAGTACATTGGGCTCTCGTTCTGCATACTTGTTACAGTTGACGTGAAGAATATGCTTGTCCATTTCGCTCAATTTCATGCTGATAGCCAACGCCTCGTCTTCATAATCGATAAGCTCAATAAATGATTCAGTCATAATGTCGTTCACAATTGGGAATAATGGTTCCTCCAGTTTCAATAGCCCGACCACTTCTGACATAGCATTTTTATTGAGTAATGGCTGGTATTTATCACCATAAAGTATCTCAGCCCTTACGGTGACCTCATCAATAATCGTCG
>JBOFBS010000401.1:0-3631 GCA_051645725.1 Aeromonadaceae bacterium | reverse complement strand
ACGAAGAACACTACGCCCCAGCTACTCGCGAGTATTACTTCCGTTATGAGCGTTAAGCTCTGACCAGAACAGCATCCCAATACAAGCCGCGCACTGCGCGGCTTGTTCGTTTTTGCCCGTGAGAAAACGAGCAGCTCTGCGGCTCAGGTTGGCTGAATTTATCGACATAGCGGGTGCGTTGGCGTTGGGTTGTTGTAGAATCGGCGCCCTTGCCGCTCGTGGCTGATCTTAACCGTTTGGGTTGCCTTACTTGCGCAGCGCCCGGTGTTTGATTGTTAAAGGAACTCTCTTTTGGATTATTCACTCTCGTCATCAACATCTGGCTGCGTCACGCCAGGGCGTCTAATTCTGGCTCCGATGGAAGGGGTGCTGGATCCCCTGATGCGGACCCTGCTTACTGAACTCAACCCCTACGATCTCTGCATAACCGAATTTGTGCGGGTGATTGAGATGTTGCTGCCCAAGCGAACCTTTTACAAATTAGCGCCCGAGTTGCACCACGGGGGTAAGACCCCCTCGGGGACACCGGTTCGGGTGCAATTGCTGGGGCAATCGCCGGAGTGGTTGGCTGAGAATGCGGTACGGGCCATAGAGCTGGGCTCGCCCGGCGTCGATCTTAACTTTGGCTGTCCGGCAAAGCTGGTCAATCAGTCCAAGGGGGGGGCCGTACTGCTCAAGGAGCCGGATCTGCTCTATCGCATCATTCAAGCCGTGCGTCAGGCTGTCCCGGACGGACAGCCGGTAACGGCCAAGATCCGCCTGGGCTGGGATGATCCCTCCCATTGTCTGGAGATTGCCGATGCTGCCTATCAGGCCGGGGCCAACGAGTTGGCTGTCCATGGCCGAACCAAGGAAGATGGCTACCGTAGCGAGGCGATCAAGTGGGAGTGGATTGGGCAGATCCGTGCTCGGCTGCCCATTCCTGTGATTGCCAATGGCGAGATCTGGAGCCATGCGGATGCCAGACGTTGTCAGCAGGTCACGGGGTGCCAGGATTTGATGGTGGGGCGTGGGGCGCTCAATGTGCCGAATCTGGGGCGGGTGATCCGTCATGACGAGCCCATCATGACGTGGCCTGAGGTGTTACAGTTGCTGTTACGCTACTGCGAGCTGGAGGTGCGGGGCGATAAGGGGCAATACTTCCCTAACCGGATCAAACAGTGGTTCAGTTATTTAAGACACCCCTATCCACAGGCTCTGATGCTCTTTGCCTCGCTGCGGCGTTGTCAGGAGGCATCGGAGATCATCGCCATCATAGAAGAGGCGGCTGCGGCCCAGTCTTAGTTGGACCGCTGCACTCTTGTGTCAGCTTATCTCTCCTCCTGTGCTGAGCTTGCCGGGCTCTTATGGCAAAAGAGGATCAGGGTGGAGCGGGGGGCGAGCAGATAGGGGCTTTGCACCGCAACCAGCGGCTCACCCAGTGGCGTGATGTCGTGGGGCGGAGCCAGTGCCGTATCGATGACTCGCAGCCATTGTCCCTTCGGATGATGGGGAGGGGTGGGCAGGGTCAGACTCAGGGGTTCCCAGTAGCTGTTGAAAAAGGCATAGAAATCGGTGCGGCTGGCGGCGGCATAGCCGGTTACCCCCAGGGTGTGAGAGTGTTCGCCCCAGTCGGGTTTGTGAGGCTGGACTCCATGCCAGACGATGCCGGCGTTCTCCAGCGTTTCAGCCAGGCTGACAATCCCTTGGGCTGGGCGGGGGCGGGCCGTGCGGTAGCTGATGAGTTCGCGAATAAAGCGTAGCATCTCATCCCCTCTTGGGGTGGTAGACCAATCGAGCCAACTGATGGGGTTATCCTGGCAATAGGCGTTGTTGTTGCCCTGCTGGCTGCGTAGCCGTTCATCCCCCATCAGCAGCATGGGGGTACCGACTGAAAGCAGGGTCAGCAGCGCCAGGTTTTTAGCCTGCCGCAGACGTAGCGCCACTATGGCTGGGTCGTCGGTTTCGCCTTCCGCGCCATGATCCCAGCTGTAGTTGTCATTGCTACCATCCTGGTTATCTTCGCCGTTGGCCAGGTTCTGTTTGTGGTTGTAGCTGAGCAGATCCCACAGGGTGAAGCCATCATGGCAGGTGACAAAGTTGACGCTCTTTTGCGGATCATTGTAGCTGGGGTGGTAGATGTCCGGGCTGCCGATGAGGCGGCTGGCCAGTCGCGGCACCATGCCGCTGTCACCGCGAATAAAGCGGCGAATGTCATCCCGAAACTGGCCGTTCCACTCCCGCCAGCGCAAACCAGCCAGTGAGCCGACTTGGTAGAGACCACCTGCGTCCCAGGCTTCGGCAAACAGCTTGGTGTCGGCCAGGCTGTAATCACTGTCTATGGCCAACAGGGTAGGCGGGTCGGTCAGCGGGGCTCCCGATTTATCTCGTGAGAGGATAGAGGCGAGATCGAAACGGAAGCCATCCACATGCATCTCTTCACGCCAGAAGCGCAGGCTGTCGGTGATGAGTTTCTTGGTCATGGGGTGGGAGGCATTGAGGGTATTGCCACACCCCGAGTAGTTGGTACTGTGCTGCTGACTCTCGTCCAGAATGTAGAAGGCATCGTTGTCCAGGCCGCGAAAGCCAAAGATAGGGCCGTTATCTCCCCCTTCGGCCGTATGGTTGTAGACCACATCCAGTATCACTTCGATATTGGCTTTATGCAGCGCCTTGACCATGTCGCGAAATTCATCCAGTACCCCGAGCAGGGAGTCATCACTGCTGTATTGGGCATGAGGAGCGAAGAAACCCATGGGGCTGTAGCCCCAATAGTTACTCAGGCCCGCTCTGGCATCCTGGGGATCGAATTGAAAGACGGGTAAGAGTTCGACCGCCGTCACTCCCAACTGCTGCAAATAGGGGATCTTCTCTATGATGCCGGCATAGGTTCCGCGCTTGTCGGCGGCTATGCCTGAGCTGGGCGAGCGGGTAAAGCCTGCCACATGCATCTCATAGATAACCGAACTGGGGAGCGGATGGCGTGGGAAGCGGTCTCCCTCCCAGTCATAGCCAGCCAGATCGACAACGACACTCTTGGCGCATTCGGCAAAACAGGCCTCATCCTGCATGGCCGCTTCGCGTCGATAGCGTTCGGGCAGCAGAATGCGGCGACCGTAGGGGTCCAGCAACACTTTATTGGGCGAAAAACGGTTGGCAGGATGGTTGAGCAGGGAGCCTTTTACGCGCCAGCCATAGATCTGTCCCGCCTTGAGCCCGGCCACATAGACGTGCCAGTAGTAACCGGAGCGGTGCCGTGGCGCCGTTAACAGTATGCTGCGTGGCTCGGTATCACTTTCATGGGCAAAGAGCAGCAGCTCCATGCTCTTGGCGTAGCGCCCCCAGATGGCGAAGTTGACACCCTTGCTCTCGAGTGTCGCACCTAATTGGCGGCAGTGACCCGTCTCGATTTCTGATCCCGTTGGCATAGTCGTTCCTAAGCTGGTGCGGTATTGCATTCATCTTAGTCCTATCTGCTGATGAAATGATGAGTGTTAGCCTCATCTTTGGGTTTCATTTGTGGTTAATTTGTCTGATCTGCTGTGAATATGTGGCAGGCTGCGGAACCAAACCCTGCTGTTGCCACTCAAATAGCAATACTCATCAGAAAGATTGTATGGAGCCAATATGGTTGCGGAGGCGAGAGCTATGG
>JBOFBS010000400.1:0-3574 GCA_051645725.1 Aeromonadaceae bacterium | reverse complement strand
AGTGCGACTATCTGTTGTGGCGTAATAGGGAGGCTCTGTCTAGCCCAGCGGTGAGCGTCTCGTGGTGCAATCTTTGCCGACAAGTTGACGAGGCCAGACGCGCTCGCCAACTTACCTGAGTGTTCATCACCAGCAAGATGCCAAGAGAGGGGAGTCAGCTCTCATCCCCGCTGAGTGGTTCTGCCTCCACAGGCGTTAAGGCCTCGACAAAGAGAGCCTCGAGCAACTCGACCGCGCGAACCATCACCTGTTCGTCGAAATCAAAGCGACTGGTGTGATGTCCTGCAGCCAAATCGGCTCCAAGCACCAGATAAGCCGCCTGGCCACCCCGCTTTTGTACCCGCTCCACCATGAAGCCGGCATCATCGCTGGCGCCAAAAGGACGGGAGTGAATAACATTAAAACCCAGTCGGTCTGCCGTCAGCGTGACCGAATGGACTAGGGCAGGGGTGTTGTCGATGGAGATGGCCTCACCCTGGCGACGGATATGGTAGTCAACGTCATAGGCCAGACCTGCTGCTTGTACTATGCGCTGTACCGCCGAGAAGACATAGTCATTGAGTTGCTGTGTCGCCCCCCGGGTTTCACCTTTAAGCAGGGCAAAAGCAGGAATGACATTACGCTCTTCACCCGCATTGAGCTGCCCTATGTTGATGCGGGTCATGCCATCTCTGTGTGGCGGTATAGCCAACATCTGGCTGACCGCCTGACACGCCGCAGCAAGGGCGTTGGCCCCAGCGTTGGGCTCCAATCCGGCATGTGCGGCGCGTCCGATAAATTCCACATCAAATTTGGTTGAACTCAAAAAGGCTTGGGGACACACCACCAACTCACCGCTTTGAGCGTGTATCCCCAGGTGAATGGCATAGAAGATATCCACATCATCCAACTGTCCCCCCTGGGCCAGCGCCTTGCCACCTCGGCATCCCTCTTCAGCAGGTTGAAAGATCAGTTTGACTCGGCCACAGAGTTGCGCCTTATGACGCATCAATAGCTTACCCAGCACCAGGCCGATGGCGGCATGACCATCATGGCCACAGGCATGCATGGCATCGGTACGCTCTGATGCAAAGCCCGCCTGCAGGGGCAAGTGCTGTTCACTGTCAGACTCCTGCAGATGCACGCCATCCAGATCGACGCGCAAGGCGACACAGGGGCCTGGACGCCCCGTATCCAACAGGGCGATCAGACCTGTCAGCCGCTGGGGCTCAAGCCAGTGGGGATCCGCCCCCTGAGACAAGGCCCGCGCTTTTTCGGCTTCTTCATCTATTTGTCTGCCCATGACGGCCGAACTGGAGAAGATCTGCTCACCTAGCAGTATCTGGTAACCCTCTTGTGCCAGCTCAGCCGCGATAAGGCTGGTGGTGCGATACTCTGTCCATGCCGTTTCTGGAAAACGATGAAAATCTCGACGCCAACGCTGCAATAATTCAAGCATATCTATTCATCACTCCCGTAAGAAGTAGAGCACCAGGATCAGGCTTTATCTGAGTTTGGCTCTAAAGCCTGAATGCGCGTCACCAGCAACTGATCTATCTTGTAATGGTCGATATCAACCACCTCAAATTTGAAACCAGCATAGGTTACCGAGTCGGTTCGCTTGGGGATCTTACGCAGCACATACATCATAAAACCTGCAATGGTCTCGTAATTTTCCATGTCGGGGAAGGCATCTATCTCTAACGCCCGCATCACATCATCTATGGGGGCCGCACCATCAATCAGCCAGGAGATCTCGTCTCTGCGAACGATCTGCTCTTCAATATTGTGCTGAGTCACCAAGTCACCCATCAGGGTATTCATCACGTCATTGAGCGTGATGATGCCGACCACGAGTGCATATTCATTCAAAACAATGGCGAAGTCCTGGCGATTGGCATTGAAGCTGTCCAGCGTCTCGGAGAGGGTCAGTGAGTCGGGGATCATCAAGGGGGTTTTGACCAGCGCCTCATTATTAAGGGTAACAGGCTGTTGCTGAATAATGCGCAGCAGTATGTCTTTGGTATCGACAAAGCCGATGACATTATCAATCGTATCCGCACAGACCAAAAACTTGGAGTGAGGATTCATGGCAATCTTCTGCTTGATCTCATCTTCGCTATCGTGGCGGTCAAAATAGATGATGCTATCCCGAGCCGTCATTGCCGATGGCACTGTCTTGGTATCCAACTCAAAGACATTCTCGATGAGCTGGTGTTCCTCCTTACGCAACAAGCCAGCTTGAGCACCTGCGCTGACCATGGCATAGACATCATCCGGGGTGAGAACCTCTTTATGGTGAGTGGGCACGTTAAAGAGCCGAAAAACCAGATTCGCCGCGCCATTGAATAACCAGATCAGAGGCTTGAACAGCACCAGACAGAACAGCATGGGTCTGACTATGATCATGGCCATACGCTCAGGCGCCATCATGGCCAGCCGCTTGGGGATGAGGTCGGCAAAGAGGATGAAGAGCGAGGTGACTATGACAAACGAACAGACAAAGCTGATGCTTTCAACCAGCTTGGGTTCAAGCCAGTTTTCAAACAAAGAAGAAAAATAGGGAGTCAGAGCAGATTCACCGACGATACCGCCCAAAATCGCCACCGCATTGAGGCCAATCTGTACCACGGTAAAAAAATGGCCCGGTTGCTCTTGCAGCAGCATGATTTTTTGAGCCTGCAGCACACCTTCATCAACCAACTGCTGCAACTTGAGTCGACGAGAAGCCGCCAAAGAAATTTCTGAGATGGAGAAAAATGAGCTCGCGGCGATTAACCCGAGAATAGCAAGCAAACTGTCTGTCATAGTAAACCCGTGTATAGTCTGGATACGTGCATGCCTTGTGGTAGGTAACAGTGAACACGAAACGCCACGGTGGCACTGGGTGATAAGCGTACAGCGTAAATCTGGTGTAAATATTACAAGCATAGAGCGCAGTAGCAACAGGATACCACATTGAAGACCAAATGTAACTTCGCATAATATTTGGTTACGTTAAACAACAAGAAAAACAATAACTTGCCGATAAGACCTCTTTTTATAGAGGTTTGCTGTGAAAAGAGAACCAATGACTGAAAATTACATATTTAGGTTTTTTCGGTGCGGTTTAAGCGTAAAAAAAACTTGCGAATTATGTGACGTAAGTCAAAGAACGGTAGAGGGTTGGGACAAGGGAAAAACAATCCCCAAACACCATAGACGGCTCATGGAATTATATTCAGGTGCGGAGCTTGGACATTTGCACGAAGAATGGAACGGATGGAAAGTCAGAGGAAAATGGATCATCACGCCTTACGGCGAACGCCTAACCCCCGACCAGCTAACATGGCTGGCCATCGGTGAGAACAAGCAGGAACTAAGGAACCGTAGGAAGTACAGGCAAAAATAAGGAAGGCCCGTAAGGGCCTTTTTGCTGTCAAAAAAACTAGGGCTCAGAAGATAGCCGACCCTAGCGGGAATTTCCCCCCGTATTACTGTACGGGGGGCCTTTGGCATCCCTGGCCACCAGTGCGCACCCCGCAAGCGGGGACCCCGCGCACAGGCAGCCAGGAACCGGAGTAATGGCCACCCAATCAAGATCAAGAACAAAGGC
>JBOFBS010000399.1:0-2483 GCA_051645725.1 Aeromonadaceae bacterium | reverse complement strand
ATCTGCCATTTTGTAAAGCTTGCCCCCTTCGTCTAGTTGGGCCGGCCCCACGTACAGCACTTGCTCCGGTTCGAGCTCCGGGTCAATCGGGTTCTCTGCTGCTATCGCGTCATTATGAGCACGCTGTAGGGTCGCCCTGATGCCAGCATCCCTGCTGGCTTGTTCACCGGTGTGGATCACGACAACCTGCAGGTCATCCAGGTCTGCAAACTTGAGGAAGGCACCGGCCCGGGATGGAGGACTACTACGATTCCCAGAACCAACAGTTCTTTGGAATACCGTTGTCATTGCATCTCCCTCCGCTTGCTCTCCTTGGTCAGCCGCTTGAAGAGTTCTCGTAGCACCGCGGGGCGAAGTGGATTACGTGATAATTCGCACCACATGCGGCGATTTAGAGTGTTGAGCAGTCGCTTACTCATGGCATGTCCCTCCCAGCAAAACGGTAACCAGCTCCTTGAACGCCCGCTCATCCAAACCGGCTTTCAGCTCTCGAGCCTCCTTCGCGGTGATAGCCACCGCAGCGCCCTGGGTCTGGGCAATAAAACGATCACGGTCATTTCGGCAAAGGAAAGCACTCAGGGTGCCCCGCTGTGTACGCTTCCCTGTTCTGGGGTTAGGTGGACCAATAAAGGTCGGTGGATTCGTGCCATTGGCCCATGCGAAGTAAGTCATGACAACCTCCTTTGGCAGATAGCAGCCTCGCTACGCAAGGCATCAAGCAGAAATCGAAACTGTGTTCGCTCCTGAATGCTGAGGTCGGTTTGTTCTAGCAGCGCCTCAAACTGGTCGAGCAAGGCGTAAAGAGGGTGTGGATAAATGAGGTTCATACGATGAGCCCCCCATCAGGTGGGGTAACCCGGTAGGTGGTCATGCAACATGGAGGGGGAGTGCAAAGGCGCCAAAGTGCGGCCGAGTGACACGGATGAGCAATCAGGGATCTGAGTCGGCTAGATAAAGCCTGGGTGGGGACAGTAGCCATAATGGCAGCCTCCGTAGTGGTCAGATTTTCTCTGCCACCAGAAGACGCCAATCTAAGTATGGTGGCAGCCCGGACAAGGTTGGCGTAACTGGTCAATATGGAACCCAGCGCCTCTTGCGAGGCCCTCGCCCGAACCGCCATAACACAGCTGAAGCTGCCAAGCGGATATAGCGAAGCAGCCCCAAGAGATGAGGGTCGAGTACCGACAAAAAACCACGCAAGAGCGTGGGTCGGCTCCGTAGATAGTTTCGAGACGCCAATCTCGGCAACGGATTTTGCCGTTGCAGGGCGAATCGTACCCCGTTGAACATTGAGGAACAAGCCCACCTCTTGGGATTTGAGCAAAGCTTCGCCCTGGGCAGTGAGCCCATATTGTTTTTTCATGGCATACCTCGGAATTAAGCTGCAGGAGGGAAGGGGTTGGACACTGGTGTACGAGCACACAGAATGGCTGCGTAGTCATCGTCCAAAGGGGTTGCTTGCCTCTGGTATCGCCAATGGTTGACCAGGGCCACCAGCTTATAGGCTTGCTCTCGGTCGGCTAGCCAATAGCGCTTGAAGCGGGTGGTCCCGCCGCCGCAGTGCTGGTGTTCGAAAAACGCATCGGTGATGTCTATCCCGTGGTTTCGACGGAGCAGGCCAATGCTATTGCGCAAGTTGAGATCATGGAGTCCAGCCAGGCCAGACAAGGCATTGACCCCCTGAACCCCCTGCTCCAGCAGGTGGAGAGCAACCAATTCGTACTTGGTGATATGCTGACCCTGTTCAAGCTGGGTCGTACCATTCATGATGCGGCCTTTTTCTTTTTGCATCTTCCCCCTCCTTAGGCAGCTTTGCCTTGAGCATTGATCCACTCATGAACATCTTCACAGCGCCAGGCAGTGACTCGCGCACCCAGCTTGATTGGCTTAGGGAATTTTCCTTCACCAACCATCCTCCACAACGTGGACTTGCTGAACGGCAATGGACCTACCTTGCTGGCCGTCGTTACCAGTTGTGCCTCTCGAATAAACCCTGTTTCTGGAATTTTCATGTGTGCTCTCCTGAAATGAAAAAGCCCGACACAGTGGTCGGGCTTAAGGGGGCTAAACAGTTATCGATAATGAATGGGGGTAAGTTTTGGTTTCGTCTCCTCCAATGCAAAAACCCGGCACGATGGCCGGGTTTGGATATGAAAAAGGCCCAATCTCTAAAGAATGGGCCATTATGGGGAAATCCTAACGTTGGTGTGATAACGAGTCAAGCAGTCGCGTAACGTGTCACATCCTCCTGCTACCTACCCTACTCAATTGAAGTTCACAGGACGAACATTGCTGCCCTGTTGTGACTCGTAGAAATCAGCCAGCCACTGCAAAAGCTTGCGGCGATCATCAAGGTACTCAGCCCGGTGATAGGCCGCCCGAACCTTGTTACGCTCAGCATGGGCAAGCTGGCGTTCGATCACATCAGGGTCAAAGCCCTCCTCATTGAGGATGGTGGATGCCAAGGCCCTAAAACCGTGTGG
>JBOFBS010000398.1:0-3928 GCA_051645725.1 Aeromonadaceae bacterium | reverse complement strand
GTAACAGGCGCTGCGCTTCGCTCTCACTCTCAGCCTGGATCTGTGCCTGAGAGGGGATGGTCAATCTCACACCGCGATAGAGGCCATTGAGACGCCCACCAGCAAAGGCCGATGGGTTACTACGGTAGATGGCCAGCATGGTCTGGTGGACGCTCACATTGCGGCTCGGACGCATCCGCTCCGCAATAGACCGGAGCGTATCCGCCGGCTTGACCGGTCCATAGCTACGAACCGAGGCCCCTTCAGCTTCAGCCACTAAAAAGGGCTGAGGTACGGGTTCAGCAACACGCGTACGCTCACTATTGCGCTTGGGCGCTTGCACCGGGGCAGGTTGAGCCACCGGCTTGGCCTGCGGGGTGATCAGCGGCGAGGGGGGAGCATCCGGCCCTTTGATTTCCGTATAGAACTCATCGAGTTGTTCAGCCGCCTGCAGAGGCGTCGCCAGATGGAGGGAAAGAGCAACAGCCAGAGCCAGGCGGGAGATGTGGAGTCCCATAATCGTTCCTTCGTGAGAAGCCTACCGGTCAAGCGGAGAAGGCAGGGGAATTATACCCCCCACTATAAATCAGTCACTGCCACCATTCCAGTTGCAGCCATGGTGAGTAAGTCTAGGAAAAAACTGATTTAATTGATATTTACTCATGTAAAGCAGGCCGCTGAATGCGGCCCGTGTCACATCACAGATAGTCGCGAATGAGCTCTTCGGCAATCTGCAGACAATTTAGAGCCCCGCCTTTGCGCTGATTGTCGGTGACCAGGAAGAAATCTACCCCCTGGGGATGGGAGCTATCCTGACGCAAGCGCGAAAGATAGACCTCGCTGTGACCCACGCCGTGAGTGACGGGCGTGAGCAACTCATCGTCACACAGTGAGAGTCCCGGGGCCTCAACCAATACGCGGCGGATCTCCTCCAGCTCACAGCCGTGTTGGGTCTCCAGATGGACGACCTGGCTATGGCCGTAGAAAACCGGTACCCGAACACATGTGGCATTGACCCGGATACGCTCATCACCCAGTAACCTCTGTGTCTCCTGCTCCAGACGCTCCTCTTCCCGAGTGTAACCGCTCTGAGTTATCTCATCGATCTGCGGCAACAGGTTAAACGCTATCTGTGCCGGGTAGGTGTTGTTTTCCGCCGGACGGCCGTTGAGCAGACTCGCCGTCTGGCGCGCCAGCTCCTGAACCCCGGCCTGACCCGACCCCGAGACCGACTGCAAGGAGACCAGGTTAACCCGGGCAATCCCCACCTCATCGTGAATAGGCTTCAGCGCCATCAGCAACTGGGTCACGATACAGGTCGGGCTGGCCACTATGTTCCGCTCTTTGACATTGGCCAACTCTTCCCGATTCACCTCAGGAACAATCAAAGGCACTGAGTAATCATTGCGGAAATAGAGGCTGTTATCTATGACCAGACACCCCGCCTCTACCGCAGCCTGATGCCACTGCTCTGTGGCGGCAGAGCCCGCCATGAAAAAAGCTATCTGCACCTGACTCCAGTCAAACTCATCAACGAGTTTAACCCCCAGCGTCTTCCCTGCAAAACGCACACTCTCCAGCTCGCCTTCTGCCGTCACCAGAGGATAAAGGGAACCAACCGGAAATTCGCGCTCTGCCAATAACTCCAACAGGGTTTCACCGCCCAAACCATCTACACCGAGAATGGCGATATCGTAGCGCTGACTCATTCTTTCATTTCCTCATTTGTTCCATGCCTGACACTCAGGCAACCATTACTTAATTTGGTTAAATCCCAATGCCGCCAGGCGCGAATCAACGCAACCTGTCACCTGCAAAGAGGACCACTCCCGGCGCTCGGGGTAAGCCTTGCGCATGGCATCAAAACTGGCCGCTCCCTGATAGTGCAAACGAAAACGGGCATCGTCCCGCCGCACATCGTAAACCAGGTGTACCAACTGCTTGATCAGCTCGGGCGTCAGGCTCTCTTGTAGGTGAACGCGGCTGACGGTTGCCGCTGGCAAGAGATCCTGCCAGCGTTTTTCTATCGGTAACCGGGCAAAGCGGCAGTATGCCTCATAGAGCAGATAGGTCCCCATTATCTTCCCCTCCAGGCTGTAGCCGGCAATATGCTGGGTCGCCAGTTCTGTGTAGGGAATGAGCTCATGCAAGATATCAGGCTCATGCTCCCATACATCCATCACCAGACGTAAAGGCTCAGCTCCCTGCTGTCGCATGAGCAACGCAAAGTTATCCCACACCTCGCCACGAGAGGCATTGATGAGAAACTGCCCGGCAGGTAAAGCCGCAATACGCTCGGCATCCAGGAGATGGTAAGTGGGGTGGTCACCATGTTGCGTCAACGGCACATGGAAAGAGACAAAATCGCACCCCAACGCCATCTCGTAGGGCACAAAAGAGCGAGGATCCCCCGCCTGCTCCAGAGGCGGGTCACACAAGCATACCTGCAAGCCCAGCACCTGCGCCTTCTGCGCCAGCGCCGAGCCGGTATTCCCCGCCCCTATGATACCCAGCGTCATACCCGCCAAAGAGAGTTGATAACGTTCGGCCAAGACCAGCAGTGCGCTGATCACGTACTCGGCAACGCCCACCTTGTTGCAACCCGGCGCCGAGCTAAAACAGATACCCCGTTCAGCCAGCAGCGCCTGATCAACGTGATCCGTGCCAATGGTCGCAGTTCCCACGAATTTCAAGCGTCGATTTTGCGCCAGTAAGGCCCCATTGACCTTTGTCACCGAACGCACCAGCAGTACATCCGCATCCGCCACCTGCTCTGCCGTCATCAGTCGCCCTGGCAGCCGAACTATCTCACCAAATCCGGAAAACAGGGTGTCGGCCACCGGCATGTTTTCATCAATGACGATCCGCATCATCTATCCCTTGCCTTGTCATAACACAATCAAACTCTCATTGTAGCCCTGCCACACGCAACGGCAGCGCACACCGAGAACAAAAAGAGAACAAAAAGAGAGGCTTATCCGGAAATGCCCAAGATAACGCCCCCCTCTTTGGGTCGCCACTGACGACAAAATGCCAGAAATGTCTGCAGAGTGGGATGTAAATATTTGTCCTGATGCACCGCCAGTCTGAGGTATCGGCGCATACCGGGCTCGATGTTCAGCACGGCCACTCGCCCCTCTCTCACCGCCTGGGTAATGGCCAGCCTGGAGATAAAGCAGAGCCCCAACCCACAGGCCACCGAATTTAGCAAGGATTCGGTCGTATTCAGCTCCATGGCTAAGCGCCAATCTTGCAGGTGTGAACCGATCAGGCGGTGAAACTGCTCGCGACTGCCCGAGCCCACCTCTCTTAGCAGCCAACGTTGCCCCTCCAGATCACTCATGTTCAACCGCGCCTTACCGGCCAAGGGGTGAGAGGGAGCGGCTATCACCTGCAGCACATCCTCCATCCACTCATACTGGTGTACCCCCTCTGGTGACAGCTCGCCCTCCACCAGCACCAGATCCAGGCAAAAATCGTGAA
Organism: Aeromonadaceae bacterium; assembly: GCA_051645725.1. Classification (GTDB taxonomy): domain Bacteria; phylum Pseudomonadota; class Gammaproteobacteria; order Enterobacterales; family Aeromonadaceae; genus Pseudaeromonas. Next base: position 466 of record JBOFBS010000398.1, on the reverse strand, counting down.
GCCCGGCAGCCAAGGTTCGGGTGTTATCAATCTGGACATGAAATTCAGTAGCCGGATGCTGTTGTAAAAAATCAGCCATCAACTGGGGCAGCAGATAGTTTCCAACCGTATGGCTGGCCCCCAGTCGCAGCTGCCCACGGGCGCTATCTTCCCGCTGAAACAGCCCCTGGATACCATCGAGTCGCTGCAGTAACTCCTCACCAAGTGGCAAGAGTTGACGCCCTTGCGTGTTGAGCTGCAGGCGATTGCGCACACGCTCAAAGAGACGGCAATCAAGCTGCCGCTCCAGCTCCTGTAACGACATGCTGACCGCCGCCTTGCTGATGGCGAGCTGATCCGCGGCATCCGCCAGGTTCCCGGTTTGGGCCAGCACCACAAAAACCCTTAACTGCTTGAAGGTGATGTTCATAGATCGTTCAGGTTTACTTAAATTCTAATTAAATATATTCAGATATTCTTAAAAATG
>JBOFBS010000397.1:0-1828 GCA_051645725.1 Aeromonadaceae bacterium | reverse complement strand
TAGCGACCAGCGGATCGATATTAGCCATACGTACCAGGCCGACCGAACAACACTTGCCTGAGGCGTGGCGCTCATGATGCTCACTGTGTAGCTGGAGCATGCCCTCACGAACCGCGCTCGCCATGACTTGCACCACCTCATCGCTACTTTTTCCACTTGCACTCACAGGCCAGATTGCTCCCCGGCGCAGGGCTGGTTGCTCGGCCAGCCTGCTCAGACGCGCAGTCACAAACGCCTGGTGATGACTCTTGAAAGCACCCTGTTCAGCCAAATCCTGCTGGGCCACCCCAAACTCATCAAACCAGGCACAGCAGATGGGGGGCATGGGCCCTGGCTCGCCACAGCCCTTGTGAAAGTAGGCTCGTCCGGCTTGATAGGCGGCAAATAAGGCATTCAACAAGGCGGGCTGCAGAGTGGCCGATGAGAGCAGCACCCGACTACCCAGCATCCCCGCCCAATTGACCAGGCGACAGAGGGCTGGCAGATCGGACAGCCCGAAGTCATCGGGTTCATCAAGCACCAGATCCGAGGTGAGCAGACGCAGCATGGGGGCAATCTGCTTGCCGCCACGAGTTCCTTCGGTCGCCGGGATCAGGTGATCGATGGTGCTCACCAGTACAGGGGCGCTGACCAATTGATGCAAGGCAGGAGATTGTTTGAGCCAGCGACGTAGTGGGCCGTCATCGAGGGCTCCGTCGTAACGCACATGCATATTGGTATCAAGCAGCGACTCTGCCGATTCGGAGCCACTCTTAGGCTCGGAAAGTGCCTTTCGGGTTCGACGCTCATGGAGCTGCTGCACTGCCGCAGAACCTATCAGCACGGCCAGATCATCAGAATCGAGCGACAATCGAGCTCTCAAGGCATCGCCGGTTTGCAACGTCAGGGTGCGAAGGCCCAATGCGACGCTAAAGCGGCAGCCTAGCTTTTCATCGGCCAGCCCGTACATGATGCGGGCATTCGCAAAGGTTTTTCCGCAGCCGGTTGAAGCCATATTGACCCCAAAGAACCCCTGCTGCCGGGAGCGGTGAACCAACATTCTGGCCAAATCAAATGCCTTGTCCTGCCAGCGAAATGCACTCTGTTGGCTGCGCTGTTTAAAGCCTTTGTGGCGAGTGATGGCGGGTAGATAAGGCCGCAGTTTCGGCAGACTCTTGGCGAGCAGATAAGCGTTATGGCCCACGCCGATATTGTGCTCATCAAGCGACTGCTTGAGCCTGCCCGTTACGCGATCGGTATTGGCATAGGCCCGATAATCCCTGTCTTGCCACTTCTCGGTTACATCACCTGAGGAGTAGGCATGGTCTGCCAACATCAGGCACAGACGAGCCAAATGAGCAGTGAAACGATCGGATAGCCAATCCCGCTCTTGCCAGAGTGAATGACACTGTAGCGCTCGCTGCGCCAGACTGTTGGCTTTGCTGCACCAAGTTTGACTGGCAAGAGGAGTACCATGAGGGAAGACCCAAACACGTTGCCATGCATCCTTATCCCATTCTGGATCGCGGCATTGGGGGGAGTTCCAGCTGGCATCAAAGCGCCCTGAATCTACCGTTAACCGTTCCAGAGGAGGCGCGCCGACGGCTTGCTCATGTTTGGCGTCAAACTGCGGCAAACGATGGTGCGAGACGATAAGCCAGCCGATGATGCGAGCGATCGGCGGCAAGGCTTCGAACGGGTTTACTCTGGTTGGATGTGCCTTGCTTTCGGTCAGCTTACCAAGACCTGCCAATGCCTCCTTTTCATCATTTGGGTTCACGTTAGAGAGCGCTGTTAGCCACTGCAGGTCGCCCCGACCATCGACGAAAGCTTCAAAGATGCGCAGCGA
>JBOFBS010000396.1:0-1503 GCA_051645725.1 Aeromonadaceae bacterium | reverse complement strand
CCGGGCCTACTGTGGTGTGACAAACCGGCAGGCTCACCGGATGAGAGCAAGGCGGGTATGCCGGATTTGAAGAGTACGTTGGTGGTGGCGCTCGACGATCTTATCTCGGATATGCACGAGGTAACGATACGGCTGAGCGACGTGTGGGCCAAGCAGGAGAGTCCTTTCAGTGATGACACCCAGCGCCACAAATGGACCATGGCCGCGATTACCGAGATGGTTGGGTTGCCGCCAGTACATGAACAACAGCTCCCTGCCGCCATCAAAGGCAATAGACTGGCGACATTTCGTTTTAAAAAGAGCCTGGTGGCCTACGCCAAAGCCGAGCGAGAGCGTCAACAGTTTATGTTGGCACCGCCTGTGGCTGTGAGCACACCCCAGATGGCCGAGTCGTTAACGGCTCGGGCGGATAAGGCACTGACGGCCTTGCAAGGGTATAAACCAGGGCCAGACCTGGTGAAAAAGTGGGGTGAGTATCGCTATCAGGAGGTGGTCCGCTGGCAAGAGCTGGAAGCCTTGATTGCACAACACCAACCCTTGATGGACAAGCTCCGGCAACGGTGGAAAGTGACCTATGACGATGCCCTGCTTGTGCTGGCTGCGCTACCGGGCAACCCTCTCTTGCTTGGGTTTGATAGTCAGACAGAAAATGCACAAACCTATCTGCTCACCAGTGCCCAGGAATGGCTGACGATGTTGCAGGTGACGACACCTGGGATGGAATGGGCCAAGACTCTGCAAAAGCAATTACGTAAAGGCGCTTTGCCCGCATTGGCGCATTATGGCTTTGACGAGACAGTTAAAAAAGAGCTGGTCGGACAGACGCCCTGGCTCAATATCAGTAACGCCACGGCAGGTGCTAACGCCAGTGCGGGGTGGAGTGCGTTGGCCGATGAAGGGCGCGTGCTCGATAGCAAACTGCTTGCCGGTTTGGGGGCATCATCCAAGGCCACCATGGATGCCCTTCATCAAGCCATCACTGGCCCAGCCATGCAGGCATGGGATCGGCTGACCATGGTGCTGCATCCTCTGCTGCTTAAAGGGCAATCCAACGCTGCCTGGGTGGCAGCGGTAGCGCTGGAGGCGGTACATACCGGGCAAGCGGTACGCTTTAACAAGGCATTCAATACCGAAGCCAAGGCGTGGCTGCAGCACCAACGCGAGGCAGCGGGGATGCAGAGCCGCCAGCTGGGTACCCCAGGACAACCCATCACCCCGCACCAAACGCAGGAGTTGGGACAAGCTGGCCAGCAGGTGCAACGTGCCCGCTGGCCCCGCCTGTTACTCCTTGAAGGTAAGCAGGTCGAGTTTGAAGCCAATGTAGCGCGCTATCAGGCGCTGTTGCGTCAGGGGGGCGTAAAAGCGGCAGGACAGGCTGGCAAGGTCTGGGATAGCTGGGGCAACTTTGGTGGGCTGGCCGCACTGGTCAATATGGCTAATCTCGTTTCAACCCTGGACCACTATCAAGAGAACCGTTTAAAAGTCACAGGCAACCCCAAGGCC
>JBOFBS010000395.1:0-1809 GCA_051645725.1 Aeromonadaceae bacterium | reverse complement strand
TTTCATCATCCACTCAGAGGCGTCTACACCTTTCGAGGCAAAGCCTATATGGGGGAACCGCAGAATTCGGAAAAAATCGTACGCTAAGCTAACGGTGTTCTCGTGACAGCTCTTTGACTAGGCTTTCTACATGTACAGGACCTTAAGCGGCGAGTCCATTTAAAACGCCTTCCAAGGTCCTGTTCTGTATCGACTTTCTCTGCTTGGTTCGGCAGGCGTTCTTGGCCAAATAATCGGCAGCCCATTCCAATCTTTCCCTTATTTCTGTCAGCGCCCTATGGGCCACTGCTTCCAATAGCGGTAGCCACCACGTCGCACTGTTCTTCGACGCTTTCAGCATCGATAGCGCCCCACTCATCACACTCTGCGCGACCCGTCTCTTCATCACCAGCGACAGCAGGCTCGTCCACACCAACCCCTCGGCAATCGCTTTCTCGCCCGTCACAAACCCCTTGAGCCGGTTGTGCGATTTCCACTCTTTAAATAACAACTCCACCTGCCAACGGCAGCGATACAGGCTCATCACCTGCTCTGCTGACCATGCTGCTCGCGGTAGGTTCGTCATCCACAGACAGAACCGCTTTTCCTCAGCAAACCAGCGCCGGATCAACCGGTACTCGACCTGGCCGGACTTCACCACCATATCCAGTACCTCGGCCCGACAGCGTCGCCGTCCGACCTCTTTCAGTGACAGCCCCGCCAGTTTGGGCACTTCCCGTCCATCACCGCGCCAGGCTTGGATTATCTTGGGGTTCAGGCTTTTCGTGCCGCGCACCAGATAAAATCCGCCAGCGTCGTTCACCTGCTCAAACCAAGCCCTGTCAATGTAACCTGCGTCAGCCAGCAGCAGGCAGTTGGTCAGCGTGTGGGCTTCAGGCAGAAATTGCCGTTCCCCTGCGGTATCGGCAGACACACTCATGCACAACGGGCTCTGCTCCGACAGTGACATGGTCATATGGCACTCGATAGCTGCCGGACTGATGGTCTTGAACCGGCCGGGAAAATCAGCAGCAAGGCGCCGATGCACCGCAAAGGAGGTGCCATCGTGCAGTAACACCTGCTTGAACGCGCCGAGGGAGGCTGCTTTGAGTTGATGGTCGATACGCAAGGCGATGGCCCGCTCGACCAGGGCTTTCATAAACAGGGCAAAGCTCTCTTTGCGCAGCTGATTGTGAAACGGTTTGTAAGAAACCTGATGGGTGTTTACCAGTTGCAAGGCATTGAAATGGCGGTGTAAACCGGCAATGTCATTGACCTGGTCGCCTCCCATGGCCCGCAGCAGTGCAGGTACGAGCATGGCTGGGGTAATGGCACGCTGACGCAGACAAAACTTGCAGAGCCGAGCAATGCGCTCGAGTGCGGCGGGAGCCAAGAGTTGCTCCAGATAGTAATTAGCGTTGATAATAGTCATAGGCTTCGCGCGTGTTGATTTTGTTTGGCGATAAAATCAGATCACAAACGAAGCCTTTTTTATATCTATTTCAATTGGTTGCCGCTAAAGATCCTGTACATGAGTGAGGGTTATGGTGGCTATATGCTGGATATTGCTATTCAGATGACAGCCATATGGGGAAGATTACAGGCGCCTGAAATAACAGCAGAGTATGGAGTGACTACCACGGCTGGAGGTTGGCACGGGCTGATCCCCTCTCCCTTTGGGAGAGGGTTAGGGTGAGGGGAGCTGGCTGACCGGGTGTAGCAACCAGGCGGCATTACACCGCTGAATCTTCAGTTATTGAAATTCCACGCGATCGGCAGTTCGACGTCGAAGATAAGTGCATCCCCGTCGAGGCGAAAGGCCAGGCTGGT
>JBOFBS010000394.1:0-3143 GCA_051645725.1 Aeromonadaceae bacterium | reverse complement strand
GATAGCCGCCTCGGTGCGCTACTCGACGGCTTAATCCAGCAGTCCAATGCGCATATTGTGGCCATGACGGGGTCTTACTTCCGTGGCGATACCGTGCCCATCCTGACACCAGAGGATGAAGCCAAGTTTACCAAGGTCACCTACACCTATTACGAGCAACTGAACGGCTATCAGTACCTGAAATCTCTCGGGATTGGTTACCACTTCTACCAGGGTCAATATATCGGTGCTCTGCCTTCGGTGTTGGACGCTTCACTGAAAACCATTATCCACATCCCGAACGTGAACTCTGGTGAGTCCACCAAGGATAAGCACACCGAGGTCGATGCTATCTTGGATGTGCTGGGCGAGGTGCAGTCGAAAGATCCCGACACTGGCATCTACTTGGTGAAACGACATGAAGATGGCAAGCTGCTCAAGGTTGCCAATCTGGTGGATGACGATGCCAATGAGCGCCCCAAGGTGCAGGCTTATTTACGTACAGTCCAATCAGCTGATGACATGGATATCATCATTGCCCTTGGCATGGCGAAAGAGGGCTTTGACTGGCCCTATTGCGAGCATGTGCTGACCATTGGTTATCGCAGCTCGCTGACCGAAGTCGTGCAGATCATCGGTCGTGCGACCCGTGATTGTCCTGGTAAGACCCACGCCCAGTTCACAAACCTGATTGCCCAGCCCGATGCCCAGGATGATGATGTGAAGGTGTCGGTCAACAACATGCTCAAGGCGATCACCACTTCCCTACTGATGGAGCAGATCCTGGCTCCCAGTATTCAGTTCAAGCCTCGCTCGCAATGGACTGGGGAGGTGCTGCCACCCAATACCGTGCTCGTTGGTGATGAGACCGTGCCAGTGTCGCAAACAGTGTTAGATATTCTCAATGGTGGCAAAGAAGAGATCCTGGCTGCACTGATGGCCAAGGATAAGGTGGTCAAAGAGGCCATTACTGAAACAGCGCCGCCCGAGGTATTTACTCAGTTAGAACTGCCCTCGGTCATTCAGGAACTCTACCCCGATCTATTGCCCCATGAGATAGAGCAAGTTCGTTCCGGCATGCTGCAAAGCATGTATATCAATCAGCAGGGCGGGCTGATCCATGAGAGTGACTTGCCTCCGGATGCCGAGATTGTAGGAGGCCCAAGCCCCACCTCTATCGGAGGGGCAAGCCCTGAGGCCACCAAGGATGAAGCAACTGCCAGTAAGCAGTTCTTAAAAATCGGCGAGAAGTTCATCAACATCGACAACCTGAGCATCGACCTGATCGAATCGGTTAACCCGTTCCACGGCGCCTATGAAATCCTCTCCAAATCCGTGACTGCCACCATGCTCAAAACCATTCAGGAAGCGGTCAGCGCCAGCAAGTCACAACTCTCCGAGGAGGAGGCCGTCATGCTATGGCCGAGGATCAAGGAGTTTACTCAGCAAAACCAGCGTGCACCTTCGTTGCATGCGCCTGACCCCATTGAGGTACGACTGGCAGAAGCGCTGGCCTACATCAAACAGAAGAAACAACAATCTGCGGCTAAACAGGAGAGCTAAGTAATGATCCTGTTGCGATCACATCAGCTCAAACCCAAAGCGTCTCTTGAAGATATCTTCGCCGAAGACGATGTATTGGGTCTGCTCGATGTAGAGCCCCTAAAACCGAAAAGCGCGCCAGTTGACCTCGTGAGCAACCAGTTTGGGGACATAGTGGCGTTTTTTGAACAACACGGTAGAGCCCCTCAGAACTCGTACTCTGCCGATATGTCCGAGAAGCGTCTTGCTAGGCGCTTGCAGGCGATACGCACGGATCCAGAGCAATGCCGTGCCCTTTCAGGTCAGGATATCCATGACCTGTTGGCAGGGAGCGAGGTTGTTGGGAGTGTGGCAGAGGAGCATGAGCAGTATCATGCAAAGGATGTAGCTGCTGAGGCGGTGAATGTATCCACCGTTGACACATCTGAGCTAGTGACCTCGCTTGACGATATTTTTGCCGACGATGATCTCGGGTTATTGGATTTTGATGTCCCCGATATATTTAGCATGCAGCATGTGCCTAGGGAGAAGAAGGCGTTACCTGACGAGATAGCCCAGCGCCAGGCCTGTCCGGATTTTTCCCGCTTTGCACCGCTGTTTGAGGCCGTGAAAACGGGCCTGCAAGGCCAAGAGTTCTCCCTCGTGCGCTATCGAAACGAGCATGGTTTTCAGGTTGGGGATTTCTTCATCCTGAATGGAGTGATGGGTTATGTGCATAGTGCGGGTGAGCGACTGGAGCAGTACGAGCGGTATAACGCACGACTTCACCTGGTTTTTGATAATGGCACTGAGCTGCACATGCTCTACCAGTCACTAACCCAGGGGCTTATTCGTGACAAGGAAGGCCGCAAGGTCATGCTAGGCGAAAAACACCTTTTGCCAAATGACGCACCTATTCCAAGCGGCTTTGTCTATGTGCTCGCGACAAAGAGCACTGACCCGGTATTGATGCCCTTCAAGCAAAATCTCTACAAGATAGGTTTCACCGAGGGCTCGGTCGAAGAGCGGATCAAACACGCCGAGAAAGATAAGACGTTCCTACAAGCCCCGGTCCGGATCATCACGACCTTCCAGTGTTTCAACATGAACACCCACAAGTTGGAGACCTTGGTGCACGGTTTTCTCACCAAGCAACGCCTCGATATCACCTTGAAGGGGGTTGATGGCACCAGCTACGCCCCGAGAGAGTGGTTCCATACTCCATTGGCAACCGTCCTTGACGTTATCAAACACATTTTGGATGGAACAATCTCGCAGTACCGCATGGACAACACCACGGGGAAGATTGTAACCAAAAAATCTCTACCTCATAGAGTAAATATGCTTGACCATCTGGATATTGATAGTAAATAAAGGATCAGGACTAATAAATTGAAAACACAATTTATTAGTCCTAGGCAAATAAGCTAAATCATAATTTTTTAGGCGGTTCTATGTTTGAGAGTGTTAAATTGAGTTTCTATCGCATTGATGAATGTGGATATTATAACTACGGGAAAGAAGACCCAGCATTTGGAACCGCCAGTCAAATACTAAAAGATATACAAAAATGGAGTTTAGATAAGAGCATAGAAAACACCAAACTCTATGAGCCAGCCGATGGTAGCAACTATCTATCCACT
>JBOFBS010000393.1:0-5267 GCA_051645725.1 Aeromonadaceae bacterium | reverse complement strand
GGCTTGAATGGTGCCGAAGCGGTTTACCAGATAGCGCCGCCAATCCCGCTCGGCCAAAGGGCTATAACACTGCAAGGTTCCGCGGTTGGGGTAGTTGCCCCAGTCATGGGCATTGTAACTCGGGTAGCGTAGCTCGCCCGCTGGTCCCAGACTGACATTGATCTCGGCTATCATGCCGGCACGCGGGGCATAGTGATCGCGAAACGCCGTAATGAAACGCTGGTAATAGGGCATCACATACTCATCGGCCCATAAAGAGACATACTCCATGGAGGCATCGCCCGTCTCGCTCACATATTGCAGATCACGTACCGAGCTGAGCTCGGGGTGACTCTCGAGCAGCTTGCCCCATAACCACAATGGTATGGTCTGCATGAAGTCATCGTTGACGTTACCCCCGGCCTGGTGAAACGAGAGGATCGGCACCCACTGCATATCATGCTGGGCCAATAGCGCCGCCACTCTGTCATAGTAGCTCCAGTCAAATTGCCCTGCCTGACGCCCTTCAATGAGCCCCCACCAGAGATCGGTGGAGATAGCCGTGACCCCCATACGGCGCAGGGTTCGAACCTCATCGGCAAAACGCCGCCATTCCGCCTCTGAGAGTAATTGCCTTTGGTTTGCCACCTTCAGGTGCAAGGGGCCCATGACACGGAAAGCCTTATGACTCAGCCGCGAGACCTGACCCTGGCCATGACGTAGTCTGGTCAGTTGACGCAGACGCGCCTCCCCGACACCGGCACTGAGCAGCACATCCAGGTCGCGGATGACCCAACCACAGTAGCTGGCATGGTTGAGGACAGAGCCTATGAGGTGATCCCACTGCGGGTGGTCATCCAGGCTCAGACGCTGACTATTCTCAGCCAGCACGGGCAGGTTGAGTTGCTTGGCCGCCGCCAACCAATCCCCGAGTAGCACTGGCTCGCTCTCCCCATGATGTACGCCAGCCCCCGTCAACAGCAGGCGGCAACGCCCGCGCAACTCGCCCGGTACCAGCTGTTCAAGTGTTTGCGCAAACAGGGCACTGCGTGACTGGTGGGAATTCGGCTCGGCAATAAACCCGGCCACCAGCTCGGCCAAGGCACTATCAGCCTGAACCAGACGCGGCAAGCGACCAGGGACTCTGAGCCCCAGCGTGGCGTTACGCCAGGGCTGCTGGAAAACCTCATCGGCCAACTGCAACAACTGACGACCATATCCCACCAAAGAGTCATGGTACCAGTGACAAAAATCGCGTTCCGCCACCCCCGCCTCTGCCGTGAGCAATCGTTCGGTTATCGCAACCACCAGTGGTTTGAGCACAGCGGGCTGACTCAGCTCCAGTTCCGGGCATCGCCAGGCCTGTTGCCATTGGCTCAGGCTCTGATATTGCGCCAACATGGCCTCGGCAAACAGACCAAGCGCCCGCTGGCTGTAACAGGGGAAATAGGCTGACAAGCCAGCCTCGGCATAGTGTCCAATAAAGGGGTAGCGCCACTCACCTTCCGGACCCACTCCCAGTTGCAGATGGCGGATCCCTTCGGCGAACGCCACCATATGCTCGGCAAAACCCTGCAAAAACTGGCGGAAATAGGGAATGGTCAACTCAGAGGCCCACAGCGAAGTGGCCATTATGCTGTCCCGGCCATGCTGATCCTGATACTTGAGCGTGTCTAGCGGCATCCGGGCAGGTAGCTCCTGCTGCAGACGCCCCCATAACCAATCAGGCAACAGGCTCATGTAACGAACATCATTCATTCCCCGGGCAACCAGGGAGAGATCGGGGATAAGCTGCAAGCCCTCACTGCGGATCAATGAAAAGAGCTGATGATAGGCTTGCCAGGAGGCCGCTTGTTCGACCTGTTCAGGGGCAAAAGGGGCGACATGACGCCAACTGATAGGCACTATGATGCCGTCAACACCCGCCTGCCTGGCCCGTTTGAGTTTCTGTTGTAAGGCATGAAACTGCTCAGGGGTCGCAGGAAGCTGCAAGATATTGCGTGTAAGATCGGCACTCAGGTGAACCCAGACCTGCAAGGGTGACTTAATACTATTCATATTTCTCTCTAGCCATAACGCTTGATGGCAACGGGGATCTCCGCTGTGGTTTTCCCGTCTCTGGGGCAATAGTGCAAAGCTGATATGCTTTTCAATACAGAAGAATGTGACTTTGTACACATTTCTTAAGGTATCCAGGCCACCATCTTATACCGAATGCCCACTCAAATAGTGGCAGTTTTCACCCATTACTAAACCTGGTTGCCAGAGCAAGATTCAATCTGCTCCTCAACTCATGTTCTGCTTGGGTCATGCCATTAAAATTATATTTCTCAACAGGTTATAACCAAAAAAAAGCAGATGTCCCCCTGTTCAATACTGAGCCTTAGAATATACACTCCATAGCTCAAGGATGAGCTATTCAAGGAATATTTATGCGGGCACTCTCCATACAATGGAAGATATCTCTACTGGCAGGTACCTGCTTGCTATTCTCTACCTCTGTGTTGACAGGTCTGGCGCTTAATTCGGCCTATCGCACCAATCAAATGGTGGTGACACAAGCCAGCAATGAGCTCAAGCGCAATGCCGAGCAAAATCTGACGCAGCAGGCAGAAGCCGAATCGGCTCGCGTAACAAGCTATCTGAACGATGCGGTGATCCGCGGCCAGATGGTGGGTCAGGCGCTGCAATTTCAAAAATATTATGCCGAGGAAAATCTGCTCAGTAGCGAAGTTCTGAGGGGAGCCATTAACCAGACCATGCGTTCAGCGGTCGAACACGCCAGCAACATACTGGCAGGTTATGCCGTATATCTTCCCAATGCGCTGGACGCGGAAGATGCCAACTATGTAGGTTCGACCAATCTGGGAGCCAATGACAGTGGGCGCGCCGCACTCTACTGGACTCGTAATGCCAAACGTGAGCTGGTCCTCGAGACTATTAGTGAAAAGGAGCTTAAGGATAGCAGCGTAGATGAAAACGGGATTGCCAACACCGAATGGCTGCAGTGCAGCCAACGGGCAAGCCAGACCTGCCTGCTGGATCCTTACCTTGACGAAGCAATTACTCCACCCAAACTCATGACCTCAGTCACTGTCCCCATTCTGAGCGATAAAAAGCTGATAGGGATAGCTGGCCTTGACATCGAATTAGAGCATCTTCAACAGCTTATACTGCGCATGAACCAGCAGATGTTTGCTGGCGCAGGCAACGTCTTGCTGGTTAGTCAGCATGGCATTGTGGCCGGAACCAGCCAAACAAACATTAAAATTGGGAGCCTGTTGCAAAAAGAGGATCCTAAACTGCAGCAGGAGATCCAGCCCTTCCTACAGAACAAACAGCGACAAAGCTACTGGCAAGATGGAAAGCTGCGTATCGTCATGCCGATCCAGATACAAGCAGCCGGTACATCCTGGGCACTCATCATCACCATGCCCGCCGCAACGGTTCTGCATCAGGCCACTCAATTGGCCGATAACCTCGCCTTGCAACTCAAAGCAACCACGCTGCAACTGCTACTGTGTGCCCTTGCCATCGGCATGCTTGGGCTCGTGATCTTCTGGTTTGTCGCCCGCCAGATCGCCTCACCCTTGCGTAGCGTTGTAGAAAGTTTACGGGATATCGCCCAAGGGGAAGGCGATCTGACCCAGAGGATCAAGGTACAGCGGAGCGATGAGCTGGGTGAACTGGCAACATGGTTCAATGCCTTTCTCGACAAGCTGCACAACACAGTTCGGCAGATAGTCAATGCAAGCCACCAAAGTCACCAGATGACGGCTCAGAGCCGCACCCTCTCTTCTCAAAGCAGCCAGGCCTTGCAGGCGCAATTCAATGAAATCGATCTGGTGGCATCCGCCTTTGAAGAGATGCATCAAACCTCTGGCGAAGTCGCCCAGAGTGCCAATCGCGTGGTGGCGGCAGCCGACAGCGCCGAACTATCCGCCCAAAAAGGGAAGCTGGTCGTCGAAGAGACCCAGATAGCCATGTCGCAGTTGATGCAGTACATCAGCTCGGCTAAGCCAGAGGTGGAAGAACTGGCCAAGAATAGCGATAACATCAGCCAGATACTGGAGGTCATCACAGCGATCGCAGAGCAGACCAACCTGCTGGCACTGAACGCCGCAATTGAAGCCGCTCGAGCCGGTGAACAGGGGCGAGGTTTTGCTGTAGTAGCAGATGAAGTTCGAAATCTGGCTCGTCGTACCCAGGCTTCCGTGGTAGAGATACGGCAGGTCATAGGCAATCTGCAATCCGGAACAGAGCAGGTGGTGAATGCCATCATAGCCAGCCACGACCAAGCCAGCGTGACTCATCAGAATGCGCAACAGGCGGTGCGGGTCATAGAGCAGATCACCCATGCTATCGCCACCATACAGGAGATGAGCAACCAGATTGAAATTGCCGTCAAAGAGCAGGAAAAGGTCAGTGGCGAGATCAGTGAAAACGTCAACAACATACGCAAAGCCAGCGAGACCGTAACCTGCGCAGCCCAAGAGTCCAACCAGACCCAGGAGGGTTTACAGGCACTGGCGAACCAGCAACAGGCCCTGGTCAATCAATTTAGGGTGTGATCCAGATTGGCGTGAGCTTACACCAAGCAGGAGAGATGGCTCCTGCTTGGTGGCAACGGGGCAACCAGAGGCTAGGGGAATAGCCCAAGATCGTAAGTTCGACTCAAGCCAGCTAAATCCAGGTTAGCGAAACGTAAATCTACGCAAAAACAGCCGTCGTCTACCCAAGAGTAACGTAGGGTGGCCATTACCTTATGGTCAACTTAAGAGCCACCTACATGCCTTTAACATCAACGAGTCGCATGCCCCTGTTACTTGTATTGGTCACCCTTCCCGCCCTGGCGGCCGAAACCAATAGGCCAGAGCATCCGCCCCATCCCCCCAAAGAAGCCTACTCAGCCTGCAGCAATCTCAGCGAGCAGGATCCCTGCAGCATCACTACGCCAACTAACCAGTTAATCGAGGGGATCTGCCTGCCAGTGCAAGACAATAACCAGGAGATCGCTCTGGCCTGTCGGCCAAACCATATGCCCCCGCCGCCGGAAGGTATGGCTCCCCCACCAGACGAGATGCCTCCCGCTGAAGAGTCAAGCGAGCAGTGAATCGTTATAAAAAAGCCTGTTGCTTCACAACAGGCTTTTTTCATGCAAGAGCACACTAATCACCGGGTTTGGGTAAATCAGCTTGGGACATCCGCTGTTGTATGATGCTGGCCTTACGCAACAAACGGCGATCGGTGAGGTGAAGCTGGTAATAGCGAGGATTGGTGACCATAGC
>JBOFBS010000392.1:0-1687 GCA_051645725.1 Aeromonadaceae bacterium | reverse complement strand
CTGGGCCACTACACCCATGAGAAGAGCCCGCTGGGCTGTGCCGCCGCACTGGCCACCCTGAACGTCATCCGTCGCGACAAGCTGCTGGCCAAGGTGCAAGCCGATGAGGCCTTCATGGCCGAGGCCCTGAGCGCCATGGAAGCGCGTCACCCGTTGATTGGCCAGTGTCGCGGCCTAGGTCTGCTCTGGGCCATAGAGCTGGTCAATGATCGGCAGAGCAAGGAGCGCGCCTGTGACGCCGCCCAGCAGGTGCTCTACGCCTGTCTGCGGCGCGGCTTAAGTTTCAAGCTCGCTCAGGGCAATGTGATCCAGCTTAGCCCGCCGCTTGTCATCAGCCGCGATGAGTTACAACGCGCCATCACCATTTTGGATCAGGCCCTGACCGAGGTCGGTGCCCGCTAAGTTACCGCCACCTCATGGATGGCAAATCACCTTATGGAGGATCAGATGTCTGCACCGCAATCTCCCACTCACCAGATCGAAGCCCTTATTCTTGACTGGGCAGGCACAGTCGTCGATTTCGGCTCCTTTGCCCCCACCGCCATCTTTGTCGAGGCCTTCGCCCGCGCCTATGAATTTCCCATCTCGCTGGCCGAGGCCAGAGCCCCCATGGGACTGGGCAAGTGGGATCATATTGCCGCCCTCGGCCAGTTACCCGAGGTGGCTGTCCGCTGGCAACAGCGCTTTGGCCGCCCCATGGAGCAGAGCGATATCAATCATATTTATCAGACATTTATGCCCCTGCAGATCGAGGCCGTGACCCGCTTTGCCACTCCCATACCCGGTGTGCTGCCTGTGCTGCAGCAGTTGCAGGCCCAGGGCATCCGCATCGGCTCCTGCTCGGGCTACCCAAGGTGTGTGATGGAGGCGCTGGTACCGGCTGCCGCCGAACAGGGCTACCACCCCGATCACTGGGTCGCCACCGATGATCTGGCCGCTGGCGGTCGCCCCGGCCCCTGGATGGCGCTGGCCAATGTCATCGCGCTGGGGATCAGTGCCGTATCAGCCTGCATCAAGGTGGATGATGCCATCCCCGGTATCGAGGAGGGACGCAATGCCGGCATGTGGACTGTGGGGCTATCTGTTTCGGGTAACGAGTTTGGCGCCACTTGGGAGGAGTATTGCCAGCTGGACACCCAAACCATAACCCACCGTCGTCAGCAGGCCGAGCAGAAGCTCCTGGCCGCCGGTGCCCACTATGTGATTGATACCCTTGCCGATTTGCCGCCCGTACTCGAAAAGATAAATCAACGCCTGGCTCGCGGAGAGAGGCCCTGACGCCTGCAGGTGCCACGGGGACAGCCACAAAGGTGCCACGAGGACAGCCAAGCGGGTTAACCGGTATGGGTCCGCCAAGGATGGTTCATGAGAAATAGCTGTGGTGACTTTTCGCTGGCAACGGCCACGGAGCTACCGAGCAATCGGCAGCTAGAAAAATGGACACCCACTACAGACAACTATTAGAAGTGGGGACCGCCGCCCAAGCTGCATCTGCGAGACGCCAACAAATGAAATACGTCCATTCCCAAGAAGACAACAGTTGAACACTTGTTTTACGGGTAAAACGGTGAGGGTAACCTGATAGAGCCCAAGCGCAGTCAAGAACAAATGGCTTTCCTGTCAATCACATAGGATAACATAAAGATAGAGTCACTATTGTGCGGTCAACCTTAGCAAACTGCCCCTG
>JBOFBS010000391.1:0-6083 GCA_051645725.1 Aeromonadaceae bacterium | reverse complement strand
CGGCATTCAGATCCTGGTCGGTGTAGAGACCAGAGGTGTGACCGATACCGCCCAGGTTGACCATGTCACAGGCCATGTCAACGGCTTCTTCGAAGTTCTTAGCGCGGAACATACCCAGAGTCGGGGAGAGCTTCTCGTGAGCGAACTCTTCTTCTTCGCAAACCTTCACACCTTCACCGATCAGGATCTTGGTGTCGGCAGGCACGGTTACACCGGCCATTTCAGCGATCTTGGTAGCTGGCTGACCAACGATGGCAGCGTTCATGGCGCCGTTGATCAGGATGATCTTACGGACCTTGTCGGCTTCGTCCTTGGACAGAACATAACCTTTGTGAGAAGCGAAACGCTCTTTCACTTGGTCGTAGATGCTGTCAACAACGATGACGGCTTGCTCGGAGGCACAGACTACGCCGTTATCGAAAGTCTTGGACATCAGGATAGAAGCAACAGCACGCTTCACATCGGCAGTTTCATCGATAACAACAGGTACGTTACCGGCACCCACACCGATAGCTGGCTTACCAGAGGAGTAAGCAGCCTTAACCATGCCAGGACCACCGGTGGCCAGGATCAGGTTGATGTCGTTGTGCTTCATCAGGGCGTTGGAGAGTTCAACAGAAGGTTGATCAATCCAGCCAATGATGTCAGCCGGAGCACCGGCGGCAATGGCAGCATCCAGCACCAGCTTAGCAGCGGTGTTGGTGGAGTTCTTGGCGCGTGGGTGCGGGGAGAAGATGATGGCGTTACGAGTCTTCAGGGCAATCAGAGACTTGAAGATTGCAGTTGAAGTGGGGTTGGTGGTCGGAACGATACCACAGATGATACCAACCGGCTCGGCGATGGTGACAGTACCGAACTCGTCATCTTCACTCAGGATACCGCAGGTCTTTTCATCTTTGTACTTGTTGTAGATGTACTCAGATGCGAAGTGGTTCTTGATAACCTTATCTTCGATGATACCCATGCCAGATTCGGCAACGGCCATCTGAGCCAGCGGAATACGAGCGTTGTTGGCGGCCAGTGCTGCGGCACGGAAGATCTTGTCTACTTGCTCCTGGGTGTAGGTCGCAAATACACGTTGAGCTTCCTTAACGCGAGCAACCAGCTCGTCCAGTTCGGCAAGGTTTGTTACAGCCATGGTTTTCTCCTGCTGAGTTTTTGAAAACTGTTTACTAATGTTTGGCGTTGCCAAAAGAGATGAAACAGAAACTGCGCTTTGCAGTATACACCAAGAGCCGTTTCTCTCCATTCCTGTAGCATCGCCGCTTAGGAAACCTCTTTCGTTGGCGATTATAGGAGTAGCCAGTGGCGGTCAACTTGATCCATGTCAATTGTTGTAAAATGACAAAAGGAATTTTGTTTCATTTACATCACAACGTCATACAGAGCACAAAATCGTAACAATTCCATACTCGCCCGGGTGTTTACGCCCTGGGTACAGAGTGGTGTTCGTCTGGCGTTGTCACGGTTCGTCAGAAGCGGTTTGAGAAAGCGGGGATCATGCTGGAAAGTGGTGGCACATTCACTTTTCTCTCTGCTGCTCGGTGTAAAAGTGGTTATATAACAGATTATTATATTTTAGTCGTTCCGAATGAGTCAGTGGTGTGTTGGCGTGGGGTGCCTGATAGGTGACCAGTTTTGGCTTAGAAAAACTAATATAGGCATGGCGGATTATTTTAAGTAATTGGCGTTTTATCTCAGCCTGATGATAATCGCCACGTTTTGAAATTGGGCTATAATTAAGTTGTTTGTTTTCGTCACAAGGCCACATACCTATGGCAGATCTTGAGTTTTCCCTGTATTTAAAATTCTTCATTGGCCTGGTGGCTATTATCAACCCGCTGGGCTTGCTGCCGGTTTTTGTCAGCCTGACTGGGCATATGACGCCACAAGAGCGCATGAAAACCAACACAACGGCCAATATTGCTGTCATGGTCATCCTCTGGGTTTCCATGTTCTTTGGACAAATGATACTGGATATCTTCGGCATCTCACTGGCATCGTTTCGTATTGCTGGCGGTTCGCTCATCACCCTGATTGCCTGGTCCATGTTGCAAGGGAAGTTGGGTGAAGTCCGCCACAACAAGGAGGAGAAGGGCGAAAGTGTGGCTAAGGAGTCCATCGCCGTTGTGCCTCTGGCGCTTCCCCTTATGGCTGGTCCGGGGGCGATCAGCTCGACCATAGTCTATTCCAGCCAGTTCAATACCCCGGGTCAGTTGTTTGGTCTTAGCCTGGTGGTGGTCCTCTTTTCGTTCTGTTCCTGGATTGTGTTCCGGGCCGCGCCATTGCTGTTTCGTCTGATGGGGAAAACAGGGATTAATGTGGTGACCCGGATCATGGGGCTTATCATGATGTCGCTTGGGATCGAAATCATGGTGGCAGGCATCAAGCACATGTTTCCTGGTTTGATGTGAGGGAGTGATGTGTGCGAGCGCCGCATGCTGCATCACATCGGTGCAGGGGAGAAGCTAGTTTAGATGAGCGCCGATAGGCGCTCATTTTTTTGCATCGCTAGTTTATAAAACTGTTAGGTCTGTTTTTTCCACTCAATATTCACTGCATCACCTGCCCTTATCGTCACTGAGTGCTGGAATAATCGCGGTTGTTCGGTATTCTAGGCTGCGGCATAGCCAGGAAAGCTCCGCCCCTATGTACTGTATGTCTTGGGGTGCCACGATATACCCGAACAGCCACCCTAGAGGAAGATCTCCCGATGGAAGTTAAATCCCAAGCTGGCGAGCTAAAGCGCGGCTTGAAGAATCGTCACATTCAACTTATTGCACTGGGCGGCGCCATCGGCACCGGCCTGTTTCTCGGTATTGCACAGACCATCAAATTGGCTGGTCCAAGTGTACTGCTTGGCTATGCTCTGGGTGGGTTTATCGCCTTTCTCATCATGCGTCAGTTAGGGGAGATGGTCGCCGAGGAGCCTGTCTCTGGCTCGTTCAGCTTTTTCGCCAACAAGTATTGGGGGGGCTTTGCCGGTTTTCTCAGTGGCTGGAACTATTGGGTGCTCTATGTGCTGGTGAGCATGGCAGAGCTGACGGCAGTCGGTCTTTATATGCAGTACTGGTGGCCTGATCTACCCACCTGGGTGCCGGCCGCGGGCTTCTTTGTGCTGATCAATGCCATCAACCTCTCTAACGTCAAGAATTTTGGTGAGATGGAGTTCTGGTTTGCCCTGGTCAAGGTGGTCGCTATCATTGGCATGATCCTCTTTGGTGGATATCTGCTGCTGAGCGGCAATGGTGGTCCACAGGCCTCCCTCTCCAACCTCTGGGCACAAGGTGGCTTCATGCCCAATGGATGGCAGGGGCTCATCATGTCTCTGGCCATCATAATGTTTTCTTTCGGTGGGCTGGAGCTGGTGGGGATCACGGCGGCAGAAGCCGATGATCCGCGCAAGAGCATACCCAGGGCCGTTAATCAGGTCATCTACCGCATCCTGATCTTTTATGTGGGCGCCCTGGCCGTGTTGCTGGCTCTCTATCCCTGGGATCAATTGGCAGAGGGGGGGAGCCCATTTGTGCTGATCTTCTCGGCGCTGGGTAGTGAACTGACGGCTAACGTGCTGAACATAGTGGTCTTAACGGCTGCGCTCTCCGTCTACAACAGCTGTGTTTACTGTAACAGCCGTATGCTGCATGGTCTGGCGCAACAAGGGAACGCGCCTCGCTTCTTGATGAGTGTCGATCGCCGAGGTGTGCCGGTGACGGCGATTGCCCTCTCGGCCGCCATGACGCTCATCTGCGTGGTGCTCAACTACCTTATTCCTGGCAAGGTATTCCAGTTGCTGATGTCGCTGGTGGTGGCCGCGCTGGTTATCAATTGGGCCATGATCAGCCTGACTCACATCAAGTTCCGCCGGGCCATGAATGCCAAGAAGGTGGTGCCAGCGTTCAAGGCATTCTGGTATCCGGTCGCCAATTACCTCTGTCTGGTTTTCCTGCTGGGGATGCTGGTGATCCTCTACCTGCAGGGTGAGGAGATCTCTGTCTATCTGGTACCCGTGTGGTTGGTAATGATCTGGGCGGGTTACTGGTTCAAACGCCACACAGACAAGAAGAGTGGCAAGGCGTTGACACCACTCCAGGTTGAATAAGGATACTTGTGGTATCTGGCCATGCGGCCTACGTTACTGAATGAAGGGAGGCCAATGGCCTCCCTTTGCAATCCGGCCAATTTGAGCTATTGCCCAAAAGCCACGATTGTCAGCGTGGTGGTTGGCTGATCCTTGGAGTGGTGTACAAAATAGGTCACGTTGCAGTGTTAATCGGCCAAGGAGTGTTTTTTTGCTCATGAAGATTCAGGGCAACTATTCCCTCTGGGGGCTAAATAGGGTACAAGGGCGCAATGAAAATTCCAAAACGAATCCAACCTCTGGTTGACGACGGCTTGGTTGATGATGTCATCCGCCGTTTGAAGAGCGGCAAAGAGGCCGATGTCTATGTCGTGCGTTGCGGCACAGAGATACGCTGCGCCAAAGTCTATAAAGAGGCGTCACAGCGCAGCTTCAAACAGGCCGTGCAGTATCAAGAGGGGCGCAAGGTCAGAAATAGCCGCGATGCCCGGGCTATGGAGCGGGGCTCCAAGTTTGGGCGCAAGCAGCAGGAGGAGAGCTGGCAACACACAGAAGTGGATGCCCTCTACAAGTTGGCTGCGGCTGGGGTGCGTGTACCACAACCCTATGGCTGTTTTGACGGCGTCTTGTTGATGGAGCTCATCACAGACGATGAGGGGCATGTGGCACCTCGTCTGAGTGAGGTCAGCATGTCCGCTGAGCAAGCTCTGGAAGATCATGCCCTGGTATTGCAGTACGTGGTTCGCATGCTTTGTGCTGGTCTGGTTCATGGCGACCTTTCCGAATTCAATGTGCTGGTCGATGAGTTCGGTCCCGTGATCATCGATTTGCCTCAGGTGGTTGATGCGGCGGCCAATAACCATGCGCGCAGCATGTTGGCCCGGGATGTGAACAACATGCGGGACTATTATGGTCAATATGCCCCCGAGTTGTTGAAAACACGCTATGCCAAGGAGATCTGGGCACTCTATGAAGAGGGTAACCTGCAGCCCGATACCGAGTTGACGGGGCACTTCGAAGAGAGTCAGGTGCGAGCCGATGTCGATTCCGTGCTCGAAGAGATCAAGGCGGCCTTTGCGGCCGAGCAGGCACGGCAAGAGCGATTACGCGAGGCCAATCAGCCGGATTAAGCCAACCCTATGCCCCAGACGCAGGCTCATGCCTGCGTCCTGTTTTACCCCTCCCCATGTTTTTCCACCCCATGCTGTTGTTTTACCTTGGGTGACAACTCACGTGCCGTTCACAAGTGTTGCTCATGAATGAGGCGTACCACTGTGTAACGCTCCCTGAAGTCGTTGGCTTGGCTCACTCCCGGGGACGGGTTTTTGACATTGCGTCTGCGTCTGTGGCTGCAGATAGGGGCTCAGCAGGGGGGCCATCCCCTTAAGCACTTGTACCGGTAGTGCCGAGGTGAAGCGGAACTTATCGGCAGAGCTCCCCTCCACATAGGCCGTCAGCGTACCGAAGTGGTCTTCCCCCAGATAGAAGACAAAGGTGGCTGTTCGGTTGAGCACCTTGGAGGTGAGCACATGGCCAGAGCGACTCACGGTTTCCAGCCGATTATCCCCGGTCCCAGTCTTACCCCCCAGGGTCAAGGGTGTTCCATCCGGGAGCAGGACGCTCCCTGCCAGCCGTCGTGCCGTACCCACTTCAACCACCTTGGCCAGAGCCTCACGCAATACGGTGGCGACCTCACTGGATAGCACTCGTTCAGAGCGGTTGGCCAGCGGAGTGAATTTGGTCTCATAAGGTGTTTTCGCCGCAAAGTGCAGCGAGTTGATCCGTTGGACGGGCAAGCGGATACCATCGTTTTGGATGATGCCCATCAGTTCAGCCAGTGCGGCTGGCCTATCACCCGAGCTGCCAATGGCGGTGGCCAGGGAGGGCACCAGATGATCAAAGGGGTATCCCACCTTTTGCCAGCGTTGGTGAATATCGGCAAAGGCCTCTATCTCCAGCATGGTGCGGATGCGGCTATCGCGAGCGCTACGGTGACGGGAGT
>JBOFBS010000390.1:0-6733 GCA_051645725.1 Aeromonadaceae bacterium | reverse complement strand
CTTCTCTTTGTCGCGCTTTACCCGGCAAAAAGAGATCGACTATGTGCTGGAGAAGCTGCCTCCCGTGATCGAGCGCCTGCGCTCCCTCTCGCCCTACTGGGTGCAGAACAAGCCACAGCTGGCGGAGCTGGGCGAGTTTGCCCCGGCCTACAACTAGCCTGAGCGCCTAGGCCCCCTTGCTACAAGGGGGCTATTCAGGCGCGGGCTTCGGCTGCTTGGTTCAGGCACACAGCTCGATGCGATTGAGCTCAGGATCCAGCAGGCAGCTCTCGTAATAGCCATCCCCCGTGACGCGCGGGCCGCTCAAACGTTCGAAACCATCCCGCTCCAACTGCGCGGTCAGGCTGTCCACCGCCTCCCGGCTCCCCAGAGTGAAGGCCAGATGCCCCAGGCCGAGGAATTCAGTGCTGGCGCTATTTTTACTCAGGTTGACCTGGGGCCACTGCATCAGCTCCAGGCGCGCGCCCTGCTCGAAGTGTAGAAAGTAGGAGCTGAAGCCGCGGGCGTTGACATATTTCTGGTTGGCCTGCCCATGAAAGTAGTGCTCATAAAATGCCCGCATCCGTTCCAGATCCTGGCACCAGATGGCAACGTGTTCGATCTGCATCTTCACTCCTTGGTTCAGCATGAGGGCGAGCTTGGGGCCAAGCCTGCTTTTGATTGGTCCGGCTTAGGCTAGTGCGGCGGAGCCATGAATTCATCTCATCTTGGAGAGAGTGCCTGGCCGGGGTGGTAGCAGCCAAGCGGCTGGCAACATGACGAGATGCCGTGAATTTCACTCTACTTTATCTGCAAATGCAACTGGCCTCCTGTTGATCCCCATGGGTTTGTCGCAATCGCGACAATGAGTGTCTGTTGCGGTGCAATATGGCGGAAGCTACGTTGCTAACATAATGATATTAAACGATTTGTATTCTGGAACAGCTCTTGCTGTACCTCTTGCATATGCATGGCAAGGGCTTGGCTGTCATGTGGGCAGATCAAGGAGCAGAGCATGAGCGATATCGTCATCAATGACACTACGTTGCGGGATGGGGAGCAGAGTGCGGGGGTTGCCTTTACCCGGGAAGAGAAGCTCGCCATCGCCCAGGCCCTGCTCGGCGCCGGTGTCCCTGAGCTGGAGGTGGGGGTGCCCGCCATGGGGGCGGAGGAGTGTGACACCATACGCCTGCTGGTTAGCCAACTGCCTGCCGAGCGTCTGATGGTCTGGTCGCGGATGAATGTTCAGGAGATACGTCTGGCTGCCACCCTGGGTACCGGCTGGATCGATATCTCGATGCCGACCTCGGATCAGATGCTCAGTGGCAAGTTGGGACTCTCCCGCGAGGTGGCTCTGGGGCGTCTGGCCGCGGCAGTGGGCCTGGCTCGCGCCTCGGGCATGCGGGTCTGTGTCGGGTGTGAGGATGCCTCGCGCACCGACAGTGAGGCCCTGGCGCAGGTGGCCGAGGTGGCCGCCAAGAGTGGAGCTGAAAGGCTACGTTATGCCGATACCCTGGGGCTGCTCGATCCCTTCTCCACCTTCGAGCGGATAAGTGCCCTGCGTCAGCACTGGCAGGGGCAGTTGGAGATCCACGCCCATGATGACCTGGGGTTGGCCACGGCCAATACCCTGGCGGCGATCCGGGCCGGAGCAACACATGCCAATACCACAGTCGCGGGTCTGGGCGAGCGGGCGGGTAACGCGCCCCTGGAGGAGGTGAGCATGGCCCTGCGACAGTGTCTGGGTATGGAGACGGGTGTTGATCCCCACCAATTGCCTAGCCTCTGCCAGTTGGTAGCCAAGGCCTCGGGTCGGCTTATTCCCGGGCAGAAGTCGCTTATCGGCGAATGGGTCTTTACCCATGAGTCGGGGTTGCATGTGGATGGTTTGCTCAAAGATCCGCGCAACTATCAGGGGGTGGACCCGGCGCTGCTCGGGCGGGAGCACAAGCTGGTGTTGGGTAAACACTCGGGGCGAAACGGGGTGCGCTCCGTGTTCGCAGCCTTAGGGTTTCACCTGGCCGAGACCGAGATACCGCCTCTGCTGGCGGCTATCCGGCAATTTGCCGAACAGAACAAACGTAATCCGAGCGAGAACGAGTTGCTCGCCCTCTATCAATCCGTATTTGGTCTTTCCACCGCTGTCTTGTAGGAGTCGCCATGGAGTGGTTTACAACGTTACCCGAAGTCGATGAGCTGGAGACGGCCGAGGAGTTTTTGCACCACTTTGCCGTGGCCTTTGACCCTGAGCAGGTGCGTGTCAGTCGACTGCACATCATGCACCAGTTCCACACCCGGCTGCAGCGCATGACCCTCAGCGTTGCGCTGCCCGAGGCGGATAGGTTTGCCCTGGCCCAGCAGTTGCTGGCCGAGAGTTATCAGCAGTTTCATCAGCAGGAGGCGAGGATCCACTCCAGCCTGCAGGTCTATCAACGGCTGGAGCCCTGCTTCATTCCGCTTTCTGCCTTACAGGAGGTACAACCATGAAACCCAGTTATGAATTTGGTGCCGAGGTGCGTGTCGTCCGCACCATACGTAATGATGGAACCTTCCCCGGCAAGCGCCGTGGAGAGCAGTTGGTGCGCCGGGGCAGTGTTGGCTTTGTGCGTGAATTCGGGGTCTTCTTGCAAGATCAGATGATCTACCAGGTTCACTTTCTGGATCTGGATATCACGGTTGGTTGCCGGGAGCAGGAGCTGGTGCCTGCCAGTGAACCCTGGGTGGAGAATGAGTTTGAGTTTGGTGATTTTGTCCATGCCGCCTGTCCTTTGGCATTGCGTGGCGAGGTAGCGATAGAGCAGGGGCAGAGTGGTCAGATCCTGGCCGTGGTGCGGGAGCCGACTCAGGTCAATTATGAGGTGCTGTTTGGCGAGCGTCTGCTGCTGGTACCGGAGAGCGCACTGCGCTGGCCCTGTTCTCCCATGCCTTTGCAGCCCTGGGTTTCCGAGCTGGAGGCCGCATGTTGAATCCTGTCAACTATGTGCGCCTGAAGCTGGCGCTGCAACACTACCAGCGTCCTCCCTGGGAGCTCTGCGAAGAGGAGGCCTCGGCTCTGGCCCAGCAGTTGCCCAGGCAGTTGGCGCTGGAGGCGCGGATCCTCTCCTATGCCAAACAGTCCGGCATTCAGGTCTCCCCCGATGAGGTGGCGGCCCGGCTGGCCCAGCAGCGCGAGGGGTATGCCGATGAGGAGAGCTGGCACGCCTCCTTGGTGCAGGCGGAGCTGACTTCCGAGGAGTATACCCAGGCATTGCAGTGTGAACTCTTGATGGAGGCTGTGCTTGATCGCGTGGTCTCGGCCGTGCCCACCATCAGTGATGAGGCGGCGCGGGCCTGGTATCTGGATCATCCGCGCCAGTTCTTGCGACCGGAGCGCCGCCGGGTGCGGCATATTCTCATCACGGTCAACGAGGATCTGATCGACAATCGACCACTGGTGGCGCGTCGTCGCATCGAGAGCTTGCGCAATCAGCTCTTGATGGCGCCCACGCGCTTTGCCGACCTGGCAGAACGCCACTCCGAGTGTCCATCGGCCCTGCATGGTGGCGAGATTGGGTGGGTGGAGGCCGGTCAACTCTACCCTGAGCTGGATGCGGCACTGTTCCGCCTGCCGGAGGGGCAGCTTAGCACCATACTCACCAGCCCCATGGGGTTCCATCTTCTGATCTGCTGTGGCATACAGGAGGCGGCCCCCGTTCCCATGGAGCAGGCGCTACCACGCATCATTGCCGCCCATCATGAACGGGCCAAGAGCCAGTTGCAGAAGCAGTGGCTCACCTGGTTGCAGCAGCAGGAGTGGGTTGATCCCACTGAGTCGTGCAGCGCGTCCCAAGGCTCCTGCCACCCTGTTTAACCCCCTAGTCGTCGGCTCAAGCGGCGGATGGTATGGGCCACTTTTAGGCGCTCCGCCGTGGCTCGCTGGCGATAGCGGGCGGCATTGAAGAGGGCGGTGATCTCCGCTAGCAACGGCGCGGCAGCATAGCCTGAATTCGTGAGGCGTTGCTCATACTGCAGGGGCGTCTCATAAGGGTGACGCGGGTAGCCCTGCTGAGCCAGGCGCCGGCAGACCAAGTGATAGGCGCGCAGCAGCGGGTCCTGGCGTGGCTTGGGGCGGAAGAGTCGGTGGATGAGCCAGGCGGCGAGGGCAGCCAGGAGCAGGCCACACAGCAGAGTGAGCAGGCGCCCCCAACTTTGATTACCCCACCAGCCAGCCAGCAACTGTTGCTGCTGCTCGGCATTGAAGTTCAGCACCCAGACACTCCAGCGAAAATCAATCAGTGCGACGACCAGGCGCAGTTCGTTAAGGAGGGGAATGCCTCGATAACGACTGAGGCTTAAGGGGTCGGTGGCCAGAAAGTCGCTCTCGGTGACCTGATCCAGCCCCTGGTTCAGTCGATCCGGGGTGACCATCAAGGTGGGATCAAAACGTTGCCACCGCCCCTCCAGCCAGAGCTCCACCCAGGCGTGGGCATCAAACTGGTAGACGGAGACGAAGTTGGCTGCCTGATCATACTCGCCCCCCAGATAGCCGGTTGCCAACCGGGCAGGAATGCCGGCTGCGCGCATCAAGAAGGCGAAGGCGCTGGCATAGTGGGCACAGAAGCCTTGCTTAGTGTCAAACAGCAGCTGATCTATGCTGTCGCCCCGCAGCAGAGGCGGCTCCAGTGTGTAGGCAAAACCCTGAGTGCGGAAATAGTCCATGGCGCGGCGGGCCACCTCCGCATCGTTTTGACTGGCACTGCGCCACTGCTGCGCCAGCTCGCGGCTGCGGGGATTGCCCTGGCGTGGTAACTGCAGATCCAGTTTGCGAGTGAGCTCAGAGAGCTTGCCGGGTTGGCCTGGCTCGGGGTAGTAACGCAATGCCAGTTGTTTGGCCTGGAGCGTGGGTGTGCGGGTGTAGAGCCCCTGATAGGGGGTGAGCAGCACCTCCTCGTTTGGGCCAAGGGAGCGCTCCAGAGCATAGACCCAGTGGGCTGAGTTGGGCTCCAGTAGCAGGGTGTAGGCTTGAGGTTCCCCCCGCCAGTCGGGCTTCTTACCCTGCCGGATCCCCTGTCCGCTGCCCTGTTTGACGGCGTTAAACCAGGCGCTGAGGGTGGGGCTCGTGCTCCAGACGTGGCCATCGAACCACTCATGAACCATGACTCGCCAGTAACGTTCCGCCGGAACCGTGCCGGAGAAGGTGGCGCGGAACACCCGCTCGCTGGAGCGTACCAGACGGCTGATATCCTCAGGGGCCACCTTTTCGCTGAGCCCTGTGGTGGCGAGCTTGGCATCGGGCATACGCCACATGGGGGCCAGACGCGGCATTATGATGAAGAGCAGCAACATCAGCGGCAGACTCTGCAGCAGTAACTTGCCGGCCATCTTCAGCTGCTGTTGCCAGAGGCCGGGTAGATAGAGGGAGAGCAGGGTGGCGATGCAGAGCAGCT
This sequence comes from Aeromonadaceae bacterium, assembly GCA_051645725.1. Classification (GTDB taxonomy): domain Bacteria; phylum Pseudomonadota; class Gammaproteobacteria; order Enterobacterales; family Aeromonadaceae; genus Pseudaeromonas. The sequence continues at coordinate 1,328 of JBOFBS010000390.1, read as the reverse complement.
GGATCACCAGCTGGTAGGCCGCCATCGCCATCTGTTGCTCGTAGACGAAGAGCACGCCGCTTAGAAAGAGCAGCGCCAGGATATGGACACTGATATCCCGCTTCTCATGGAACTCCAGAAACTTGAGTGAGATGGCCAGCACCAGCAGGTTGATCATGGCCTGCAACAGGTTGCCGTACCACCAAAGGGGGACGATAAAGGCGCTGGCGATCAGGGCTATGGTGTTGAGGAGCCAGCGTTTGGGGGGCTGGTGGCCACGGAGGTGGCTGTGGTATCGCCAGCCGATGGCGAGCAGGGCTCCCAGATAGATGAGGGGGTTAAGCTGGGAGTAGAGGGGGATCACCAGCAGCAGGTAGCTTAAGGTCAGCCACAGCAGTGTGAGTCGGTTGATGCTGCGTGGCGAGAGCTGGGCTTGGGCGTCCACCAGCTTGGGCTGGCTGGCAGAAGCAAGCAGGGGCTCAATACGGCTCATGGCGTTCACTCACTCTATCATGCCAGTAGGAAGATGGCTCAGCCTTCATAAGGTTCGCTCCGGTAGGTTGCCAGAGTTTGCAGAGCCTGGCGTTGTTGGTCGGCCCCCGTGCCGGGTGCCAGGCGCACCTCATTGAGCCGCAAGCCAAAGTGCTGCCCCTGTTTGCTAAGCTCCTGTACTTGGTAACTCAAGGCGCTAAGCTGCTCCTCCAGTGTGTGTCCCGGGGCCTGAGCCAGAGTCAGCCAGCAGGCACTTCGCTCTTCACTGGCAAACTCTTTACTTACCATGCCGCGCCCCTGGGCCACCTGCTTCCAGGCGATAAGACTCATGGCTTCTCCTGGTTTATGGGGGCGCAGGCCACTTAACTCTTCCACCGTATGGCTGTGGCTACGGGTCAGCTGGTGCGAGATCTCATCATGGGCCCCAGGCGTGGCATGAGGGGATGTATCGCCCGGATCGGCGACCAGAGGCTGCATATGGCAAGCCAGTGGCGCGGGATAGATGAGGGTAGCCAGTTGCAAGTCCACAAGCGACCAGCATTTGAATAGCCCAAGTGGAAACCGGCTGCTGATCTCCAGTCGTCCGGCTTGCAGCCAGCCGCGTCGCCAGGGGTGCAGGGTGACGCAGAGTTTTCCCTGTCCTGTGAGCAGGGGCAACTGCTCTTGTAGCAACAGGCGGGGGCGCTGCCGTCGCTCGGTTTTTCTGTGGAGATAGCGCGGCAACCAGCTCTGATTGGAGGAGGGGCGATGGGGCATCAGTTGCAGGGCGTAACGGGGTGTCTGTGTGCTCAGGGCTACTTCGAAGCTGGCGCTCTCCCCGACAAAGCGCGGTGTGCTGGGCAGGGCCTTGAGCTCCA
>JBOFBS010000389.1:0-29942 GCA_051645725.1 Aeromonadaceae bacterium | reverse complement strand
TAGGTCATGCGTTTGATCACCTTGATTCGATTATTCACTCCCTCCAGCAAGCTGGTCATAGGCTGTGGCCAAGGGCTTATTGGCTTCCAGTCGCTCTTGTAATTGCACTGTTTGTCCTTCTTTGAGATTGTCTCTATTGCGCAGTAGCAACCAACGCGCTTGCTTGACCACCTTACGAGTCGGCTATCGTGCTGTAACGCATTAGCCTGATCCACCCGAATGCGGTCTATCACTTTCCGGCTGTAGCACGCTACGACATGGAACCAGTCATAAACCACCTCGGCTTGCGACAGTGCGCTTTCACCTCCAGATCGAAGGCGGATTCATGTCCATGGCTACAGCTTCAATCTGTTGGCATCGTTTGCCCATCAGCTCGAAAAAGGGGCGAATGGCCTCTCGGCTGTTGCCATGCCCCACAAGCCTCGAGTCCGTTCAGCATCCATGATCACCAATCACAGTGGCATAACGATGGCCTTTATGCAGAGCGAACTTGTCCATGAGGTGGCTTTCAGTAATTTCCACCTTTTTTCTGTGCTCTCTTTAGATGTGGCGATAAAAAGTTATCGCTACATCGCGAGAATAATCTGAATTTATGGCACCTAATCGATATATTTTACGGCTCTCCGCTATCAAACCCTGGTTTCTTGCATGTCTAAACTATTATCGCCCTTCTCTGCTTCGTCTCTGACCGCACTGGCCCCCATGGCGGCCGCGATCATGGCCATGCTGTCGATTACTCTCGGTGCCTCGCTGGCCAAGTCGCTGTTTCCACTCATTGGTCCGGCGGGTACGACCGTGCTGCGTTTAGGGATCGCCGCACTGATGCTGGCGGTGGCGTTTCGAACCTGGCGCATTCGCCCTGACCTGCGACAGTGGCGCGCCGTGCTGCCCTATGCCCTGTCGTTGAGCCTGATGAACCTGCTGTTTTACATGGCGATTGCCCGGGTGCCGCTGGGAATCGCGCTCGCCATCGAGTTTATCGGCCCGCTGACCGTGGCGCTGGTCGGTTTGCGCCGACGGGGGGACCTCATCTGGTTGGGATTAGCGGTAGTGGGACTGTCGCTGGTACTGCCGTTACCGGGGAGCGGGCAGGTTATCGATCCACTCGGGGCTGCTTTGGCTCTGGGCGCTGGGGTCTGCTGGGGCTTGTATATCATCACAGGTCGGCGTGCGGGATTGGCGCTGGGAGCCAGCACACCGGCGTTTGGCATGGCCATCGGTACCTTGGTGGTGTTGCCGTTTGGTTGGGCCCAGGCTGGCGTTGGTTTGCTGGAGCCGGCCATCTTGGTGGTGGCGGTCGCCGTGGCTATTTTGTCCAGCGCCGTGCCTTACACCCTGGAGATGTATGCGTTGCGTCGCCTACCGCCCCGCAGCTTTGGTACCCTGACCTGTTGTGAGCCGGCCGTCGGTGCCCTGGTCGGTATGCTCTTTTTAGGTGAGAGTCTGCCGCCGAGTCAGTGGCTGGGAATCGCAGCCATCATCACCGCCTCGGTGGGGACTACGCTGGCGGCGCGACATGGCTGAGTTGGCCCTCATCCAGAACCTGATTATTACCGTGCCCCCCCGCGGGATGTGATGCTGTGTAACGGATGATGTTGACGCAAAACGGAGAGTGAGAGAGTGTTTCAAAACGTAGATGCTTATGCCGGTGATCCAATCTTGTCTCTGATTGAAACCTTCCGTCAGGATCCCCGAACTGACAAAAAATGCTCTCCCTCTGGACCATGTGAGGAGGGAATTTGGGGTAATCAGGCATGGATGCTGATCCCATGCCGCCAGCGATTTGGCTGAAAGCTCGCAGCTGGGGGCTGCTCAAGCAGGGGCTTTCGTTGATGGGCTTGCCCGGAGTTTTCCAGGTAACAAAGCAGGCGCATCGGGTCACGATTCTTTATAATAAGCCCCCCGGCCCGTCTGGCCGCTGCTCTGCCTGGCTGAGTAGTGGGCCTCCTGGTTGAAAATCGGTTATGTGAGAAATGAATATGCATACTCTCGAGCAGTTGCGTTCGGGTGAGTTGAGCGGTGCTCGCCACCTGAAGTTGAGTGAAAACCTCACTTCCTTTCCCCTTGAGATCCTGACTCTGAAGGATTCGCTGGAGGTGCTGGATCTCAGTGGCAATCACCTTTCTGAGCTGCCCGATGCTCTGGCCGAGTGCCGCAAGCTGCGCATCATTTTTTGCTCCGAGAACCATTTTTCCCGCCTGCCTGAGGTGCTGGGCTCTTGTCCGGCACTGACCATGATTGGATTTAAGGCCAATCAAATTCGCGAGGTGCCAGCGGCGGCGTTGCCAGCCAACCTGCGCTGGCTGGTGCTGACCGATAACCAGATAGCATCGCTGCCCGAGGCGCTGGGGCAGTGTCAGAAACTGCAAAAGCTGATGCTGGCCGGGAACCGGCTCGAGCGCTTGCCGCCGAGCTTGGCCAATTGCCAGCGTCTTGAGCTGGTGCGTCTGGCGGCCAACCGGCTAACCAAGTTGCCCTCCTGGCTGTTGGCGCTGCCGCGCCTGAGCTGGCTGGCGTTTGCCGGTAATCCCTGCTGTGAGCCGCCTCGGCGCAGTGAGGCGGTGACGACTATCCCGTGGGGCGAGTTAGCGCTGGGGGAGCAGCTGGGTGAGGGGGCCTCGGGGCGGATTATTGCGGCCAACTGGCAGCCAGTGAGCGGCGCTCGAGCGGTGGCGGTGAAATGTTTCAAGGGGGAGATGACCAGTGATGGTTTGCCACAGAGCGAGATGGCGGCGTCCCTGGCGGCGGGGCGTCATCCGGGTTTAATCGAGCTGGTTGGCGAGATCAACGATCATCCTGCAGGCATGGCGGCCTTGGTGATGGCCCTGATTGACCCGGATTTTACTACCTTGGCCGGGCCGCCGAGTCTCGACTCCTGTACGCGAGATAGCTACCAAGCCGGTTTTGCCTTGACGCTTCCGGCCATGCTGGGTATAGCCCGGAGTGTGGCCTCGGTGGCGGCGCATCTGCATGGTCGCGGCATTTTGCATGGCGATCTCTACGGCCACAATATTCTGCACAATGGTCAGGGAGGGGCCTTGCTCGGTGATTTTGGCGCCGCTTCCTTCTACGAGCCGGGTAGCCCCTTGGGTACGGCGCTTGAGCGTCTGGAAGTTCGTGCCTTCGGCTGTCTGCTCGAAGAGCTGATGGCTTACTGTGACTTGCCTGCGACTCTGCGCCAGGCACTGAGTGAGTTGATGCATGAGTGTCTGCTGGCGGCTCCAGCGGCCAGACCGAATTTTGCCAATGTGTATGCCCGTTTACAGCAGCTGACCAGTTCAGCAGTTGCCTTGTACCCTGATGGAGAGATGGCGGAGGCCTCTTCTGCCCTCAATGCCTAGGGCTCTCAAGGCTTAAGGTTCATCAAGGCCATCCAGTGTCAGTTGCGTGGGTGGCAGGGCGGAGGATTCAGCGGCCGCTCGTCGTTTGCGACGGGCCCGATCTCGGCACAGGCGCAGCACTTCCTGTCGTTCCGTGCGGGTCATCTTCTGCCACGCAAAACGCTCCGCTCGCGATCGGTGGCAGCCAAGACAATAACCCCGCTCGTCACTTTGACAGACACTGATACAGGGGCTAGCCAGCTCGAACAGTTCAAGCTGTTCGCTAGATCGAGATGGCAGCCCCCTGCTCATGATTAGCGCACCACGACGGCTGTTCCACTGATGCTGACCATCAGCATGCCCCCATTGGGGCCGACCACTTCATAGTCGATATCTATGCCGACGACGGCATTGGCTCCGGCGGCGCGAGCATTGTCGGAGAGCTCAGCCATGGCGATCTCCCGGGCCTTGGCCAACTCTTTTTCATAGGCCGAGGAGCGGCCGCCTATGATGTCGCGGATGCCAGCAAAGAGATCCTTGAAGATATTGGCTCCGAGTATGGCCTCACCTACGACAATGCCGCGGTATTCGGTGATCTGTTTGCCTTCCAGAGTGGGGGTGGTGGAGAGGATCATGCACAAGCTCCTGAACATAAAAGGGTGTCAGGGCAGCATAACAGGGGAAGCCCGGAAGAGAGAAGCCAGGCCAAAGAGAGTGCAGCGGGTTTACCTCACATCATGGATGAAAAAAGCGCAGGTAAAACCTGCGCTTCAAACGGCATCAAGAGTGAATTCGAGCCATCAATCCAGCAGCTTGTGATGCAGACGTTGGATGATCTCTTCGGCCTGACTTTCTGACACCAGGAAGCAGAGGTTGTGGGCACTGGCGCCGTAGCAGATCATGCGGATATTGACATCATCCACTGCGGCAAAGACGCGGCTGCCAGCGCCACTGACGGCACTCATCTGGTTGCCGATGAGGGCGACCAGAGCCAGATCATACTCAACCTTGACCTTACACAGGGCACCGAGTTCAGCCAGCAGCTCATCGCTTAACATGGACTTGCCATTGGACTGGCTGCCGGTGTGATCCAGGGTCAGGGCCACGCTCACCTCTGAGGTGGTGATCAGATCCACCGAGATGCGATGGCGGGCCAAAATGGTGAATACTTCGGCCAGGAAGCCACAGGCCCCCAGCATGTTGGGGCTCTGGAGCGTCAGCAGTATCTGATTGCGGCGCAGGGCAATGGCACGAAAGAGCGGGGTAGACTCAGTGCTGGAGCGTACCCAGGTGCCGCCCGCCGCTGGGTCCTTGCTGGAGCCAACAAAGACCGGGATGTTACGGCGCACCGCCGGTTGCAGGGTGGAGGGGTGCAGCACCTTGGCCCCGAAGGTGGCCATTTCGGCGGCTTCGGCAAAGCTGATTTCGGGGATGGGGCGGGCGCTTTTGACCATGCGAGGATCCGTGGTGTAGATGCCGGGCACATCGGTCCAGATCTCCAGCTCGGCCACATTCAGCGCCTCGGCCAGCAGGGCGGCGCTGTAGTCGCTGCCGCCACGGCCCAGTGTGGTGGTCTGGCCTTCGGCGTTGGCACCAATGAAGCCTTGGGTGATCACATAGTGATCCGCCAGCAGGGGAGCCATCTCCTGTTGGGCCAGGCTGCGCAGGGCTTCGATGGCCGGGGTCGCCTTGCCAAAGCGGCTATCGGTGCGCATCACCTTGCGCACATCAAACCAGACGGCCTTGTGGCCCTGCTGGTTCATCAATTCGGTGAAGAGGCGGGTAGACATCAGCTCACCCTGGGCCACCATGCGATCGACCAAAGAGGCATCGCTGGCGACGCTCGCTTGGGCGGCCAGATCCCTGACCTCATCCAGCATGTCGCGAATGGTTTGAGTCAAGGTAGCGGGTTGGCCCAGCGCATCCAGAATATGGAATTGAATATCGGTGAGGCGTTGCAGCCGATCTTCACGCCCGGCTGCATCCAGCGTGCCTTGTGAGAGCTCGACTAAGAGGTTGGTGACGCCGGCGCTGGCGCTGAGTACGACTACACGGGTCTTGGGATTGGCAACGACAACCTGGACACAACGGCCCATGGCCTCGGCATTGGCAACACTAGTACCGCCAAACTTGGCTACGCAAAGCTGGTTCACTGCTGAACTCCTGAAAACTTAAAATAATATCCATTTATAAAACAAGTGCGATGACAAGCAAGAGGCGTGGCTATACGGCGGGAAGAGCGTTCCAGCCAGAAGCACTTCACCCTGAGGTGACAGCCCGAGGGATTCAGCCCTCGCAGCCGATGCATCTGTTTCCAGTCACAGGTGCATCTCGGCGTTGCTCCCCCTCAACGATGTTCAGCGGATACTGGCTCCTCACATCGATTACCTGGGCAACGCGCCTCTTCTGGTCCCCGCCAGGCGGGGTTTATCAAATAACAAATACCTGTTTGAACAGCTGGCTGTCAACCGATTATCGGCCATTCAGTCGTAAATAGTGAATGTAACCGGCACCAGAAAACCATTTCAAAGCGTGATCTACTCTGTGCTTTTTTGTTAATTTTGTGAAATCTATAGCCAATTATGTGAACTGTTCCACGAACCTTACCTGGTTGGCGCTGCTATATTAACTCTTGTGGAAACCAGAAATCTCCATTGCCAAAACGGGGCCGGTAACTTTGTCGGCCCCGTCTTTTTTTTGCCTGCTTTTTACTTTTATATAGTTTTCAATAAGATCTTAGAGCGACGCTGGTAGTTATAGAGCTTCTGCTTGGCAACAGGGAGATCACTGACCTCGACAGGCTCGAAACCTCTTTCCCGGAACCAGTGAATGGATCGAGTTGTTAACACAAATAACTTCTGTATGTTTTGGCGGCGAGCATGCTCTTCTATCTTGGCAACCAGGCGATCCCCCCGGCTGGAGCTGCGGTACTCCGGATGAATTGCCACGCAGGCCATCTCGGCCATGGCCTCCTCGGGGAAGGGGTAGAGGGCGGCGCAGCCAATCACCATGCCATCTCGCTCTATGATGCTGAAGTGGTCGATCTCCATTTCCAGTTGCTCGCGGGAGCGGCGTACCAGTATCCCTTCCTCTTCCAGAGGCCGGATCAGATCCAGTATGCCACCGATATCATCTATGGTGGCGGCCCGAGCCTGTTCGGCACTCTGGCGAACTATCTGGGTGCCTATGCCATCACGGGTAAAGAGTTCTTGCAGCAGGGCGCCATCTTCTTTGTAACTGACCAGGTGACAGCGGGGAACGCCAGCGCGGCAGGAGGCTATGGCGGCCCGGAAGTAGCGGGCTGTACCTGAGCTATCTTCCCCTTGTTGCTCCAGGGCGCTCAGATACTCTTCGGCCTGTTCCGGGAAGAGTTCGGAAACGACCTGGCCGGATTGGCCAATAACCCCCTGCAAGGAGCAGAAGGAGATGAGCTTGTCGGCTTTGAGATAGATGGCAACCTGGGCGGCGATCTCTTCGGCGTTGACACTAAAGCTCTCTCCTGTAACGGAGAACCCGACCGGGGAGATGAGCACTATGGCATTTTGAGCCAACTGGCGACGGATACCCTCCACATCGACCCGGCGGACCTTGCCGCTGTGGCAGTAATCTATGCCATCTTCTACGCCCATGGGCTGAGCTGTGACAAAGTTACCACTGACCACATTCAGGCGGGCGCCTTGCATGGGGGTATTGATGAGGCCCATGGAAAGGCGTGACGTGATCTCCAGTTGCAAGCCGCCACAGACTTGCTTGATGATACGGAAGCTGTCGCTGTCGGTGACACGGGTTAGTTTGTGGAAACGGGAGCGAATACCGGCTTGTGCCAAGGCGGTGTCAATCTGGGGGCGGGCGCCAAAGACCAACACCAGGCGGATCCCGAGACTTTGCAGTAGGGCAATATCAGAGACGATATCGTTGAAGTTCTCATCGGCAATGGTTTCGCCACCAATCATGATGACAAAGGTCGATCCTCTATGATGATTAACATAGGGGGTGGAGTGACGAAACGCATTCACCAGCACTGCATCTCTTTCGCGAACCATTGAGTTATCCTTGCCAAACCTTGCGGTAAAAAGTGGCCATATGATCATGAAAAACCGTGTCGGCTGCAAGTATAAATAATCAAATAAAGTGATTTTTTATGTTGTTTCCTTGCGAGGAAACCAACGCTATGCCTTAGGTTTGATAATTACATTTTCTAGATATGCATCTTGCGCCGTTTGCTCCCGGCTTTGCTTAAGGGAATGATTTACAAAGAGATGAAGCTCAGTATCTTGGCTCTGCTGGTAAGACAGGGCACACTAGGCTGGATGGGGTTCACGACCAGAGAGAAGGGATGATAGGGATGTTCAGCAAACAGGTCAGTTTCATCGTTGATAGTAAGGGGCAGCGGCGGGCGGCTGTAGTGCCGATCGAAATCTATGATGAGCTGATGACCTTGCAAAAGGCGTTGGCGCACAGTGCACCCGGTGAACGAGAGCGTTATTTCTTCAGCGTCAAGGGAGCCGAGGCAAGGGGGTATCCGGTTGGACAGCGCCACAAGCCCGGTTTTGTGGTATTGGCGGGGTCGACTGTTAATGCCGAGCAGGCTGACTCCTTGCGTGAGGCAGTGATCGAGTTGCGAGAGGCCTTGCTGAGCAAGGGGGTGCTGGAGAGCCAGGCTCAGGGCTATCGTTTTGTCCAGGATCAGATATTTAACAGCCCGAGTCTGGCGGCCAGCCTGATCGCCGGAAATAACCGCAGTGGTCTGGATGCCTGGAGTAATCAGGATGGCTTTACGCTCAAACAATCCGGCTACGGCAAAAAAGAGTAGGCTTTGGAATAGATTGATGCGATGGCGCCCGGCTATTAAACAGCGCTGGGCGTTTTCTTTTTGGTAGTGACACTGATATTTTATACAGTATCATTGAGTTATCTACCCAGAGTGAGTCTATGCCATGTCTCCTAGCTATCGAGTCCGCTCCGTTCCCGCATTTGTCACTCATACAGGCTTATCATGACCCGCTCCTGGCAGGTGAGTGAGCTCCAGGGGTTCGTATTGACGCGCCAGAGTCTGGATCGTCAACGGGAGGCGGGTGAGGGCAACGAGATCCAGCTCTGGTTGGCGACCGATTCCGGGCCCCTGAAAGTATGTGTGGCGGATGAGCCGCTCTATTTCTATCTGCCGCAGTGCGATCAAGGCCGAGCCATAGCTCTGCTGCAGGAGCACGGGATCCATGGCTGGCTGCGAGCCCACCCCCTGCGCACCTTTGATTCCCACCTGGTTCAGGCTTGCTGCTTCTCAACTCTGGCCCGCTACCACAGGGCGGTGGAGTTGTTGACGCTGCACGGCATTTCACTCTATGAGGCAGATATCCGCCATGTGGATCGCTATCTGATGGAGCGATTTATCACGGGAGGGGTGAGGGTCTCAGGTCGCATGCGCCAGTGCGCCGGTTATCGAGAGCTGATAGCCAGTGACGTGCTTCCAGCCGAAGTGGTGCCCTCATTTCGTGTGCTCTCCCTGGATGTGGAGTGTGCGCTCAACGGTGAGTTGTTCTGCATAGGCTTGCAGTTAAGCCAGGAGGGGCACTCCAGCCTGGAGCGGGTGCTGATGGTGGGCGAGCCTCAGGCTTATGATGAGCCTTTCACCATAGAGTGGGTAGCAGACGAGAAGCAACTGCTGCAGGCGCTGGAGCGTCAACTGCTGGCCCTGGATCCGGATCTCATCATAGGTTGGAATCTGGTGAACTTCGACTTCCGCCTCTTGATCCAACGCGCGACACTGCATCGTTTACCCATGCGCTGGGGGCGAGGTGGTGCCAAGGTGCGCTGGCGTGAAGGTATCGATGAACGCCAGGGGCAGGTCTGGCTGGCGGGGCGGGTCGTTCTGGATGGCATTGCGACCCTCAAATCGGCGACCTGGCACTTTGAGAGCTATAGCCTAGAGGCCGTGGCTCAGCAGGTGCTGGGGCGTGGCAAGCAGATCGATGAGGTTGAAGGGCGAGCCGAGCAGATTGCCGAGCTCTTTGCCCACGATAAACGGGCATTGGCCCGCTATAACTTGGAGGATTGTCGTCTGGTGACGGCCATCTTCGCACACTGCCATCTGCTGGCGTTTAGCCGATTGCGCAGCCAGCTGACTGGTCTGGAGCTGGATCGCTACGGTGGCTCTGTCGCGGCCTTCTCCCACCTCTATCTGCCACGCTTGCATCAACGAGGCTATGTGGCGCCCAATCTGGATAGCATTCATGGTGCCCCCTCGCCGGGTGGCTATGTGATGGATTCCCGCCCGGGTCTCTATCACCATGTGCTGGTGCTGGATTACAAGAGCCTCTACCCCAGTATCATTCGCACCTTCGGGATAGATCCGCTAGCGCTGGTGTTGGGGATGGACGAAGAGGGGCCAGCCGTTGGGGTAGCCGACTCGCACCATACTGCTATTCCCGGTTACCTGGGGGCGCGCTTTAGTCGCCAGGCGCCTATCTTGCCAGCGCTCATCACCCAGCTCTGGGCCGAGCGCGATAAGGCCAAGGCCCAGCGGGATGAAGCGCTCTCACGGGCCATCAAGATCTTGATGAACTCCTTCTATGGGGTGCTGGGTTCGCAAGGGTGCCGCTTCTTTGATCCCAGACTGGCCTCGAGCATCACCCTGCGTGGTCACTGGATCATGCAAGAGACTCGCAAACTGATCGAGAGAGCGGGATATAGCGTCATCTATGGGGATACCGACTCTCTCTTTGTCTGGTTGCCCGAGCCGGTCAGCGAGGCGCAGGCGGGTACCATTGGCCTCACCTTGGCGCATATGGTCACGGAAAATTGGCAGCAGCGCCTGGCCAGTGAGCTGGGGGTGGACTCCTGCCTGGAGTTGCAGTTTGAGCGCCACTACCACCGCTTCTTGATGCCAACCATCCGTGGCACAGAGGTGGGGAGCAAGAAGCGCTATGCGGGCTTGTCTGGAGAAGGTGAGCAGGAGCAGCTGATCTTCAAGGGGTTAGAGACGGTACGCAGTGACTGGACTGAGCTGGCCAAACAGTTCCAGCAGGGGCTTTACCAGCGGATATTCCATGATGAGGATCCCGGCCCCTTTATTGCCGAAACCCTACGCCAGACCCGGGCGGGTGAGCGGGATGCCCAGCTTGTCTACCATAAGCGTTTGCGGCGTCGGCTAGCGGATTACGAAAAGAGTCAGCCGCCCCATGTCAAGGCGGCACGTCTGGCCGATGAGGCGCTGGCTCGGCAGGGGCGTCCGCCACGCTATCAGCACAGGGGGCGGATCTCGTATGTCATCACGACCCAGGGGCCAGAGCCGGTCGATTGGCACTCCCATCCCCTGGATTATGAACACTATGTGCAAAAGCAGTTGCGGCCTATTGCCGATGGCATTTTGCCCTTTATTGGCCGCCACTTTGATGAGTGGGCGGACGAGCAGCTTTCTCTGTTTTAACCAGGCTAACCGGGTTTTAACCGGGCTAACCGCTTTACTCAACCGCCCGCCAACTTCACCTTGAATCCCGCCTTGATTAACTCCGCCTGGATCAGATCGCGCTTATCTCCCTGAATTTCGATGATCCCCTCCTTGATGGCGCCTCCCGTGCCACACTTTTTCTTCAGCAGGGTGGCCAGCTCTTTTTGGCGTTCAGTTGGTATGCCATGGATGGTGATCACCCCGGCGCCTTTGCGTCCCTTGTTCTCACGGCGCAGGCGAACGACGCCATCATCAGGGAAGGGCGAGGCAGAAACGGGTGCGGGGTTGGTGGTGTCGGCGACAAAGCCACTGGCCGTCGAGTAGACCAGACGGGAGTTGGGATCAGACATGATAAGCCTCCTGAATAGTGGCCTGGAGTATAGCCAGATAGGGGTATAAAAAACTGCTTTATTTTATGGTTATTCGTTCTATAATCCGATTAGTGATAATCGTTATCAATAAGGTTGTGGGGCAGCATATGCAGTTAAGTGATATCCAGCCGGGCCAATCTGCCCGTATTTTGAGTCTTGGGGCTCTCGATGCATCTGTACGACGCAAGCTGATGGCGATGGGCTTGCTGCCTTGCAGTGAGGTTCGTTACCTACGCTGTGCACCAATGGGCGATCCCCTGCAGATCACCACAGGTGGGATCACTCTTTCTGTACAGAAACAGCTGGCGAAGCTGATCGAGGTTGAGCGCCTATGAACTGGAATTTGATGACGGTTGGTAACCCCAACAGCGGCAAGACCTCTCTGTTTAATGCCTTGACCGGTGCCAACCAACAAGTGGGTAACTGGAGTGGGGTTACGGTCGACAAGAAGAGCGGCCATTTTGTTCAGGGTGAAGATGAGTATCAGTTGATGGACCTGCCAGGGATCTATGCCCTGGAGAGTCGCGACAGCTCCATAGATGAGCAGATCGCTTTTCGCTATGCCATGACGCACAAACCCGATCTGGTGATCAACGTCATAGATGCTACCTCTCTGGAGCGCTCTTTGCTCCTGACTCTGCAACTTCGCGAACTCGGCTTGCCGTTGCTCGTGGTGTTGAATAAATACGATGTGATGCAAAAACGGCGTCAATCTATCGATACTCATGGGCTGGCCAAAGTACTGGGGTGTCCTGTTGTCGCGCTATCTGCCTATGATCGTAAGGCCATTCAGGGTCTCAAAGAGCAGTTGCCGCTGCTGATGGCTCAGACCAGTCGCGAGGCTTTGACGCTGGATTATGGTGAGGTGATCGAGGCGGCCATAGCGCAACTGCAACCGAGAATACACCATGCTCATCTGGCGGCCAGAGGATGCGCTATCCGGTTGCTGGAGGGAGATCCTGTGCTGGATGAAGCCCTGCAGCTGGCAGATGAGCCTGAGATAGGGGCCTTGGTGCAACGCACTCAAGCCCAGGTTGACATGGATTTGAGTCTGGCCGATGTTCGCTATGGGTTTATCCATGAGCAGGCGCGTCCTTGTGTCCATCAACATGGTAAGTTGAGCCTCAAGGGGTCGGAAAGGCTCGACAACCTGTTGCTCAATCGCTGGCTTGGCATCCCCATCTTTTTGGGGGTTATGTACCTGATGTTCCTGTTTGCGATCAATGTGGGGAGTGCCTTCATTGATTTCTTCGATGTGTTGGCAGGGGCGCTGTTTGTCGATGGGCCTCGGCATTGGCTTGGCCAATGGGGGGCCCCTGAGTGGTTGCGTTCTGTGGTCGCAGATGGCATTGGTAGCGGTATGCAGACGGTTGCCACCTTCATCCCTGTGGTGGGCTTTCTCTATCTCTTCCTGGCTGTGCTGGAGGCCTCAGGTTACCTGGCGCGGGCAGCGTTTGTGGTGGACAGGGCCATGCGCAAGTTAGGGCTGCCGGGCAAGGCCTTTGTGCCCATGCTGATGGGGTTTGGCTGCTCAGTGCCCGCCTTCATGTCGGCGCGTACCCTTAATGCCGAACGGGAGCGGTTGATCACCATGTCCATGGCTCCCTTCATGTCCTGTGGTGCCCGTTTACCCGTATATGCCCTGTTTGCCGTGGCCTTTTTCCCTCAATCCGGGCAGAACGTGGTGTTTCTGCTCTACCTCATAGGGATAGCGGTAGCTGTGTTGACCGGCCTTGTCCTGCGCAAAACCTTGTTACCCGGCAGCAGTGAATCCATGGTCATGGAGATGCCGGATTACGAGTTGCCCCGGCCCTCCTATGTTCTGATCAAGACCTGGCATAAGTTGCGTAGCTTTGTGTTGGGGGCGGGTAAGACCATAGTGCTGATGGTAGCCGTGCTGAACCTTTTCAATACCCTAGGCAGTGATGGCAGCTTCGGTAATGAAAACACCGATAAATCTCTGTTGAGCCAGGCTGCGGCTTGGGTGACACCCGTTTTGTCACCCTTGGGTGTACGGGAAGATAATTGGCAAGCAACCGTGGGGATTGCCACCGGTATCTTTGCCAAGGAAGCGGTAGTCGGGACACTCAATAGTCTTTATCAGAGTGCGACAGATGAAGAAGAGAGCCCGTTTAGTCTGACGGCTTCGTTCCTCGAGGCGCTTGAGACTATTCCTGCCAACCTGGCCGCCATCAACCCCTGGGATCCGGCAGGGTTGGAACTGGGCGATCTGCAGGACAAGCAGGCCATGGCCGAAGAGCAGGGGGTTGAGCTATCGACATTTGCCAACATGCAGAGCCATTTTGATGGCCAGATCGGCGCCTTTGCCTATCTGCTCTTTATCCTGCTCTACATGCCCTGCGCCGCGGCCATGGGGGCCTTGGTACGGGAAGCTGGACGTAACTGGGCAATTTTCACCGCCATGTGGTGTAACCTGATGGCCTTCATGATCGCCATCCTTTACTACCAGCTGGCTACCTTCTCAGCTCATCCCGCTCAGAGTGTGGCCTGGGTTGCCTTCTTTAGCCTGGTCTCGGTTCTGACCTGGTGGGGCATGCGACGCAAGGGGAATATTCTGGCGAGCAAGGTGGTATTGATATGATAGTGCGTGAATTGGGCTCGCTACTGGCGAGCCGAGGCAAGATGACTCGCCTGGAGCTTTCCCGTCACTTTCAGGCATCGGAAGAGGTAGTCGATGCCATGCTGGGCGTGTGGATGCGCAAGGGGCGCATCCGTAAGGCCCAGGCGGCAGGTTGCTCAGGCAGTTGTTGTGGTGCCCGCGCCGAGTGTTACTACGAGTGGCTGCCGGAGGGCCAGATAGGCCTGGTTCAGCATTCCTAGTTCGGCTATCCAGATAGCATCAATAATTGAGTACGCCCGCAGACTGCGGGCGTACTCATTTTGGCGTTATACTCCCAAGCGGTTTCATAAGGAGAGTTGCCATGACAACGCTTGCCATCCTGTCGGATATTCATGGTTCGGCCTCGGCGCTGGAGAGGACACTTGAGTGTCTGCACGCTTTTGCTCCAAGTCATTATCTGCTGCTGGGAGATCTGCTGAATCACGGTCCACGCAATCCTGTGCCTGAGGGGTATGCTCCGGCTCGGGTTGCCGAACTGCTCAATTCTCTCAAGCAGCAAATTATTGCGGTACGCGGCAATTGTGATAGCGAAGTGGATCAGATGTTGCTCGAGTTTCCCATGCTGGCCCCCTATAACTACTTGCTGCTGCAGGGGCGCCGGGTCTGTTTGACCCACGGTCATCTCTATGACAGCAAGCAGTTAGCCCTGTCGCCAGGGGCATTGCTGCTCAGTGGGCATAGCCATGTCGCGGGTATCACTCGTGATGAAGAGGGAGTGGTTTGTATGAATCCTGGTTCTATCACCTTTCCTCGACAGGGGGAGGCCAGCTTTGGTCTCTACCGTGATGGGGAGTTATTGCTTATGAGCGTGGCGGGAGGGACATGTCTGCAGCGCTATGCTTGGGCGGCTTAGGTTGGGGTGTGGGCTTAGCTGCGTGATGAGCCCTTGTGCGCGATGCGCCAGGGTTGTGAAAGTAGTGCCTCGAGTTGAGGATCCCTGGGGGCATTGGTCAAATAGGCCAGATAGAGATTACGGCTCAAGGTTGGTGCCCCCTCGACCAGATGCAATTCACCTTCGCGGATCAGGCTGGCAACAGCGGGGTGGGGCAGGTAGGCAACACCGCCGTGGCGTTTGAGATGTTGGGTGGCTTGACGCATGGAGGGGGTGATCAGCACAGGCGCTTGATTTTGCAACTCACTCGGCAGGGGCGTGTTCGAGAAGAGAGCATGGTTTTCCACCATGACCAAAGCTTGTTGAGCCACTTGCGACATGGGTAGGCTGGCTTGGCGGCTCACCAGGCAGAGCGGGTACTCCGCAAAGGGACGTACCGTCACCTCTTCAATCTTGCTTGGTTCGCCCAGGATCGCCAGATCCAGAGTCCGCTCCAGCAGTTGGCGGCATAGTTGCTCTCTGTTACCCAACTCCAGACGCAGGTGGTGCTGGGGGGAGTGTGCAAACCAGTTATCCAGCCACTCCTGCAAGCCCAATTCCCAGCAAAAGAGCGGAGCGCCAATTGCCAGCTGATGACGGTTGGCTCCCTGTTGCACCAGCTCTTGCTTGGCACGACCCAAGGTTTGCAGTATGGATTCGGCATAGGGGAGCAAACGCTCCCCTGCCAGCGTAAGCTGGATATTATTGCGGTGACGAGCAAAAAGAGAGACACCCAGCTGTTGCTCCAGCTGTCGAATACGGAAACTGACCGCAGATTGGGTCAAATAGAGGGTTTCTGCCGCGCGGCCGAAATGTCGGGTTTTACTGACCTCAATAAAGGTGCGCAGCAGATCCGTATCCATTAATCCAGTGATTCCTCGGCTGCTTCGAATGGGCCATCATCGGTCGCATTGCCACCCGAGGTGCATAAGCGGTGCACACGGCGTGGACCTATCACCTTCAGGTATTTGAACCACACCTTGGCGAAGGTATTGCCAGCGGCCTCACCCGATTTAACCCGCGCCACGAAGTCGGTTTCGACCTCATCCTTGGGTTCTCGTTTGCCTTGGTAAAGTTCGAGCATCACATGCCCGCACTGCTCCAGAGTATTGGCCTCGGCCACGGTGAACTCACCGCTACGACGCAGGCCGCGAGGAAAATGTTGGAAGTCGTTAAAACGCTTGTCTGATTCAAAGCTCATGATGGTCAATACTTTTGTTGGTTGTCCTATCGCGGGGAAGTATGTTCAGCCTGTAGCAGAGTTAAAAATCGAGTTTTTTCATTTTACGATAAAATTTTTTTATCGCTCGATGAATTGCTGCTTGCCTGCACAATTGTACGGGTATGACTCGTTCGAACCGACCATTTCTGTCGGAAAAAGCAGCAAAAATCAGAGCTTACCAAGGAGCTTGCCGATAAAAATAGAAGAAAAAAGCTTAATCCCGCTTTTCAATCATGCCTGCTTTTCCATGATGCGCTGCAATAAGTCCCCTTCAAGTAGTGCTCGTTTTATCAAGGCGATACCGCCAAGAGTTGCCTGTGTCTGGAAATGCGCTCGAACTATGGGCAGGTTGAGATGAAAGTTGGGCAGAGATTGTTGCACTATGCAGCGACGGATGGCGGGAAACAAAATGGCATCTGCTGCCACTATCTCGCCTGTCAGCAGGATCTTTTCCGGGTTAAAGAGGTTGACCATGATGGCTATGGTGCGGCCCAGGTATTCTCCCACCTCAGTGATAACATGGCGCGCCAGCTCATCTCCTTGATTGGCGGCCAGGCAGATCTGCTCTATGGTCAGCCCTTCTATTTTCAGGCTACTGGCATGCCCCTGGCGCAGCAGTTCCTGAGCCTGTTCCACTATGGCCGGGTTGGAGGCTATGGTCTCCAGGCAGCCAAAGTTACCGCAGTGGCAGCGGCGGCCAAACGGTTTCATTTGTATGTGGCCTATCTCGCCTACATTACGGTTCTTTCCCAGCAGTACCTTACCGTTACTCACTATGCCTGCCCCAGCGCCGTTATGAACGCTGATGAGGATAGAGTCCTGGCAGTCGCGGGAGGCGCCAAAGTAGTGTTCGGCCAAGGCGAGTGAGCGCGTGTCATTGCCCAGGAAGACGGGAAGGGAAAAATGGTGGCTTAAGAGGGATGCCAGCGGCAGCTGATGAAGATCCAGTCGTGGCATATAGATCACTTCACCTGACTCAGGATTGACCAGGCCGGGAAGGGTAATGGCCAGAGCCAGAGGTGAGTGCGACAAGGCGGCCTGTTGCTGCAGCAATTGGCTGATGGCCGCGATGAGCAGTGCCAGGATAGCCTCATTCCCCGTCTGCTGTATGCTCTGCTCTACGTGCTCCAGTTCATTGCCGTTGAGATCACACACGCTCAGATGCAAGGTGCGGCGACCCAGGCGGCAGGAGATGAAACGCAGACGATCACGTACCGTGGTCAGGGAGATGGCCCGGCGACCTCCGGTGGACTCCTGCAGGGCGACCTCGCTGATAAGATCGTGCTCCAGCAGTTGGCGCGTGATCTTGGTGATGCTGGCTGGTGCCAATTGGCTTAGCTCGGCTACCTGGATGCGCGATATGGGGCCGCGTTCGTCTATCAGGCGATAAACGGCAGCCGTATTGACCTGTTTAACCAGATCTATATTAGCAATGTGTCCTTCCGTCATAGGGGCTTATGCTCTTGGTAGTGTCCGTTGACCAGGGTGGCATGAACGCGATAGTGGTCATCGAATACGACCAGATTGGCGATCTTGCCTGGTGTGATACTGCCCAGCTCGCTCTCCATGCCTATGGCTCGACTGGGATAGAGGCTCGCCATGCGCAGGGCTTCGTCCAGGGGGAGCCCAACCAGCTCGACCAGATTGCGGACCCCCTCTATCATGGTGAGCGCCGAACCACCTAATGTGCCATTGGCATCGATACACTGGCCATCCCGATAGAATACAGTGGCGCCACAAAAATCGAAGTGATCAAAACCTTGTGCCGCACCCGCTGGCGCCGTGGCATCTGTGACCAGGCAGAGGCGTTCCCCCAGCATCTTGTGGGCTAGCCGCACATTAGCCGGGTGAACATGGTGACCATCGACTATGATGCCGGCGTAGATATCCTCTCTGTCATAAATGGCGCCCACAACCCCAGGTTCGCGACCATTGAGGGTGGGGGTCATGGCGTTATAGAGGTGGGTAGCAAAGCGGATCCCCGCATCAAAACCGCTCATGGCCTCATCGTATGTGGCTGCACTGTGGCCAATCGATACCAGGATACCGGCCTGGCTCAGGCGGCGGAGATGGCTGGCCTGATTGGTTTCTGGGGCGAGCGTGATCTTGGCAATCCAGGGCGCAGCGTCACA
Organism: Aeromonadaceae bacterium; assembly: GCA_051645725.1. Lineage (GTDB taxonomy): Bacteria > Pseudomonadota > Gammaproteobacteria > Enterobacterales > Aeromonadaceae > Pseudaeromonas. The sequence goes on along the minus strand of JBOFBS010000389.1, from coordinate 11,938 downwards.
CAGGTAGTCGATCATCTCGGGGCTGGGTGTCCGGATCAGGCTCTGAGGGTGTATCCCCTTGCGTCGCGGATTGGTGTAGGGGCCCTCCAGGTGAAGGCCGAGTACCTGGTGCCGATGGCGCTGCATATAGTCGCGTGTGGTGGCGATCGCTGCGCGCATCTCTTCATCACTGGCGGTGATCAGCGTGGGCAAGAAACTGGTGGTGCCAGAGCGCAGGTTGGCTTCCTGCATCTTTTCCAGCGTCGTCACAGTGGGGGCTTGATTGAACATGACGCCCCCGCAGCCATTGAGTTGCAGATCGATAAAGCCTGCACTCAGGTGAGCACCACCCAGATCATAAGAGGGGATCTCTGCCGGGCAGGCTTGCCGGGGTAGCAAAGCGGCAATCCGCTCATCCTGGATCAACACAGCATGGTCGTGCAGAACGCCATCCTGAGTGTGTATGGTGCCATTAATCAGCGCCAAGAGGTTTTTAGCTTCCATATTCCATCACATCCGCTTGATATTGTCGGCTTCCAGCTGCTGGAAGTAGCGTACTGTCTTGACTTTCAGCTCCTGCGTGGAGGCTTCATCACAGACCATGATCCCCTTGGGATGCAACTGCAGGGCCGAGATGGTCCACATATGGTTAACCCCGCCTTCGACGGCGGCTTGCAGGGCCAGGGCCTTGTTGTGGCCAGTGACCAGTATCATGATCTCTTCGGCATCCAGCAGCGTACCTACTCCTACCGTCAGCGCCAGATGGGGGACCTGGCTGAGATCGCCATCGAAGAAGCGGGCGTTGCTTATCCGGGTGTCGTCTGTGAGTGTCTTGATCCGGGTTCGAGAGCTCAGCGAGGAGGCCGGCTCATTGAAGGCGATGTGACCATCTGTGCCTACGCCCCCTAAGAAGAGGTGGATGCGACCATAGGATTTTATCTTCTCTTCGTAACGTCGACATTCAGCCATGAGATCCAGGGCATTGCCATCGAGCATATTGATGTTTTCAGCAGGAATATCAATGTGGTTAAAGAAGTTTGCATGCATGAAGTGATGGTAGCTCTGAGGGTGGGACTCAGGAAGTTCCACATACTCATCCATGTTGAAGGTCACCACGTTGGCGAAGCTGATCTCGCCCTGTTTGTGCAGCTCGATGAGACGGCGGTAAGTGGTCAGTGGCGTACCACCGGTTGGCAGGCCTAGCACGAAGGGGCGTTCCGGGGTGGGGGCAAAGCGATTAATACGATCCACTATATAGCGGGCGGACCAGTAACCTACCTGTTCGGCTGTTTGCAGGGGAATGAGGCGCATGACGATCTCCTGTACAAATGAAGAAATATGGCAGCAATATTTTTCGCCATAAATTAAGTGTCTATTTAAGGCGATTTAAAGGAGGATTTCACCCCCTCTTTGGTGATCCTTGTCGCGAAAATGAGCAAAGTTGATTATCTATGAAAAATAAGTGCTCTAGACTGCTTCCATTCCCCGTGATGTGGCGTGATGAGTTCGATACGAGCGATTGCGGGGAGCATTGAACTCTTGGCGGCAGTTAGGCAGATGTTGGTGCTTAACTGGTTGCACGGGGCTATGGGCAAAGGTCATGTAAGGAGCGGCATGTGAACATACTCGGGTATCTACAAAAAGTGGGGCGGGCCTTGATGGTGCCTGTAGCGACGCTACCGGCTGCGGCTATCCTGATGGGGGTCGGCTACTGGATTGATCCGGTGGCCTGGGGTGGAAATAGCGCCCTGGCGGCTTTTTTCATCAAATCGGGTGGCGCCATCATAGACAATATGTCTGTGCTGTTCGCCGTGGGGGTCGCCTATGGCCTCTCCAAGGACAAAGATGGGGCGGCGGCACTGGCGGGTTTTGTCGGCTTTCTGGTACTGACGACCCTCTGTTCACCAGAGGCCGTCTCACAGATCATGGGGATGGCTCAGGCTGAGGTTCCTGCCGCCTTTGGCAAGATCAAGAATCAATTTGTTGGGATCCTCACCGGCATCATAGCCGCTGAACTCTACAATCGCTTCAGCGAGGTGGAGCTGCACAAGGCGCTGGCCTTCTTCAGCGGTCGACGCCTGGTTCCCATACTCACCTCGTTTGCCATGATCCCTCTGGCGTTTGTGCTCATGTATCTGTGGCCTGTGATATTCGGTGGTCTGGTTAATTTTGGGGAACAGATCCAAGGCTTGGGTGCCACAGGGGCGGGTATCTATGCCACCTTCAACCGATTGTTGATCCCGGTTGGCTTGCACCATGCTCTGAATTCTGTCTTCTGGTTTGATGTGGCCGGGATCAATGATATCCCCAACTTTATCGGTGGGGCCAAGTCTCTGGCCGAAGGCAAGGCCGTGGTAGGCGTGACGGGCATGTATCAGGCGGGGTTCTTCCCCATCATGATGTTTGGTTTGCCTGGGGCAGCATTGGCCATCTATCACACCGCCAAGGCGAGTAATAAGGCGAAGGTGGCTTCCATCATGTTGGCGGCGGCATTTTCTGCCTTCTTCACCGGGGTCACTGAGCCTCTTGAGTTCGCCTTCATGTTTGTCGCCCCCTTACTCTATGTGCTGCATGCGCTCTTGACCGGGCTCTCGGTCTTCATTGCTGCCACCATGCACTGGATCGCCGGTTTTGGTTTTAGCGCTGGTTTGGTCGACTTGGTGCTCTCTTCCCGCAATCCGCTGGCCGTGCAGTGGTACATGTTGCTGTTGCAAGGTGTGGCATTCTTCTTCATCTATTACCTGCTCTTCCGCTTTATGATAGTTCGCTTCAATCTGAAGACTCCGGGTCGTGAAGAGGAGGAGGTTGGTGCCCCTACTCAGGGTGAGGCGCAGGCTACAAGCCGGGGTGAGTTGGCCAGGCAGTACCTCAAGGCTTTGGGTGGGCACTCTAACCTGCAGAGCATAGATGCCTGTATTACCCGCCTGCGGTTGACGCTGAAGGATCGCACCTTGGTCAATGAGCGTGTACTCAAAGGGTTGGGTGCCTCTGGGGTGATCAAACTCGGTGAGCAGAATCTGCAAGTGGTGCTGGGCCCCCTGGCTGAGATTATGGCGGGTGAGATGAAGCAGATACCCCTTACCGAAGATTTGAGCCAAGTTCGCTTGCCGGGTGAATAAAGCGGGTTATGCGGAGCTCCTGGGCCTGTAAACCGCGATAGCTGTTCATGAAAACCCCGCTTTGGCGGGGTTTTTTCATCTGTGTCTTCCGGTGCCTGAGAGATAAATGCCTTGAGCCCTAAGAGGGATTCATGGATTATAAGTGGTTAACACGCAGTTGTAGCTATTATCTCTTGAGGTGAGTGAATGACTCAGGCGGAACATCGCCCCAGCAATTTTATTCGTCAGATCATAGATGAAGATCTGGCGAGCGGTAAACACAACCATGTGGCTACTCGCTTTCCCCCGGAACCGAATGGTTATTTGCATATCGGCCATGCCAAATCCATCTGCCTGAACTTTGGCATAGCGCAGGATTATCAGGGAACCTGCAATCTGCGCTTTGACGATACCAATCCGGCCAAGGAAGAGGTGGAGTATGTGGAGTCTATCCAGCGTGATGTGCAGTGGCTGGGCTTCCAGTGGAGCGGTGCGGTCCGTTACTCCTCCGACTATTTCGACAAGCTTTACGGTTATGCCATTGAGCTGATCCAGAAGGGATTGGCTTATGTGGACGAGCTCAATGCCGAGCAGATCCGTGAATACCGTGGCACCCTGACGGCTCCGGGCAAGAACAGCCCTTACCGCGATCGCAGTGTCGAGGAGAACCTCGCCCTGTTTGAGAAGATGCGTGCCGGTGGTTTCAAAGAGGGGGAAGCCTGTCTGCGTGCCAAGATTGACATGGCCTCCTCCTTTATTGTGATGCGCGATCCTGTCATCTACCGGGTGAAGTTTGCCGAACATCATCAGACAGGGGACAAGTGGTGCATCTACCCCATGTACGATTTCACCCACTGTATCTCGGACGCCCTGGAGGGGATCACTCACTCCATCTGTACCCTGGAGTTTCAGGATAACCGTCGCCTCTATGACTGGGTGCTGGATAACATCACCATAGAGTGCCATCCACGCCAATATGAGTTCAGCCGTCTGAATCTCGAATACAGCATCATGTCCAAGCGCAAGCTGAACCTGCTGGTTACCGAGAAGGTCGTTGAAGGGTGGGATGATCCTCGTATGCCGACTGTCTCCGGCTTGCGTCGTCGCGGTTATACGCCAGCGGCTATCCGTGAGTTTTGCCAGCGCATCGGCGTGACCAAACAGGACAATACGGTAGAGATGAGTGCATTGGAGTCCTGCATCCGCGAGGATCTCAATGAGAATGCGCCCCGCGCCATGGCTGTGCTGCGTCCGGTGCGTGTGGTGATTGAAAACTACCCGCAAGGCCAGGTAGAGCGGCTGCAGTCGCCCAATCACCCGAACAAGCCTGAGCTCGGTACACACGAGCTGCCCTTCACCCGGGAAGTCTTCATCGATGAGAGTGACTTCCGCGAAGAGGCCAACAAGCAGTTCAAGCGTCTGGTGCTGGGTAAAGAGGTGCGCCTGCGCCATGCTTACGTGATCAAGGCCGAGCGGGTCGAGAAGGATGCGGATGGCAAGGTAACGACCATCTACTGCACCTATGATGCCGACACGCTGGGCAAGGATCCGGCCGATGGTCGCAAGGTGAAGGGTGTGATCCACTGGGTGAGTGCCGACCTTTCGCTGCCTGCCCAAGTGCGTCTTTACGATCGACTCTTTGCCGTGGCCAATCCAGGGGCAGCAGAAGATTTCCTCTCTACCATTAATCCTCACTCTCTGACCATCATAGAGGGGGCGCGTGTCGAGCCGAGCCTGGCTAGCGCCAAGCCGGAGCAGGCTTATCAGTTCGAGCGTGAGGGGTACTTCTGTGCTGACAGCAAGCTCTCCAGCCCTGAGCACCTGGTGTTTAACATGACGGTTGCTTTGCGCGACACCTGGCAGGGGTAACCGTAGTAATAAAAAAACCGCCGGAAGGCGGTTTTTTTTATGGAGAAATCCTATTTCTTAGTGCGTTTGGCGATGCATTCTGGATGGTCGCAATGGCCATAGAGGTAGAGACTGTGGTGGGTCAATGCCATGCCATATTTCTGTGCAATCTCGCTTTGACGTTGTTCGATCACATCATCGTGAAATTCGATGACCCGGCCACAGTCGAGGCAAACCAGATGATCGTGATGATCCTGATGAGCCAGCTCAAACACGGATTTACCACCTTCAAAGTGGTGGCGGGTGACAATGCCTGCATCATCAAATTGGTTCAGCACCCGGTAGACGGTCGCCAGGCCAATCTCTTCGCCCTGATCGAGTAGTTTCTTATAGAGCTCTTCGGCACTGATGTGTTGGCATTCCGGGGTTTTCAGATACTCCAGTATCTTGATCCGTGGCGAGGTGATCTTCAGACCGGCATCTTTGAGCTGCTGATTATTGTTTGACATGGCACTCTTTCATGATGGACGGCGGATGGCTCTGCCGTATGGGGTCAGTTGTTAACATTATATGTCTTTGTGCCGCAAAAATGGAACCACGGGGGTGAAAACAGGCTGCTGGCCATAGTAGGAGGAGCGTTCGCGGCTAGGGGCACAGGGCCAGCCATTGCGCCTCATCCAGCAGTCCTTCGGCCGCACCCGTCGATCCTATCTTCCAGCCTGCATAGTAAGTGGCGCGCGTCAGAGCCTGATAGGGGTTGCGATGTTTGCTCCAGTCGTGAATGAAGGCGGAGAAGAGTGCGTCCCCCGCGCCAACCGTATTGATGATGCCGCGTGGCGCACAAGCGGGGGCATGATAAACCTGTTGATCGGCTCGGACATACATCAAGGCACCCGCTTGGCCCTGGCCCATCACCACTATGGCACTGCCATAAAGAGCGGCCAGCTCGCGCAGCAGGGCTTCGGCCGGGCGGTCGCCTAGCCCCTCATCGCTCAAAAACAGTATGTCGGCGGCTTGCATAAAATCGCGGTTGTAGGCATCAAACGGATCGCTCAAGACGTGCACATCACAGGCTATGGGTGTGCCTAGTTTTTTTGCCCGCTGGAGTAGGGGGCGCGAGAAGTTGATGTTGCACAAGAGCGCCAGATCGGCCTGCTGTAACTGGGTATCGGTAACCTGGCTCAACTGACGCTCTTGGCACTCTTTGAGATCGACATGGATCTGGCGACGGCCATCGGGCTCGTAGAGGATGACGCTCTGGGCCGTGGCACAGAGGCTTGCCTCCAGCCCCTGAGTGGAAAGACCCACTTCGGCTACGGCGTGGCGAATCATGTCAGCGGCCATGTCTTGGCCGAGCAGGCTATGCAGTGAAACCTGATTGCCCAGCTGGTGAAGTGCTTTAGCCAGGTTGAAGCCAACGCCTGAGACAGTGCTCTGGATGCCATGAAAAGGGTAGTGCACAGGAGCGTACGGAAGCGGGAAACCGCTGATGGCCAGCGTGGTCTCGATGTTGAGCAGACCGGAGATGAATAGGTTAGACATGTTAGCCCCTCGATGCGTGCGAAGGGGGAGAATAAAATGGCCCGCAAGAGCGGGCCAGAGGCTTATTGCAATTCAGAGAGGCACATCTCATCGACCAGCTGTTTGCACCAGGCCTCGACCCGGGCCGCAGTGAGGTCTGGCTGACGATCTTCATCTATGCCCAGTCCCACGAAATGCTTGTCATCGACCAGAGCCTTCGACGCCTCGAATTGATACCCCTCGGTTGGCCAGTGGCCAATGATGATGGCACCGCGCGCTTCTACGGCATCACGTAGTGTACCCATGGCATCGAGGAAGTACTCTGCATAGTCTTCCTGATCTCCACAGCCAAAGATGGCAACCAGCTTGTCGGTGAAGTCGATCTCTTCGAGCTCAGGAAGGAAGTCATCCCAGTCAGCTTGTGACTCACCGTAATACCAGGTTGGAATACCGAGGATCAGCAGATCGAAATTTTCAATATCAGCCTTGGTACTCTTGGCGATATCGAAGACATCGACCAGATGTGAGCCCAATTCTTTCTGGATCATGCCGGCCACGGCTTCCGTATTACCGGTATCACTACCGAAAAACAGACCTACACTTGCCATAGTGGTTGTATACCCTTGGTGTTGAATAATGGTTGATTATGAATTAATTCTGTGACCCAAGCACGGCTTCTTGCGCTAAATGTTGCTTAAGCAACATCTGGATCATCTCAGCGCGACTCATGTTGTGTTGTTCTGCCAACAGATTCAGCTGCTCGAGCAACTCCACCTCTATCTTGAGCTCTACCCGTCGCAGGCCTTTGGCCTTATCCCGTTTGAGTTGATTACGCTTATTGACCTTCAACTGCAGGGTGCGGGGTAGGGGATTGGTTTTGGGTCTGCCCGGACGCTTCTCTTCGGCAAATAGATCCAGTGTTGTTCGATCTTCTTGGTGTTTTGCCATCGTTACATCTACCGCGAACTTAACCCAGACTCCTCCTCGACCAACTCATGATCAAGGGCACCAGGTGCTGGAGTCATTTTCTGCTGAGCAGGCCAGATCGGCGCCAGGCGGCGATTTGACCCCATACCGGACTCCTCTGTTTCACCCGTCACTTTCAGACCCTCTGTCTTGAAACATATGGTGAATGGGGAGCCCTGGCGATTTCAGGGGCGCAACTATAGCACAAGCCCACTTGGGCTGTTAACGGGATATTGACAGGAAATCCACAACCAGTTTGTTGAACAACTGCGGCTTCTGTGCATGGAGCCAGTGGCCGGCATCGGGAATGATCCTGGCTCGCGCCTGCGGGAAGAGGGCCAGGATAGTGGCTTGATGTTCTGGCAATAAGTAATCGGAGAGTCCTCCCTTGATAAAGAGGGTCGGGCCGCGAAATTGCGCTTCGGGGGCCTGCCAAGCCATGAGCTGAGGGTAGCATGCATGCAACGCTGCAAGATTAAAACGCCAAAGGGATGCGGTCGCCTTAATCTGGTAATTTTTGAGCAGGAACTGGCGCACTGACGTATCGGGCAGCCAGGAGGCCATGATGGTTTCAGCCTGCTTGCGATCGGAGGCGTTTTGCGCCTCAACTGCGTGCAGGGCGGCAAACACGGCCTCATGGCGAGGCGTGGTGTAGCTAACGGGAGCCATATCCGCCACAACCAGACTCACGGCACGAGTCGGGTATCGCAAGGCAAATTGCATGACCAGCTTACCCCCTAGCGAATGACCTACCAGATGGGCACAGGGTATCGCCAGATGATCCAGCAGGTTCAGAAGATCCAGGCTCAATTCGTCCCAACTCATGCTTGCCTGGTGTGGGGAGTGACCATGATTGCGCATGTCCAGGGCAATCACTCGAAACTCGTTGGCGAGGTGACGGGCGAGTTGTCCCAGATTATCCAGGTCGCCAAACAGCCCATGGATCAACACCACGGCGGGAGCGTCAGCGGCTCCTGACTCACGATAATGCAGCAAGCTTTTCTCCTGGCCTGTAGGCTCTGTGAGATGCAAAGAGCCCCCATTACTCGGGGCTCACTCAGGGTCAGGCAGCATAGCCAAGCGGAGGCGGAGAATAAACCACCTCTTTATTGTGGCTAAATGCTGGCTTAACCCAGCTATCCTGCGTTGATTTCGCGGCAATGGTTGGGCTTGGCCTGCGGGCTATGTATAATTCACCCGTTTTTCTTTTTGGATAGGTGTGGTAACAGAATGAAGACCATTGAGGTTGATGAAGAGCTCTATCGCTACATTGCCAGTCAAACGTTACATATAGGCGAGAGTGCTTCGGAGATCCTGCGTCGCTTGCTTGCGCTCGCTCCCCACCACGGGGTCAAGTCAGCTACTATTCCCGCCATGCCCTCAGATATGGCTCACAGTGTCGAGTCATCACCAAACCGTCCCGATGTGTCTGACTTTGTCGAGCTGCTCAATGGAGAGGAGTTTGTCAGCAAAGAGAGCGCCATCGACCGCTTCATGCTGCTATTGACCGCGCTTTATCAGGCCAGTCCTGAAGCCTTTGTCAGTGCGACCGAGATTAAGGGGCGCAAGCGCGTCTATTTTGCCAAGAGCGAAGAAGAGTTGCAGGCCAATGGCAAGACCACTAAACCCAGAGCCGTGCCTGGCACCCCCTACTGGGTCATCTCCAATACCAATACCAGTCGCAAGCGCTACATAGTCGAGCAGTTGATGACGACAATGGGTTACCCGGCCGAGCTCATCGAGCTGGCCTGTGCAAAGATATGATTAACACTACAATTAGGAAGTAATGTCATGGCGCAACATCCCCATGCCGGTAAGCCGGCCCGTCTGGAAGACCTGACCAATATCCCACGTCTGATGTCTGCTTATTACCTCAATAAGCCAGACATGACCAAACCGGAGCAGCGCGTAGCCTTCGGTACTTCGGGTCACCGTGGCAGCTCGCTTAAGAGTGCATTCACCGAATCGCACATTCTGGCGGTGAGCCAGGCCATTGCCGAATATCGCAAGGCTCAGGGCATCACTGGGCCGCTCTTTATCGGTATGGACACCCACGCCCTCTCTGAAGCGGCCCTGGCCTCTGCTGTTGAGGTGCTGGCTGCTAATGGGGTCGAAGTACGCATCGACAAGGGGCTGGGTTATACGCCAACGCCTGTGGTTTCCCATGCCATCTTGCGCTACAACGCTGCCGGTTTGACCGACAAGGCGGATGGTATCGTCATCACCCCCTCTCACAATCCACCGGAAGATGGTGGCTTCAAGTACAACCCTCCCCACGGTGGCCCGGCTGAAGGCGAGATCACCAAGTGGGTGGAAGATCGTGCCAATGAGCTGCTCGAGAAAGGCTTGGCAGGCGTCAAGCGCGTCAGCTTTGCTCAGGCTCGCGCCATGGATAACGTGCAGGAGCACGATTTCATGACCCCCTACATCCAGGACCTCAAAGAGGTGATCGATGTAGAGGCTATCAAGAAGGCCGGTGTGAAGATTGGTGTCGACCCGCTGGGCGGCTCTGGCGTGGCCTACTGGGATGTGATTGCCAAGACCTATGGCCTGAACATCGAAGTGGTCAACTATGCTGTCGATCCCACCTTCTCCTTCATGACACTGGATAAGGATGGCAAGGTGCGCATGGACTGCTCCAGCCCCTGGGCCATGGCCAGCCTCATCAGCCACAAGGACAGCTTCGATGTGGCCGTGGCTAACGATCCGGACAACGACCGTCATGGCATCGTCTGTAAGGCTGGGCTCATGAACCCCAACCACTACCTGGCCGTAGCCATCCAGTACCTCTTCACCCACAGACCCGGCTGGCCAGCTCAGGCGGCTGTCGGCAAGACTCTGGTCTCCTCTTCCATCATAGACCGCGTGGCCAAGAGCATTGGGCGTGAGTTGAAGGAAGTGCCGGTTGGCTTCAAGTGGTTTGTGGATGGTCTGTTCGATGGTAGCTTCGGCTTTGGTGGTGAAGAGAGTGCCGGTGCCTCCTTCTTGCGCAAGAACGGCAAGGTGTGGACCACAGACAAGGATGGCATCCTGCTTTGCCTGCTGGCCGCTGAAATTCTCGCCGTGACCGGCAAGGATCCACAGACACTCTACAACGAGATCACCGCAGAGTTTGGTGCACCGCTCTATCGTCGCATCGATGCGCCGGCCAACACAGAGCAGAAGGCCGTACTCTCCAAGCTGGATCCTGCATTGGTCGAAGCCGCTGAACTGGCGGGCGAGCCTATCCTGGCCAAGCTGACTGCTGCTCCGGGTAACGGTGCTGCCATCGGTGGCCTGAAGGTGGTGACCGAGAATGGCTGGTTCGCAGCCCGTCCCAGTGGCACTGAGTCCATCTACAAGATCTACATGGAAAGCTTCATCGGTGAAGCCCACCTGGATCGTATCCAGAAGGAAGCCCAGGAGATAGTTTCTGCGGCACTGGCCAAGGCTGGCGTCTAATAAACTGCCTCAGCACCATACTCGAACCGGCCCTAGTGGCCGGTTTTTTTATACCCAACGCACCTCTTGTTAATGATTTGTACGCGAATGTCTCCACCTGGTTAAAAATGCTTTCATGCGATGGAGTGGGAGGAGAGGATCGTTATTGTTAGCTGTATATCGCCAGAAAAGATTGGATAAGTATGAAGAAATTAGCGTGAAATCGATTTCTTATTTTCGCGGGGTCCGGAATTTAATTGTGCGGGTTTTTCATCACTGTGGTGTCTTAAGAAAGATAATTAGCGTTTTAATGCTAATTGATTAGTTAACGTTATGATTTTAAATGAAATGTTACCATTTAGAATTATTTCTTTTCTGAAAAGAGTTTCATGTTCAATGTATCCGTTTACCAGAAAAAAATGTGACTTGCATCTAATTTCAAGGTCAAGGCATTGGGTAGTATTCGGTTGCCGGATCCACAGCCCTTATAATTCATCCCGGCAGCCCCCCACTAGGGTTCAATACTCTCGAGTAACGAAGGAAATTGGTTATGGCGAAGAAAAAAGTTGAGCAGATCAGCGCGTTGGATAAAGACCAGCTGAAGCAAAACATTGTGCACCATCTGCGCTCCACGCTGGGTACCAGCGAGCAGAAGGCCAGCAAGCAGGCTTGGTGGAAGGCCACCTGTGCTGCGGTGAACGAACTGGTGTATGAGCGTCTGACTCAGACTCAACAAACCCACTTCAAGGAAGATACCCGCGCAATTCACTACTTGTCAGCTGAATTCCTGATGGGTCGTCTGACTGCCAACAACCTGCACAACCTCTCTTTGTATGAAGTGTGCGGCGACGCTCTGAAAGATATGGGCATCGATATTGCGGACCTGTGTGAAGAAGAGCCTGACATGGCACTGGGTAACGGTGGTCTGGGTCGTCTGGCTGCTTGCTTCATCGACTCCATGGCTACTCTGAACCTGCCTGCTGTAGGTTACGGTATCCACTACGAACACGGTCTGTTCCGTCAAGAAATTCGCGATGGTCGCCAAATTGAGCGTCCTGACTCCTGGCGTGAGTACGGCAACCCTTGGGAAATCTGCCGTCCTGAAT
>JBOFBS010000388.1:0-4254 GCA_051645725.1 Aeromonadaceae bacterium | reverse complement strand
TCATCGGCTCCGGCGACATACCAGTTGGTCAGGGTCTGGGCCAGTTTTTCTACCCCGATATTGCTGAGGGAAGAGAAGGCTTCAACCTGGATCTGGGAACCCAGACTTGCGACGGCCTGGCGCACCTTGATCACCTGATTGTTGCGCGGGCCAGGGCTCAGCTTGTCGGCCTTGGTCAGCAGCAGCATAACCGGCAGTTCGCGATGAGCGCTCCACTCCAGCATGTTCATGTCGGTATCTTTGAGCGGATGACGGATATCCATCAGGATTACCAGCCCTTTCAATGACTCGCGACGCTGCAGGTATTCTGCCAGTGACTTTTGCCACTTGAGCTTCATTTCCAGTGGAACTTGGGCATAACCATAACCCGGCAGGTCGACCAGACGTTTGCCCGGTTCCAGCTCAAACAGGTTGATCAGCTGGGTGCGGCCGGGGGTTTTACTGGTTCTGGCCAGGTTCTTGTGTTTGGTTAACGTATTCAATGCAGATGACTTACCGGCGTTGGAACGGCCAGCAAACGCGATCTCGACACCCCCATCATTTGGCAGGTGGCGGATGTCGGGTGCGCTGGTCACAAAATGCACCTTATTGAAATTGAGAGTTTGTGTATCCAACGTAAATTCCCCATGGAGATAGAGGGTTATAGAGTTACTTTTTTGTAAAAAGGTGTAAAATGGCGTCGCTTAAACGCGTTTATTTTAACATGCCTTCAGCGGCATGGGATCTGGAAGCCTAATAACTAAAAGTTGGAACGCCATGAAGAACCTAGTCATTACTCTTGCTCTGATGGTTGGCGTAACGGGGATGGCACAAGCCAAAGGCGATGCCGCTGCGGGACAGGCCAAGGCTGCAGTTTGTGCGGCTTGTCATGGACCGGACGGAAACAGCCTGATTGATATGTACCCCAAAATTGCTGGTCAGCACGCATCATATATCAAAAAGCAGTTGGTTGAACTGAAGGCTGCCGCTTCTGGCCAAATTGGTCGGGTTGCGCCCGTTATGGGGCCGATGGCTTTGCCTTTGTCGGATCAGGACATGGATGACCTGGCGGCTTACTTCTCCAGCCAGAAAGTGACTCCGGTGGCCGTTCCTGATGACGTTGTTGCTGCAGGCAAGGCGCTTTATATGGGTGGCGACATGAGTCGCGGCCTGCCAGCCTGTACTGCTTGCCACGGGCCGCGAGGTTCCGGGGTTGAGCAGGCCAAATATCCCAGTCTCTCCGGGCAGCACCCTGCCTATATCAAAGCGCAGCTGACCGGTTTCCGTGCCGGTACTCGGGACAACGACCCGAATGGCATGATGCGCGACGTTGCCAAGAAGCTGACTGATCAGGATATCGATGTGTTGTCCAAGTATGTTGCCGGACTGCACTAAGCTGATTGCGTTACCTGCAATGGATGAGAAACGGGGAGCTTGGGCTCCTCGTTGTTTTTATGGTTTCCACATCATTCTCGGTTTAATCCTCTCGTTATGTAAGAGATCTTCCATTCCCGCGGCAGGTCAAGGCTCATAGATTTGTATAAAATTTAAAATAAAAGATACGTATCAATTAGTTATGGCTTTATCGCGGTTTTCTGCGGTATTGGGATCTATTCAGGTAGATTGAGTGTCTTTATAGAGCTGATACATTAAGTTCAATGGATTTATCCACGGAATGGATAGCGGTTTCACAGTGGGATGCTGTGAGCACAGGATGTTTGGCATGGCGGGATGCCATGGGTTCGCAGGAACTGGCAAGGGATTGAAAGATCAGGATGGTGACCATCTCCGGAGCGGGATGGAGTTGCGGGATGCAGGCTCCCCGGCACGATGGCAGGATGCGGTCGGAACGGGTCAAACAGGCACACGCACATTCAGGAACGACCACAAGAAGGTCAGGATGACCATATAAAGATATGATGTGGCAACAAGTCGTCATGGACGGGACAAAACAGGCTGTTTTGCCATTCAGGATGATCCTCACACAGACATATCAAGGCAGCTTCGGCTGCCTTTTTTCTTATTGGGTCATTAACCCGATCAGCCTTTCTGTGTCAAAATACCAGCAATATGCCCAGAGGATACCGATCCTGCGGTGTTCAGTGGCCCTGACGGGCCGGATTGATGCGGGATCCTGCTGATGTTCCGGTTTCACTGTTCCCCAGAATTGCATCCCGCCGGGTGAGATCATCCCGGAGTCGGGCTCAATCCAGTTATTTTTCGGAGTTATCCATTCATGTCTGCCAAACAACCCAATCGCAAGCCTGCTGGCAAGCGCAAAGAATCAGAAGCCAGTGCTCAGGAAGGTCGTGAGCGGAAACGTGCGGCCAAGCGCAAGGGCTTGAAAGCGGGCTCTCGCCAGCAAGTCGAGCAGCAGAAAGGCAAGTCAGCCGGTAAACAGGCCAAGGATCCGCGTATCGGTTCACGCAAGCCGGTCGCTCTGATTGTTGAAGAGAAGGGCACCAAGTCCACCGTATCAAAGGCGGTAAAAGAGAAGAAGCTGGTGATGACTCCGGAGCAGGAGCTGGCATCCATCGAGAATGATGACCGTCTCAATGATTTGCTGGATCGTCTCGATGCCGGTGAAACCCTTGAAGCGGCTGAGCAGGCCTGGGTTGACCAGCGGGTTGACCGCTATCAGGAGCTGATGAATGAGCTTGGCATCATCGACAACGACGATGACGAAGAGATCGATGAAGCCTTCGAGGAGAGCGACTATGAAGAGTCGTTCCAGCCAGCTTCTGAAGATGAGTTGTGGGATCGCTTTACCCAGGTCGATTATCAGCCCGAAACCAAGCCTGAGCCGAAGAAGAAGTGATGAGTGGATGGATGCTGGCCGCCCTGTTGGGCGGCCTGATTTTGTCCGGGCTGGCCATTTATGCAGGTATGCTGCTGGCCAGACTCCGACGCCAGCAGGCGATGCAGTGGCAGGCTATTGCAGCTCGCAATGAAAGAATCCTGGAGAGCGTGCGGGTCATTGCCCATGCAGTGCAGGAGGGGCAGTGCGACTACTCCGAAGGAGCCATTCGGCTGACCAATCTGCTGGATGCGCTGCAGATCAAGGATGGGCGCCCTTTTGCCAGCGAATTTCCCGGTCTCTACGGGTTATACGAGAAGGTGAAGGATATGCCGACCCATGAGGCGCGGCGTGCACTCAAGCGCAATGAAGTGATGAAGATGGATCTCGAGCGCAGCGGTTATGAGGCCGAGCTGGAAGCCCAGATCCTCAAGGATGTGGCACAACTGAAGGATTTTCAGTTAAGCCGATAAGCCATTGATAACAAAAAGAGAGGAAGCGAGCGTGCAAGCAGGACAGATTGTGTGGGATCAGGCCCTGATCGAAAAATATAACTACAGCGGCCCGAGATATACCTCCTATCCCACGGCGCTGGAGTTCAACGAGAACTTCGGTTACCCGGATTTTGTTCGTGCTGCCGGGCAGTACCCCGAGCGTCATCTTTCTCTCTACGTTCACATCCCTTTCTGTCACAAACTTTGTTACTACTGTGGCTGCAACAAGGTTATTACCCGTCATCAGCACAAGGCTGACGAGTACCTCGATTATCTCGAACGGGAGATCAAGGCGCAGGCTCCGCTATTCAAACAGAGGCTGGTTACCCAGCTGCACTGGGGTGGTGGCACTCCTACCTATCTCAATGAAAGCCAGACCCGGCGTCTGATGGCCATGCTGCGCGAGCACTTCCATTTTGCCGATGAAGGCGAGTTCAGTATCGAGGTCGACCCGCGCGAGATCGAACTGTCCATGCTGGATGTGTTGCGAGAAGTCGGGTTTAACCGTATCAGCCTGGGCGTGCAGGACTTCAACAAGGATGTGCAGGTTGCCGTAAATCGCGAGCAGGATAACGACTTCATTCGCGCCATGCTGGAACGAGCCAGAGAGCTGGGCTTTCGCTCAACCAATCTCGACCTGATCTATGGTTTGCCGCATCAAAACAAAGAGAGCTTCCACCATACGCTGGAAGAGGTGCTCAAGACGGATCCGGCGCGCCTATCCATCTTCAACTATGCCCATCTGCCCAGTCGCTTTGCTGCGCAGCGCAAGCTGAAGGAAGAGGATATGCCTGCTCCGCAGGAGAAGTTGGCCATGTTGCAGGGGACTATCGCGTTTCTTACCGGTCGCGGTTATCAGTTCATCGGCATGGATCACTTCGCCAAGCCGGATGATGAGCTGGCCGTGGCACAACGCGAAGGCAAGTTGCATCGCAACTTCCAGGGCTATACCACCCAGGGGGATTGCGATCTGCTTGGGCTGGG
>JBOFBS010000387.1:0-6512 GCA_051645725.1 Aeromonadaceae bacterium | reverse complement strand
ATCCAGCGGAGCAGGGCTCATCGGCAACCAGCTCAAGCCACACAGCAGCACCAAACCAATAAGCATGGTATAGAGCACCCAATCTGCCCCCCATTGCTGCACCAGGGCTCCCACCAGGGTCGAACCCAGAATGAATGCTGCCGAACCCCAGAGACGGATCTTGCCGTAATCCAGGTTCACCTGAAGTGTCATGCGAGTGGCCAATGCTTCGCTCAATGGCAATAGAGTGGGATAGATGAAGTTAGCCAGCAGCATCAGCAACAGTATCGTCCAGAAACCGTTTAACCAGTGAAAACCGACAAAACAGAACAAACTGATCAGGGCCAGGTAGCGGCAGGCAGGGATCAAGAGGGAGGCACGATTGGCCTGCCCCATGATGAGCAGACTCCCGACAAAACGGATAGCCAACCCCAGGCCAATCAACAAACCGATATCATCGGCAGACAAACCACGAGATTCCAGCCACAACGCCCAAAATGGAACATAAGCACCGTAGACAAAGTAAATAGCAATAAGAAATAACGAAAGCCAGGCAAACGGTCGCATAATACACCCTACTAGAGTCAAACGGGCGGAAAGGATAGCAGAGCTCTGGCAGGAAGTCAGTCAAGCGCAGAAAAGAGATCTGCGTCATACTGAATAGACGCAAAACAAATTGCTCACTCTGATACGTGAGAGCGGTTGGCTAATGCACGGCGCAACAAAGGGTGAGCTGGTTCAAAAGCTGTCGAGATTTATTAGGGCCGCAATCCAATCACTTACTCTTTGCTCACCATACTGAGCAGCTATCTTTATACTCAATTTAAGCAATTCTGAAACAATAGAGGCATCATGGCGCTGAACGTATTGATCTGTGACGACTCCGCCTTTGCTCGCAAGCAGATGGCAAGAGCGCTCCCTCCAGACTGGTCCATCGAACTCCATTTTGCAGAGAATGGGCAGTTAGGCCTCGAGCAGATATTGCTCGGCCACGGCGACATAGTCTTTCTCGATCTCACCATGCCTGTCATGGATGGCTACGAAGTATTGCAAAGCCTTCAACGCGAACATATTCGCAGCAAAGTCATTGTTGTATCAGGCGATATCCAGCCCGAAGCACACAGCCAAGTGATGGCATTGGGTGCACTCGATTTTATAAAAAAACCCTGTAGCGGCGAGGATATTCGTCATCTGCTAGAACGCTTCAACCTCTATCACCCCAGCGGTGAAGCCGAGCAAAAACAAGCACTTGGCGTCAACCTGAGCGTAGAGGCTCGGGATGTCTATCAGGAGCTGGCCAACGTGGCCATGGGGCAAGCGGCCGACCTCCTGGCTCGCATGTTGGGCGGCTTTGTGCTGTTACCCATTCCCAATGTCAATGTGCTGGAAGTAAGCGAGCTGCACATGGCACTTAACTCGGCCTCGGGCAGTGATACCCTCTCGGCAGTATGCCAAGGCTTTATTGGTGCCGGCATTGCCGGTGAAGCCCTGCTCCTGTTCCATGACTCCAGCTTTAATGATTTAGCCAAGCTTATGAAACATACAGGGCCACTGACTAAAAGCGTGGAGCTGGAGTTGTTGATGGATATGTCCAACGTCCTTATCGGCGCCTTCCTGCGAGGTTTTGCTAACCAGTTAGACACCCCCTTCTCTCAAGGGCATCCCGTAGTACTGGGACAGCACAGGCCGATTCAGCAACTGATCCAGGCTAACCAACACAGGTGGAAGCGGACGTTAGCCATAGAGATCAACTACAAGATACGCGATCATCAGGTGCAGTGTGATCTTCTGCTGCTCTTCACCGAAGATTCGATCCAGTTTATGAATAACAAGATCCTGCATCTGATATGAGGAAATAAAGATGGAGATCAGAGAGTTTCACTGGTTGATGACCATAGTGCAAAACCTGGAAGTCGGCCTGGTGGTCTTGAACAAAGAGAACAGGATCGAGATCTGGAACAGCTTCATGGAGAGCCATAGCAGCAAGCTTAGCTACGAAGTAAAAGATAAAGATCTTTTTGAACTCTACCCTGAGCTGGACAAATGCTGGCTCGAGCGCAAGCTAGAGATGGTCAAGACACTGAACAACAAGGCCTTCATCAGTTGGGAACAGCGCCCTTTTCTGTTCAAGTTTTCCAACTATAGACCCATCACTGGCAGTGCCGAGCATATGTACCAGAACGTGACCATAATGCCGCTGCCCGATTTCACCGGCCAGATTGAACATGTGGCGATCCTCATCTACGACGTCACAGAAGAGGCGATGGCCAACCAGGAAAGTGCCTGACGGCCTCCCAAATAACAAAGAGCGGGCCTATAGCCCGCTCTTTTGTCTGGTTACAAGCGTATCGTTCAAGCCTCGTAACGCTTAACCTGCAGCAGCAAACGCTGCCACATGTTTTCAACCAACAGCTGATCCTCGTCACTGAGTTCACCATTGAGACACGCTTGCTGCAAACCTCGCAGCACACTCATCTCCACATCACGCGGCAGGGTACGCCCCTGGATCTCGCAATTGGCGACAGCCAATGAGATATGGCCCCGCAGGTAACCACTGGCAAAGAGTTCATCATCCGAACCCTCAGCCACCAGCGCATCAATTTGGGCAAGCAACAGTCGTTCAAATTCTATAATAGTCATGTTTCGATCACTTGGTAGGTGCCATGGATAAGGCGGATCAGGAGAGTTCAGCGATAACCGAACTGAGGTGCTGATCCTGCCTGAGACCACTCCATTTTTCTAGGCCACAACCCCTGGGCCCGAAAAAAAAACTCTCCTATGCGTCTTATCCCCTACCTGTGATACAGCTGTGATTAATTCACTGGTAAACTAGTCGCCTCTATTAATAGCAATCGTAAAATAACTGCTCCGAATAGCGGCTCACTCACCACAGCCACAGGAGAGCACCTCACTGCCCCTCAGCGCCTGAGATGATGCGGTAGAGCCACCATGGATCGGTTCACTGCGTTACAGCCGGTGCTAGCTTGTCGATGTAGCGTAACTGGGAGCAGTTATTTAACAGCAAAACCGGAAAGGGATCTTTTTATGTTTGAATGGCTGCTCGACCCTAGTGCCTGGATGGCGCTAGCCACACTGACTCTGCTTGAGATAGTGCTGGGTATCGACAACATCATCTTCATCTCCATCCTGGTCGGCAAACTGCCGCCAGAGCAAAGGCAACAGGCTCGCGTGTTAGGGCTGGCGGGTGCCATGGTGACACGCGTTCTGCTCCTGCTCTCCCTGGCTTGGGTCATGCGCCTCACCCAGCCCCTGTTCAGCATAGTGGGCGAGGCTATCTCAGGACGAGATCTCATTCTGATCCTTGGCGGTCTCTTCCTGCTGGCCAAGAGTACCCATGAGATACACGGCAGTCTGGAAGTCGCAGAGGAGGAATCCAGTATCGGCAGCGCCGCTGCCCATGGCTTCGTCGCCACGCTTATCCAGATTGCCATTCTGGATATTGTCTTCAGCCTGGACTCGGTGATCACTGCCGTGGGTATGGCCAGCCACGTACCCGTGATGGTACTGGCCATCATGCTGGCGGTGGGCGTCATGATGTTTGCCGCCAAAGCCATAGGTGATTTTGTCGATGACCACCCGACTGTGAAAATGTTGGCCCTCGCCTTCTTGATCCTGGTCGGTGTCGCCTTGATTGCCGAAGGCTTTGATCTGCACATACCCAAGGGATATATCTACTTTGCCATGGCCTTCTCTCTGGGCGTTGAGATGCTCAACATCCGCCTGCGCAAGGGACGGCAGCAACCCGTGAAGCTCTACAAGAGTATGAACGAGTAGCCCCCCCTCAACGCAAGAGGCCGAGCATAGCTCGGCCTCTTGTTTATGAGAGATCAAGGCGGGTGCTGACTACTTCAGCTTGGGCGTGGTGGTGACCACATCCAGGTTCTGGGCGCGATGGCGCAACAGGTGATCCATCAGCACCAGGGCCAACATGGCCTCGGCAATAGGAACAGCCCGAATACCCACACACGGATCGTGTCGTCCCCTGGTGATCATCTAGGTCGGGTTACCGCTCTTGTCTATGGTCTGCCCCGGGACAGTAATGCTGGATGTCGGTTTGAGTGCAATGCTGGCCACTATGTCCTGACCTGAACTGATGCCACCCAATATGCCGCCGGCATGGTTGCTACTAAAACCTTCCGGCCGCATCTCATCCCGATGCTCGGAGCCTCGCTGCTCCACCACACCGAAACCATCACCAATCTCGACGCCCTTCACCGCATTGATCCCCATAAGGGCATGGGCGATGTCTGCATCCAGGCGGTCGAACACAGGCTCACCCAGGCCGACCGGCACATTACGCGCCACCACCTGCAAGCGAGCGCCAATAGAGTCACCCTCTTTTTTCAGTGCCCGCATAAACGCATCCAGTTCGTCGAGCTTGTCCGGATCGGCAAAAAAGAAGGGGTTGTTCTCGATGATCTCCTGCTCGAAACGCTCTGCCTTGATGGGACCAAGCTGAGTCAAATAACCGAAGATCTCGATACCGAATTGCTGACGCAGATACTTCTTGGCGATGGCGCCTGCCGCCACACGCATGGCGGTCTCACGAGCCGAGGAGCGACCACCACCCCGATAATCCCGGATGCCATATTTCTGGTGGTAGGTGTAATCGGCATGTCCCGGGCGAAACAGATCCTGGATATCCGAGTAATCCTTGGAGCGCTGGTCCGTGTTTTCGATGAGCAGACCAATGGATGTCCCTGTGGTTTTGCCTTCGAACACGCCAGAGAGGATCTTCACCTCATCGGCCTCTTGCCGCTGGGTTGTGAAACGGGAGGTTCCTGGCTTGCGGCGATCCAGATCATGCTGCAGATCTGCCTCACTCAGCTCCAATCCGGGAGGACAGCCATCCACTATCGCTCCCAACGCCAGACCGTGACTCTCACCAAAGGTGGTCACGCGAAACAGATGCCCAACGCTATTCCCTGCCATAACTCTTTTAACTCCTGTAAGCGGCGAACTGATCGCGGCATGCGTCCAATTGCGCCTTGGTCATTACAAATACACCGTGGCCACCGTGGGTAAACTCAACCCAGGTAAAGGGCACGTCTGGATACTGAGCCTGCAGGTGGACATAGCTGTTACCCACTTCGACCACCAGTACCCCATCCTCATTGAGGAAATCGCCTGCCGTAGCGAGGATACGCTTGGCCAGGATCAAGCCATCCTCGCCCGCAGCCAGTGCCAATTCAGGCTCATAGCGGAACTCGTCTGGCAGATCGAACATATCCTCCGCGTCCACATAGGGAGGGTTGGAGACGATCAGATCATACTTGTCGCCAGGAGGCAGATGGTTGAACAGATCCGAAGCCAGCGGGATCACCTGCTGCTCCAGGCCATACATCTCGATGTTGATCTGGGTGACATCCAGGGCATCACCCGAGATATCGATGGCATCCACCTCGGCCTCTGGAAACGCCTGCGCCAAGGCAATGGCGATACACCCCGAACCGGTACACAGATCCATGATCCGCTGCGGCTCATGCTGTAACCAGGGGGCGAAACGGTTGCCAATCAACTCGGCTATGGGGGAGCGCGGCACTATGACCCGCTCATCCACATAAAATTCCAGACCACAGAACCAGGCCTTGTTGGTGAGGTACGGCGCGGGGATCCGCTCCAGCACCCGGCGCGAAACCAGTTCGGCAATGCGCTGGCGTTCCGTGCGAGTCAGCCTGGCTGTACGGATCTCCTCACTGATATAAGGAGGCAAGTGCAGAGTGGGCAGAATCAACTGCACGGCCTCATCCCACGCATTGTCTGTACCGTGGCCATAGAAGAGCCCGGCACCATTGAAATGAGTGACGGCCCAACGCATCATGTCATTGACGGTCGCCAGTTCATTCACTGCCTCGTCGATGATAATCTTTTCCAAAACCGCCTCCGGGTCGAGTAGAATTCGGGGTTAGCCCCCAATAACAATGCAGATACCTGATTAATGAAGAAAAAAAACGTCCTTGATGAACAGGATATCGCCCTGTTCCGCGAGGCCGCTGTGGGTACCCGTCAGATAAAGCAGGATACCATAAGTCCCACCCCAAAACCGGTCAAGCAGAAAGCTCTGCTGCGTGAGGTGCGGGAAACCTTGGGCGTCAGCCACTACTTCTCCGATGAGTTCGTGCCTCACCTGAGCGAAGAGGGGCCCATGCGTTACGTAAGGGAGGATGTTTCCAGCTTTGAAGCCAAGCGATTACGCCGCGGTGACTACTACCCGGACATGTTGCTGGACCTGCACGGTCTCTCCCAACCAGAAGCCAAACTGGAGCTGGCCGCCCTGCTGGAGGCATGTCGTCGGCAGCAGATCCGCTGTGCCTGCGTCATGCACGGCCACGGCAAGAATGTGCTCAAGCAGAAGGTCCCGCTATGGCTGGCGCAACACCCTCTGGTTGAAGCCTTTCATCAGGCGCCCAAGGAGTGGGGGGGCGACGCCGCCCTGCTGGTGCTGATTGAGCAAAGTGATCCCCTGGCCAGCCAAACCCGCCGCTAACCGGACTCGGCATGCAACATGACAT
>JBOFBS010000386.1:0-13422 GCA_051645725.1 Aeromonadaceae bacterium | reverse complement strand
CACGGCGTGTCAGCGTGTGTGACCTCGTCGCTGTAGCATAATGAGGAACGGGTATTTAGACTCTCTGTGATTTAAGGCGGGATGATGAAGCCGATAGCAGGCATCCGCTCACTAGCGGGGGGCGATGAGGCTATAAAACGGCAGGCTATAAACGCCAGGCGATAAAAAAGGAGGCCGATCTGGCCTCCTTTTTTGTTGTTTACTCACAGTGGGCAGAGGTGGGAATGGTCCGGGGCGGGACGCCGAACTGCTCGGAGGGCAGGCGTTCGGCAATCTGTAGCCAGGCGGCCACCGGCAGGGGGCGCCCTGAGTAGTAGCCCTGAATATAGTCACATCCCAATTCTCGTAACAGGCTCAATTGTTCTGAGGTTTCTACGCCCTCTGCTACCACCCTCATCTCCAGCTTGTGGATCATCAGCAGCATGGACTCCACCAGCTTGCGATCCTGTTTGTCGCTGATCACTTCGCGGATAAAGCCGCGGTCAATTTTGACCCGATTGGGCGAGAAACGCTGCAAGGAGATGAGACTGGAGTAGCCAGTACCAAAGTCGTCCACCGCCAGTTGGACACCCTCAGCCTGGAGTTGGCGTGCTATGCCGCCGGCTTGTTCTGGATCCGAGATGAAAGCACTCTCCGTCACCTCCAGCTCCAGGGCGTGACCGGGTAGCGCATAGGTGGTGAGCATCTTCTTGGCCGTGGTGATCAGCCTTTCATCCTGCATGCTCAAACCGGATATGTTTACCGAGAGGCGGAACTCCGGCCAGCGTTCGCGCCAGCGCTTGAGCTGTTTCCCTGTTTCCCACAGCAGCCAGTCGGTCAGCCGAATGATGAGTCCACTCTCCTCCAGGTGCGGAATGAAGTGTTGGGGGGAGACCCACTCACCTGGGCGGCGCTGCCAACGCAGCAGTGCCTCGGCGCCGCTTAAACGCCCAGAGGTCAACTCATAGATGGGCTGATAGTAAATCTCGAAGCCGCCATCGTTAACGGTTGCCAGTAGATCCTGGTGCAGTTGCAACTGCCGCAAAATGGCCTGATCCATTTCGCTGGTGTAAGGCAGATAGCCATTTCTACCCGCCTGCTTGGCGCCATGCATCGCCATGTCGGCCTGGCGCAGCAGGGTTTCGGCATTGGCACCATCTTTGGGGTAGCAGGCCCAGCCCAGACTCAGAGTGATATGGTGGGACTTTTCATCCAACATGAAGGGGCTGCGCATAGAGGTCACTATGTGTTCAGCCAGGGCATGCACAGTCACACCCGGGCAGAGCAGGGCAAACTCATCGCTGCTCATGCGCGCCAGGAAGGCATCGGGGGGAATACAGGTGCAGAGTCGGGTGGCGACTTCACGCAGCAATGCATCGCCAGAGGCATGACCGGAGAGATCATTGATCCGTTTGAAGTGGTCAAGATCCAGGACAAAGAGTGTAAAGCCATGCTGAGGCGGGCTCTGCAGCCAGCAGTTGAGTTGTTCTAAAAAGAGCCTGTGGTTAGGGAGTTGGGTCAGGGGGTCGTGGTTGGCTGCAAAACTCAGCTGCTCCTCCTGCTGGCGGATAGCCGTGATGTCATCGGCCAGAATGACCAGACGACTGATTGCTCCTGTAGCATCCTGCTGTGGATAGAAGCGCATCTGCACCCACTTTGTGGATCTGGCTGTTAATCGCAGGGGAAATTCAAGGCGGTAGGGATCCGTTGTATGGCGATGGCTGGCCAATTGGCGCAGCAGGCGCCAGCGTTCAGCACGGGTCAAGGCGGCAATCCAGTCTCTGGGGTTGGATAGGAGTTGGGCCGGATCCCGTTGCCAGAGTGTGGTGTAGCCGGGGGAGACATAAATGAATCGTGATGCCGAGACATCGAAGACCATGAGGGCTGCGTCAATGGTGTCAGCCACCTGCTGCAGAGGGTGCTGTTCGGCTGGGGCGGCGGGAGGCGTCAGGGGCCGTAGATGGGCACGCATCTTCAAGAGCAGGCTTCCCACTGTCAGGCTAAGGAAGAGGCTATTGAGCCAGAGCAGTTGTAGCGGGGTAAGCAGGCTGCTCTGTTGCAGTGATGTGGTCAGTACAAGCCAGAAGAGCAAAAGGACGCCATAGCCAACAGCCAGAGGTTTGAAGGAGTGCGAACCTTTAGGCTTGTTAGGTGCATCCATGTCGGGTTGATGTCCTGTGGTCATTTTATGAATAACTCCCTACGTGAGAACCGTTAAATTAGACACAATCAGCTCTCAAAATCCAGTAGAAGTGACAGAGTGAGCCCCTCTTCTACCCAAAAACATGAGGTGAGCCACTTCTGTTACATCTGCCAGGGTTCCTGTACTGATGCCAGAACTGTGACAACTCCAACTTTCTGTCTGTTTTGTTGGTTTGTTGATGGGTTTAGACCGGGGTCTGCATTTATAACAGACTGTTTTGGCGAAATTAATTATTAGGCACTGATTTTGAATAACTATGGGATGACAGTCGGATTTCATCATGGAACAAGATAATGCGCTCTCAGTTGGATTGGTCAGATTATCGGGATCGCGGTATGGGCGATGCTTATGCCGATATACCCAAACAGGGTGGGGATTTCGCCAAAGCTGTCGCCGTTTGCATTCGCAGTGGGGTGTGTGAACAACCTGGCCACGGTGTCATGTGTCCCAGCTTCAAGGTCTCAGCCGATCCTGCTCTCTCTCCTGGGGGGCGGGTTAGGGCGCTCAAGCAGGCGTTAAATCACCCTGAAGCTGGTTATTGGCTGGATGACCCCCAGGTGGCCGAAACCTTGGATCTCTGCGTCTCCTGCAAGGGATGCCAGCGAGAGTGTGAGAACAACCTGGATATGGCCAGTATCAAGGTGGAGTATCTGGCGCAGCAGAGGTTGCGCGGTCGTGCCCGCTTGCGTCAACACCTCTTTGCCCGTTTTCCGCTCTGGTTACATAGAGCCCCCTGGCTTGGGCAATTGATCCGCTGGCGTAATCGACACGCCTGGCTTGCCCAGCTGGGGGAGCGGCTGCTGGGGCTGGCGGCTAGGGTTCCACTGCCGGAACCTGCTCGCCGCCCCTTTGCTCCGAGCCAGGCCTGGTTTGACCCCCTCTCAACCGAAGGGGTGGGGCGTGAGGTGGTGCTCTGGATCGACAGCTTTACCAGCCAGTTTGCGCCCGAACAGGCTGAGCAGGCCCTCTACCTGCTGCGTCGGGCCGGTTACCGGGTGCGGGTGCTTCATCCGGGATCTGTCCCAGGGGTAATGTTGGATAGCGGACGCACGTTGCTGGCCCAGGGTTGGGTTGAGGAGGCCAGAGAGCAGGCTCGCTGCCTGCTCGGCGCATTAGAGCCGCAGTTGCAACGGGGCTTGCCACTGATAGGGTTGGAGCCGGCTGCCTTGCTGATGATGCGTGATGAGTATCGCCAACTGCAGTTAGGCCCCCTGGCCGAGTTGGCGCGCAAGCAGGCGCAGTTGCTGGAGGAGTTTCTGGCCCATGAACAGCAGGCGGGGCGGCTGACGCTAGGCTTTAAGGCTCAGCCAAGGCGTCTGCTGGTTCATGGTCATTGTCATCAGAAGGCGAGTGGTGCCATGAAATCCCTGCGCCGGGTGCTGAAGCTGATCCCCGAATTGGATTTTCACTTCATCGAGAGCTCATGCTGCGGCATGGCTGGCACTTTCGGTCTGGAGGCGGAACATGTGGCGCTTTCTCACCAGATGGCCGCTCAGGCCCTGCTGCCTGCTTTGGCGGCTGAGCCTGAGGCTGAATTGGTTTGTAACGGCATGGCTTGTCGGCACCAGATCCAGCTGCTGACCGGGCGTCAGCCCCGTCATCTGGTTTCACTGCTGTTGGCGGCGCTTCAGGAAGAGTCTGTGGCGTAAGGGCATGGCTTGGGGCTGTTGGCGAAGGTCGCTTGGGCAGGCTTCGCCAACAGAGACAATGGGCACTGTGACCACTGTGGCCCAAGCGCGCCTGTGGCTCAGATGCCGCTATCAGCAGCACTCGATTTCGATTTTGTCCAGCAGTTGCAGGGCCACGTCATCTTCCCAGGTCTCGAAGAGTTCACGTATCTGGTTGAGGTTGGAGTGGATGAGGAAGAGTTCATCTGGCTTGGGACCGCTTCCCCCTTCGGCTTTCTTCTTGAAGTACTCCCAGAACGCATTGCTGTGGGCCGGGTCATCTATGTGTTTGCGGATCATGCTCATCAACAGGCGGGCATTGCCGTCACAATCTATGTCAGTGAAACTGACATAGCGATCCGATGTTGCTTCTGTGGCAAGACTGGTTGCGGGTTTGTTGGCACTTTTCTGGCAGGCACACTTTCCCATCTCTTTGGTTTCCTCTACTGACGCTGATTGGCTGTGATGGCCCCTGATGTCGGAGCCTGATGGCGGACAGGCAGCGTTAGTCCACCTCTGTCAGTGTCAGCAAGATCCGGGCCTGTTGGCGTATATCAAGATCAGGCATTGATCGGCCCAAAAGAGAGTGTGCGGCCATAATGGACGTAGTGTTTACCACACTGGACTGCCAATTTGGTGCGGGTTTTGCGACAGCCTGGGGGTTACTTTTCAGCGTGGCCGCTCGTTTGCTCCTGGCAATGCAGCAGCAGGAACTCCTCATCCAGAGGGGAGAGATCGAAGCGCAAGGAGGCCTCCTCAATGGCCTGCCTGTCATGGCGATGTTGCTCATTGAGCCAGCGCACGGCATTTACCAGATCCGTGCCTTTGGGTAAGAGCCAGCTATCGCTCATGGCCCTGCTCCGGCTATCTACCTAGGTTAAGTATAGGCGCTGATGCCTACCTCGACTGAGCCGTGCGATACATGAGCACAGTTATGGCTCTTTGGCCTCGACCTCGTCACCTATTTGCAGGAAGTGGCCTCCGGCAATGTGGTGCAGGGTGCGCAGGGCATCTTGGTCAAAGTGCCAGCGCCCCTCGCGAAAGACCAGGTTATTGGCGCTGGCGGCCACCACTTCTGCCAGGAAGAGATCATGCTCTTGCTGCAGCTGGGGCTGGGGGATCAGCCGGCACTCCAGCCAGGCGATACAATCGGCGAGTAGCGGGGGTGCCACCTTCTCTGCCGGCATGGTCTTGAGCCCCAGTTCGGCGAACTTATCCAGCTCCCGGCCCGAGAGGGTGCCCACCGCCAGGGTCTCATCGACCAGGCTGCGCGGTGGAATGTTGATCACCAGCTCGCCGGAGGCCTCCAGCAGGGTGCGGCTATAGGTGAGTTTGTCGATAACCAGCGCCACCTTGGGTGGTGCAAAATCCAGAGGCATCACCCAGGCTGCGGCCATGACATTGCGCATGCCCTCTGCTGCTGTGGTGATGAGGACGGTAGGACCGTGGTTGAGCAGACGATAGGCTTTATCCAGCGGGACACGTAGACGCATAGGGGCTCCAGATATGGGCTAACGCCTTAATCTTGGCTGCAGCACGTCAGAATGGCAATCATACTGCTGATTTCTGCCTATGGTCGCCGAGGGGGCAACCACGTTATCATGCTCTACCCCTCATGGTCTCATACGGCGTCATCGACTGACTGCAAGGATAACGGATGCGCTCCTGTTTGCTGCTGCTCTGTGTGTGGTGCTGGGCTGGCTGCCTGTCGGCTGCGTTGTTGCCACCAGCCTTGATGGATCGCACCACCTGGCCGGAACGGCTCACCAGCCATCCAGGCTTCAATGCCGCTTCACGCCTGGAGATCCTCACCTTTGCCAATGAACTGCTCTCCAGCGAACTGATCTCGGCCGATGAGTGGCCGGCTCGTCTGGGGTTGACGCGGGTCGATATGCTGGCCCTGGAGCGTTACCGGCAGCAGACCTGGTTGCGTGTGTTACATAATTATCAGATGGCGGCGCGTGATTGCCCCTCCTGCCCTCACCCCGGGAGCGTCAGCCAGTTGCGGCAGCTCTTATTGCGTCCACCGTCCATACCGCCTCACCTGCAGCCCTGGCAGGAAGCATCGCGTGGGTTTCATGCCGCCTATCTGTTAGAGCAGTTGCGCCTGGCGGCGCAGTTTTCCCGGATCAGCAGTGAGATCGATACACTCTCTCCGGCCGAGATGACGGGTAATGAGTTGATGGATGGCGAATTTCTTCTCACCTTTGATGATGGTCCCACCGAGACCAAGGGGAACACCCGGCGTACCGCCGAGGCCTTGGCTTTGGGGGGACAGAACGGCGTATTCTTCTTGCTGGGTGAGCGACTGCAGGCGCGACTGCTGGGGTCACCCCAGTTGCTGGCGGCCGATTATGGAGAGAATTGCATCGCCTCCCATGGCATGCGGCATACCCCCTATCCCAACCTGGAAGATTGGCAGGAGTCACTGCAGCAGAGTCGTACCCTGCTGCAGGCGGTGCCGGGCGTGATGCGTCTCTCCTGGTTTCGTCCCCCCTATGGCCAACGCACTCCCGAGATGGCCGGGCGGGTTTTCCGTCATCTGGTGTTGTGGAATATCGATAGCCAGGATTGGCGGCCTCAGCTTAGTGCCGCACAGGTGCGTGACAGGGTGCTGACCCTGATGCTGCTCTGGCGTAAAGGCATTATCCTCTTCCACGACGTTCACCCCCTGGCGGCCGAAGCCTTGCCCGGGCTATTTAGTGCCACGCTGACCAGTCCGGTGCGCTGGGTCGATTGCCACAGCTTCGCCGCCGAATGAGGTGTGAGCTTTGCGCGTTACCAGATGCGTTTGACCGGATAGTAGCCCCCCAGCACCATGAACTCCTGCTCACCATCCAAAGGGCCCGGCAGCAGGGCGTGGTAGCAGACCACCTTGCACAGCGGTACCTGGATCTGGAATACCTTGGGTCCGAAGCGGTAGGCTTCGTCCACCTCCAGGGTGAAGGAGCTCAAGTTGTTGAAGAGCATGATGCTCTCACCCTGCTCGTTTGGGCTGGGGAGTTCACTGCCACCCCGGTAGAGGGTGAGGTGGCTGCCCCTATGGGCGTGGCTCAGCTGGTATTGGCAGAAGCTGTAGAGCAGATCCAGTTGGCTGGCCAGATCGTTGGTGTTGTAGGTCGCCCGTACACAAGCCTGCATGTAACGGTAATAGGCTCCCGACTCAGGTGCCGAGATGAGCTCCTTGTGATAGCGGGTAACCAGACCGAAGCGGGATTCAACCCATAGGCGCCAGGCGGCGCCCGCATCTGAATCGGAGTCAAACATCCAGCCCAGCAGCAGCCGGCGGTAGTTGCTCTGGGGGCGAGGCGTGGGCTCGGCCTCAGGCCAGGGGGGCAGGTCGTGCCCGGGCAGGCGAAAATGGACCGCCATGTAGTTGATGAAGCAGTCACGGCGGGCGCTCTCATCGCTGAGTTCATCCAGGCGTCGGAAGAGATCTGCATGATGGATCCTCACCCCATCCAGCTCTATGGGTTGCGGGTGACGTTGAAAGGCGAGGCTGGCGATGAGGCCACCAGGCAGGTTGCAGCGATTGATGGGCAGGGCTATCTGACTCTGTGGTTCAACGGGCTTGGGGGCCGGAGTGGTTGAGAGTGTTTTCATCTAGCCTCACCCGGTTTGGCCAGGCGCAGGCTTAGCCTCCACAGCTCATCGGCCAGCGCCACCATCTCCTGATGCCGGTGCAGGTGTTGGCACCATTCGCTACGGATCTGTGAGTAGCCATAACAGGCTCCCGCCAGTTGTCCGGCGACGGCGGCCGTGGTGTCGGCATCCTGACCCAGATTGGCGGCAGCCAGCACACAGTCGGCGTAGTTGTCTGTCTGCTCAAAGCACCAGAGGGCCGCCTCCAGACTCTCGATGACATAGCCAGTACCACTCAATTCGTCATACGCCTTGCTACGCCATGTGCCATTTACCAGGGCCGCCACCTCTGGGGTCTGGGCCCGATAGTGGCTCTGCCATAGCGCGGGCTTGCTCTGACCGTTCAGCAGTTGGACCAGCAGGGAGGCCAGATAACGGCAGCTGTCCAGACACAGAGGTGAGCCATGAGTGGTACGCGAACTCTCGGCGGCCAGTTGCATGGCTTGCTCGGCATCATGGGCATAGGCAATGGGCAGGGGAGCCAGCCGCATGATGGAGCCATTACCCGAACTCCAGCTCGATCGGGCTCCGGCGAAGGGATCCCCCGTCTTTTGAAAACGACGTAACGCCGATGAGACAGTGACACCCACATCGAAGCAGGTACCTATGCTGCTCATGTAGCCATTGTCCAGCCAGTCGCAATAGCGACGCATCTGATCGTGGGCATCGAATCCCTCACACTCGACCAGGCTGTGGCCCAGGCAGAGGGCCATGGAGGTATCATCGGTCCAGTACCCCTTCTTCAGGCAGAAGTGACCCCCTCCTACCATGTCGGTCAGGGGCTGGAAGCTGCCTCTGGGTTTGAATTCCAGCGTGGTGCCGATAGCATCGCCAATGGCGAGACCCAGCAGGCAGCCCCGGCTGCGATCCTGTTGTCTATCCATTCTCTCTCCTTTGCCCTGCTCTTATGGGGGAGCTTGTCTGCTTTAGCCCCATTTGTCTGCTTTGCTGCACTCCTGCTCTTGATGCTGGATTGGGCAAGGCTATCCATGAGAGGGCAAAATCATTCTATTAAATAGAACATATATGGCGTTTTTTTGCGTTATACGTTCTAACTTGTCCAGGTTAGAGTGTCATAGCAGCGAATTCGCGCCCTACTTTTCACATCGAGGTCACTATGGCAAAGCTATTGGTTATCAAATCCAGCATACTGGGCGACCACTCCAGCTCAGGGTTGCTCATCAACGAACTGCTTACTGCAGCCAAGAAGCAAGATCCGGCCCAACATGTGGTGGAGCGAGATCTGGGTGTTGCACCGCTGGCGCAACTGGATGGTGAGATCCTGGGTGGGTTTGCCAGCAGCGAAGGGCGCTCGGCGCGGCAACAGGCGGCGGTTGAGTTATCCGAGCGACTGATTGCCGAGATAGAGGAAGCGGATCGCCTGGTGATAGGGGTGCCCATGTATAACTTTGGCGTGCCCACACAGCTCAAAACCTGGTTTGACTATATCTGTCGGGCCGGGGTCACTTTCAAATATAGCGAGACAGGCCCGGTTGGCCTGCTGACGAACAAGCCTGTGCTGCTGGTGGTGACGACGGGTGGTTTACATCGGGATACGGCCACCGATCTGGCGTTGGCACATATCCGTACCGTGCTCAACTTCGTCGGGTTGCAAGATATTCAGGTGGCCTATGCGCAAGGATTGGGCATGGGGCCCGAAGCCCGGGAGAGTGGGTTAGTCGCAGCCCGAGAGAGCATGTCCGGCTTCTTGCCTGGCTTGGCGTGAGTCAGGGTAGAGAATGAAGGGTAGCAACCGTCAAAGATGACAGTGCCAAGTGGCAATCTTTCAGCTAGATCTAAAGCAGAGCTTGTGCCTGAGCCACCGTCTGCGAGAGCGGTGGCTTGGATTACTAGCCACTTGCTTTGTCAGGAGGCCCGCTAACCTGACTCGCCCCGATGCTTATGCTCGGGGTTTTTTTATTGGCAACTATCTGACGTTAGCAAGAGAGAGAGGGCCATACCTAACCAGCTGAGCAGCAACAGGATCCAGGGAAGCCAGAGCAGCCAGGGCCTAGCTTCACCGCCCATTCTGCTTTCATTCTCAACCACCACGTCAACGCCAGACTCCAGGCTGTTCGGGCTCTTACGCTGTTTTTTACGCGCCTTGTCAGCCTCTCTTTGCCTGGCTTTTTGAGCTCGCTTGTACTCTGCCAACCCTTTTTGGATGCCTTGGGCGATAAGCTGGGTCTGCTCTTTGGTTTGGCCTGGTACCTGATTGGCGCGAGCCAGGCGCAGCGATTCGGCAACGACCTCATCAGAAATCTCGGGTTTACGGTTCACTCACATTGACTCTTGGCTACAGATGAATGGAGCGATTGTGCCATAACCGGGTGAATTTGACAGAAGGGCTCGCTGATCCCCATCCGTGCTGGACTCATATCACACTCTTTGCCCCTGCCTTTTGAAACCATTGCTTTTTATTTGTCTCTGCCCCAAGGTTGGCGCAGAGGGCAGCCAGCCTGAAAAGTCACATGTCAGGATGCATGTAAGGAGACGCAGTTGAAGAGAGGGGTGCAAGCAAGTGAGTGAGATCAGTCAGTACACTGGCGAAGAGCAGTTAGAGTTTGTATCCAGTGAGCCTAAGTTACAGCCACCGCGACGGGTTGCTATTGGGCGCGGTTGGAGCTGGATCCATGAAGGATTCAGCCTCTTCAATTGTGGCATGGGGGTAAGCGTTGGCATCTTGCTGCTTAGCGTAGCCATTCAGGTGGTGGGTAACCTGCTCCCGGGGGCCGGGCTGCTGGTGTCACTCTTTAGCCTGGTCTTGTCAGCCGGTTGGGTTGCTATGGCGCACCGGGCTCGGGAGGAGGGGGTGATCCGCTTTAGTGACTTCTTCGCCGGTTTTCGCAAGAACATGGGGAATCTGGTGCTGGTCATGGCCATCTATATTGGCCTCTTGCTGGCTTGCGTCCTGCTGGTGGGGGTGCTGTTTCTGGTGCAGGGTGTGGTCACAGGGGATCTCCAGCTATGGGGGCAACTGGTGAGTCAGGGACCTCAAGCCACCGGTCTGGATAGTGGTGTCCTGATGATGACATTTCTCTTCTGGACCCTGGTGTTGATGCTTTTCATCATTCCCTTGGTGATGATGGTTTACTATGCCGCCCCCCTGGTCTATCTGAACGATGTGCAACCCTGGGCAGCCATGAAGCTGAGCTTTCAGGGGTGTCTGCGCAACATGCTGCCCCTGCTCTGGTTCAGTCTGCTGGTGACGCTGGGTTTTATCCTGGTCGGTACCCTCACTCTGCTGCTGGGGCTCCTGGTGCTCTGTCCCGTGATGGGCTATGCCCACTACTGCTCCTACCGGGATATCTACCTCTATCAATAACCTTGAGTGCGGGCCCAGCCTTGTCTCATTGGATGTGAACCACTATGCCAATTACACCGCTGCACATGGGGCCCGGCATGCTGCTCAAGTCGGGCGCCGATCGGCAGATGAGCCTCATCGCCTTTGGGTTTGCCCAGGTTCTGATGGATCTGGAGCCCTTGCTGGGGTTGTTGCGGGGGGCCGCCGAGCTGCACGGCATCAGCCATACCCTGCTGCTGGCGTTGCCCATAGGGGCTTTGGCCGCTTGGCTGGGGCGGGCCTTTAGCCCGCTGTTGCTGAGGAAATGGAATGCAGAGATGCGGCACTATGGCTGGACTCGGCTTCTGGTTGAGTACGCGCCAGGCTGGCGTCCCTATCTGGTGGGGGGCTGGCTGGGTAGCTACAGCCATCTGTTGCTCGATAGCCTGATGCATGGCGATCTGCACCCCTTCTGGCCTCTTTGGCAGGGAAACCCCCTGTTGGGTTTGTGCTCGATTGCCACCCTGCACGCCTTTTGCCTCATCTCGGGCGGGGTTGGGCTACTGCTCTGGTTTGGGCGCCGTCTGACCTGCCGTTGATGTGGGCGCGAGCAGGGCTGACAACTCGGCAAGTGAGTCGACCACGCGCCAGGCACCGCTGAAGTCATGACCCCGGGTGAGCGGGTGGCGCAGTACTATGCAGGGGATACCGGCGGCGTTGGCGGCGGCGAGGCCGCGAGGGGAATCCTCGATCACCAGGCACTGCTCGGCAGGCAGCCCCAGACGCTTGAGCCCTTGCAGATAGGGCTCGGGATCGGGCTTGCTACCCTGATAATCCTCGGCGGCGAGGATAAATTCAAAGTGGCGGGTCAGGGCCAGATCCTGGTGGATCAGCTCGAAATGCTCGCGGTAGGAGCTGGTGACGATCCCCATGCGATAGTGGGGGGCCACGGTCTCTAGCAGGTTGGTGATGCCCGGCATGGCCAGGCTCTGAGCCTGCTTGAGTTTGTGGCTGTAGATGCGGTTACGCTCGGCGCGCCAGAGCTCGATCTGCGCCTCGGATGGCTCGCCCAGCAGATGCCAGCCGCCACAGTTATCCAGCAGATACCACTCAAAGAAGCCCTCGGGCGTCAGCTCGGCCCCCAGGCTCGCCAGCAGCTCCCGATTGGCCTCGAAGAAGAGACGCTCGCTATCTACCAGCACCCCGTCGTTATCCCACAAGATGGCCTTAACCATGGCAACGCTCCCCATCCAAACTGGGCGCGGATTGTGCCATTAGCGGTAGGGATTGTCGAAAGTAATGGTTTGGGGGGATGGCTTATCATCTCCGCGCTCACCAGCTTAGGGAGTCTGAGACAAAGCATTCCCTATAAAAAATCACCCCGGCATGGGCCGGGGTGAGGATTAACAGAAGATGAACCTTCAGGCTCAGAGCGCCTTGATGGTTTCCTGCTGCTCTTTAAGCTTGGTCAGCTGTACCTGATAGTCGGCCAGCTTCTCGCGCTCCTTGGCCAGCACAGCTTCCGGCGCCTTGGCGACAAAGCCCTCGTTGCCGAGCTTGCCTTCGATGCGACCGCATTCCTGGGTCAGCTTGGCCACTTCCTTCTCCAATCGGGCCAGCTCGGCCTCCTTGTCGATAAGGCCAGCCATGGGGATGAGCAGCTCGGTAGCACCGATGAGCTTGGTGATGGAAACCGGTGCCGCATCACCGGCTGCCAGCACGGTAATGGACTCCAGCTTGGCCAGGGATTTCAAGGTCGCTTCGTTGCTCTGGGCGCGAGCGGCATCTACCGCATCGGCCTTGAGCAGCACGGTCAGCGGTACGCTCGGGGCCACCTTCATCTCGGCACGGATATTACGGATGCTGATGATAAACTGCTTCACCCACTCCTGATCCGCCAGTACCGCCTCGTCAACCTTGGCTGCCTCGAAGGCCGGATAGGCTTGCAGCATCAGGGTATCGCCTTCGCTGTAACCGACGCCTGCCAGCGGTGCCACGTTCTTCCAGATCTCTTCGCTGATAAACGGCATCAGCGGGTGAGCCAGACGCAGCAGGGTCTCCAGTACGCTCACCAGGGTGTGGCGGGTCGCCTGCTGCTGGGCCGGAGTACCGTGCCAGAGTACCGGCTTGGTCAGCTCCAGATACCAGTCGCAGAACTGGTTCCAGATAAATTCGTAGAGCACACCGGCCACCTGATCGAAACGGTAGGTGTCCATGGCGTGGCGCACGTCGCGGATGGTGAGCTGCAGCTGTGACTG
Organism: Aeromonadaceae bacterium; assembly: GCA_051645725.1. Taxonomy (GTDB): domain Bacteria; phylum Pseudomonadota; class Gammaproteobacteria; order Enterobacterales; family Aeromonadaceae; genus Pseudaeromonas. Next base: position 390 of record JBOFBS010000386.1, on the reverse strand, counting down.
GATCCAGCGATCCGCCAGGCTGTAGTCGGCTGCGGCCGCCGGGCTGCAATTTTGCTCTTCGGTGTTCATCAGCACATAGCGGCTGGCGTTCCAGAGCTTGTTGCAGAAGTTGCGATAACCATCCAGGCGCTTCATGTCCCAGTTGATGTCGCGACCGGTCGAGGCCAGCGCCGCCAGGGTGAAGCGCAGGGCGTCGGTGCCGTGGGCTTCGATCCCCTCGGGGAACTGTTTCTCGGTGCGCTTGGCAATCTTCTCGGCCAGCTGGGGCTGCATCATGTTGCCGGTGCGCTTCTCCAGCAGCTCGGGCAGGCTGATGCCGTCTATCATATCCAGCGGATCCAGCACGTTGCCCTTGGACTTGGACATCTTCTGCCCCTCTTCGTCACGGAT
>JBOFBS010000385.1:0-8532 GCA_051645725.1 Aeromonadaceae bacterium | reverse complement strand
CACCATAGCCGAAGGGGTGGAAACCGCTGCCGTGCTGGAGCAGCTACAAGCCTACGGCTGCGACGAGGTGCAGGGCTACTATCTGGCCAAACCCATGCCCGCCGATGCCTTTATGCTCTACCTGCAGCAGCATATCCGCACCAATTAAAAAGCCCCGACACCTGAGTGCGGGGCTTTTGTTTTTTACTTTAAAATCAAATTGTTATTCAACCGTAACCGATTTTGCCAAATTACGGGGCTGGTCGACGTCCGTGCCCTTGATGATGGCCACATGGTAGGAGAGCAGCTGCAGCGGCAGGGTATAGACGATAGGGGCGATCACCTCATCTACCTGAGGCATGGGCATCACGCGCATGGTGGCATCGGATCTGAAACCGGCCTCCTGATCGGCAAAGACGTAGAGGATACCGCCACGGGCCCGCACCTCTTCCACGTTGGATTTAAGCTTCTCCAGCAGTTCGTTATTGGGCGCCACCACGATAATCGGCATATCGGCATCGATCAGTGCCAAGGGGCCATGCTTGAGCTCGCCAGCGGCATAGGCTTCGGCGTGGATGTAGCTGATCTCCTTGAGCTTGAGTGCCCCCTCCATGGCGATGGGGTACTGGCTGCCGCGGCCGAGGAAGAGGCTGTGGCTCTTGTTGGCAAACTCCTCGGCCAGGGCCTGGATCTGCTTGTCCAGCGCCAGCGCCTTGTTGACCTGCTCGGGCAGAGTGCGCAGGGCATGGACCAGTGCAGCCTCGGCAGCAGGTTCGAGGTTACCACGGCAGTGACCAATGGCCCCCACCAGCATCAGCAGACCGGCCAGCTGGGTGGTGAAGGCCTTGGTGGAGGCCACACCTATCTCGGCACCGGCGCGGGTCATGAAGGCCAGAGCCGACTCCCGCACCAAAGAGGAGCCGGGCACGTTGCAGATGGCCAGGCTGGACATATAACCCGACTCCTTGGCCAGACGCAGGGCCGCCAGGGTATCGGCGGTCTCGCCGGATTGGGAGAGGGTGACCAGCAGGCTGCCAGGACGAGTCACCGACTTGCGGTAGCGGAACTCGGAGGCGATCTCCACGTTGCAGGTGACACCGGCAATCTCCTCGAACCAGTAACGGGCCACCATGCCGGAGTGGTAGGAGGTGCCGCAGGCGACGATCTGCACATGCTCCACCTTGCCGAAGATGTCGCGGGCACCGTTGCCGAAGGCTTCCGGCACCAGGTGATCCCCGCTCAGGCGCCCCTCCAGGGTATTGTTGAGGGCCGCTGGCTGCTCGTAGATCTCCTTGAGCATATAGTGGCGATATTCCCCCTTGTCGCCCGCATCGTGGGAGAGTTCGGACTCCAGTTCGGGACGCTGCACCGGATTGCCATGCACATCAAATATCTTCACCTCGCGGCGGGTCACCTCGGCCACATCCCCCTCTTCGAGGAACTGGAAGCGACGGGTCACCGGCAGCAGCGCCAGCTGATCGGAGGCGATAAAGTTCTCACCTATGCCGCGCCCTATCACCAGCGGGGAACCTGAGCGGGCCACCACCATGCGCTCCGGATCCCGGCTATCCACCAGCACGGTACCGTAGGCGCCACGCAGCTCCTTGACCGCCTTCTGCAGCGCAGCCAGCAGGGTTGGCTCGGTTTGGCGGTAGTGATGCACCAGATGAACGATCACCTCGGTATCGGTCTGGGAGATGAACTCATACCCCAGCCCCTTGAGTTTGTTACGCAGCTCTTCGTGGTTCTCTATGATGCCGTTATGCACCACGGCCAGGTAGTCGGAGAGGTGGGGGTGAGCGTTGGTCTCGGAGGGCTCACCGTGGGTGGCCCAGCGGGTGTGGGCTATGCCGGTACCGCCGGAAAGCGGCTGCTCATCCAGGGCCTTGGCCAGCTCCTGCACCTTACCCAGGCGACGCACCCGCTGCAGCTGGTTGTTATGAATGACAGCCACACCGGCTGAGTCATATCCCCGGTACTCCAGGCGGCGCAGCCCTTCGACCAGAATATCCACCACATCACGTTGGGCTACCGCTCCGACAATTCCACACATGCTCTCGTCCTTAATTAATTACGCCAGTTCTGGTGCGCAGATCACCTGCACACCCTGTTGTTCAATCTGCGCCTTGAGGTCGCCATCTATCCCCTCATCCGTGATCAGGAGATCTATGCTGCTCCAGGGCAGTTCCAGATTGGGGATCTTGCGCCCCACCTTATGTGATTCAGCCAGCAGTACCACTTCCCGCGCCACCTCGGCCATCACACGGGAGACGCCGATCAGTTCATTGAAGGTAGTGCTGCCGCGCGCCGGATCTATGCCCGCCGCGCCGATAAAGAGTTGATCGAAGTCGTAGGAGCGCAGCACCTGCTCGGCCACCTGCCCCTGAAAGGCCTCGGAGTGGGGATCCCAGGTGCCACCTGTCATCAGCAGAGTCGGCTCGTTCTCCAGCTCACGCAACGCCGCGGCCACAGTGAGGGAGTTGGTCATCACCACCAGACCGCGCAGCTTGCCTAGCTCGGGGATGAGGGCGGCGGTCGTGCTGCCTGAGTCGATTATGATGCGGTTATGGTCGCGAATGAGGGAAGCGGCTGCCTTGGCGATCGCCAGCTTTCGTTTCGAAACTTGCTCAGCCTCCGGCACATCGGCCACCAGCTCCTGGGGCACGGGCACGGCACCACCGTAGCGGCGCAGTAGCAGGCCATTGCGCTCCAGCTCGGCCAGATCCTTGCGGATGGTCACCTCGGAAGTCTCGAACTCCCGGGCTAGCGAGTCCACACTCAGCTCGCCGCGCTCGGCCAGCAGGGTGATGATGGCATGGCGCCGCTGTTGGGTATTACGCTTTTGCTGCATTAGCCTTCGACATGAAACATTAAAGAAAGTTATCGAAGTTTAATCTTTCGAATCGAAAGATCAAGTGACTTGCTGTCTCTGCAATCAAAATATGGCAGGAGTCGTTCGCTCCATCCGTGGCACCAGCATAGGTCACAGATGAAAGAGAGCTTGTGACTCCCCCTGAATAGCCCTCAGGGGGAGAGGGTGGAAAAGCAGAAGTGGGATGGTTAGACGCCGCCAGAGCCAAAGGCTTCTGCATGGATATTGGCCGCCGGTATGCCCAGCTTATGGAGCTCACCCAGATAGTGGCGCATGAAGGGTGCCGGGCCACAGAGGTAATACTCGGCGTTCAGCGGCTGCTCGGGTAGAAGGGAGGGCAGCACAAAGGGCGCCTGCTGTATGCCTCTATCCTGGGGCAGGAGCCGATCGTAAAAACAGTTCACCGTCACCCCAGGCTTGGCAGCCATCGCCTGCAGATGGGCGTTGAAAGCATGGGAGGCCGCATCTCGTGCCGAGTGAATAAAGTGGATGGGACGCTGACTGCCACTGCGCACCAGATGATTGAGGATAGACACCATGGGCGTGATCCCCACACCGCCGCTGAGCAAGACCACGGGAGAGGTGCTCGACTCCTGCAGATAGAAATCACCAAAGGGTGCCGATAGCTCGACTATCTGCCCCTCATCATACTGCTCATGCAGCAGGTTGGAGACGCGCCCTGCCGGATGCTGATCGCTCGCCGCCTCGCGCTTTACCGAGATACGCAGATAGGAGTGACCCGGCGCATCGGAGAGCGTGTATTGACGCGGCTGGAACAGATCCCACTCCGCCACATAGAGACGAAGAGAGACATATTGCCCGGGCTTGAAAGTGGGCAGCGCTCCGCCATCCAGCGGTTCGAAGTAGAAAGAGGTGATCACCTCGCTCTCCGCAACCCGCTTGCTGATACGAAATGGCCGCCAGCCACTCCAGCCCCCCGACGTTGCCGTAGCCTGCTGATAGAGCGCACTCTCCACACCGATAAACAGCTCGGCCAGCGCCCCATACGCCGCCGCCCAGGCATCGATCAGCTCTGGGGTCGCCGCCTCGCCCAGCACCTCCTGAATGGAGGCCAGCAGGTGTTTACCTACAATGCCGTAGTGTTCCGCCCGTATGCCCAGACTCACATGTTTGTGAGCGATACGCTCGACCACGGGCAGCAGTACGCCCGGATCATCCAGATTCTCGGCATAGGCCAGCACGGCAGCCGCCAGAGCCTGTTGCTGACGCCCAGACCCCTGCTGCCCCTGATTGAAGAGGTGTTTCAACTCGGGATTATGCAGAAACATACGCTGGTAAAAGTGGCTGGTCAGGGCTACCCCACTGCTGCGCAACAGGGGTATGGTGGCTTGCACCAGGGCTTTTTGTTGTGAATTCATCCCTTCACCTCCTGAGCCACGGCAGGAAACAGCACGTTATTTTCCAGATGGATGTGCGCCATCAGATCTTCGCGCAGCTGGTTAAGACCCGTATAGAGCGCCCGCCAGGTGACACAGGCAAAGGGGGGCGGCGTGATGTTGTCGGTGAGTCGCGCCATCGTCTCCAGATTGTCGCCATGCTCCTCATGCTCCCGCTCCATGACGCCTATAGGGCCCACCGCCTGCGCCAGCTGCCCCTGCTGCAGCAGAGGAAAGAGGATCTGCTCCTCTTTTTGCATATGCAGCTCCAGCTCATCGAGCATCAGGCTCAGGTGCCCGGACAAGCCTTTCGGGCAATCCTGGCGCTCACCATGCACATGCTCCACCCGCTTGGCCAGGCGGATCAGCTCAGGCAATTGAACTCTATGCACGGCATGATAGCGGCTCAGCAGATGGTCAATCAGCGCGCTCCGGCTGGCCTGACGCCAGTCGAACTCGTCACGGGGTTGTGGCACAGCGGCAGCCAGCTCGGCCGAGATCTGCTCGGCAGTAACACGCCTGCCGACTATGGCCTCCGCCAACTTCACCTTGCCACCACAGCAGAAATCGAGCTTATGTTGATGAAAGACGCGCGTGGCGCCGGGAATATCACAGGCCAGCTGAGCCAGGGTCTGCTCCAGATAGTTCATCACGTTACTCCGCTCCAGATAATTGATCTCAGTCAATAAATGCAGGGAGCATGCCACAATATAAAGCGTTGATTATTAAGGATAATATCAACTCAATGGTAAAAAACACCCTACTGTGATAGGGTATAAAAAACCATTGCGGGTGTTTTTTACCATGCTGCTAGAGCAACTATTGGCCGATTTGACCACAGAGTTCCCCCGGGCTGTGCGTCAGGATAGGCTCATCACCGCCATTCATCAGGCACTGGGCTGCGGTGCCGTGGGGCTGCTGAAGCTGGAGGGAGACTATCTGAGCCCGGTGGCGGTGGCCGGGCTGGCCCATGAGACGCTGGGGCGCCGCTTCGCCATAGCCCAACACCCGCGCCTGGCCACCATTCTCTCCCGAGCGGGCCTGGTCCACTTTCCCCCCGGCAGCCCGCTACCCGATCCCTATGATGGCCTGCTGGAACCAAGCCTGGGCGAGCCCCTCCCCGTCCATGACTGCATGGGTATCCGCCTCAATCAGGAGGGAGAGTGCTGGGGTGTGCTGACACTGGACTCCCTCGCAGGCAACACCTTTGCTCCCGCCGTGATCGAGCAGCTGGAGCAGGTGGCACTAGGGTGCGAGGCGGCAATCCGCATGTGCCGACTGGAGGAGGAGATCCGGGCGCTTCAGCTCACCCGTCACCCTCAGGAGCCTGAACAGGCCAATGAGAGTGAGGAGCCTCAGGAGATCATTGGCCGCAGCCCTGTGCTGCTGAAGCTGCTCCACGAACTGGATGTGGTGGCCGACTCGGATCTGCCCGTATTGCTGCTGGGGGAAACCGGGGTGGGCAAGGAGTTGCTGGCACGGCGCATCCAGCGCCACAGCGCCCGACGTCATGCTCCCATGATCCATGTCAACTGTGCCGCCCTGCCGGAGTCACTGGCCGAGAGCGAGCTGTTTGGCCATATCAAGGGGGCCTTCTCCGGCGCCATCAGCGACAGGGCCGGCCGCTTCGAGGCAGCCAACGGCGGCATACTCTTTCTCGACGAGGTGGGAGAGTTGCCCCTGCTGGTACAAGCCAAGCTACTGCGCGCCCTGCAAAATGGCGAGATCCAGCGCCTAGGCTCTGACGCCCCACGCAAGGTGGATGTACGCATCATAGCCGCCACCAACCGGGATCTGGCAGAGCAGGTGCGCAAGGGGGAGTTCCGTGCCGACCTCTACCATCGCCTCTCTGTCTATCCAGTCCCTATTCCCCCGCTGCGAGAGCGCGGTAACGACATCTTGCTGCTGGCGGGTTATTTTCTGGAGCTCAACCGTAGCCGGTTGGGTTTTCGCAGCCTGCGCCTCTCAAGTCGGGCCGAAGAGGCACTGCGCGCCTATGGCTGGCCAGGCAATATCCGCGAGCTGGAGCATGTGCTCAGCCGGGCGGCCCTGCGTGCCGTGAGCCATGGTGCCCTGCGTACCGACATAGTCACCCTGGAGCCATCCCACCTGGATCTGGATATCGCCCTGTCGGCAAGATCGGTAACCACGGCGCCAGGCCTCCACCCTGTCAGCGGCAAAACCCCGCCCCCTTTGGCACTGAAAGTGGCTGTCGATAGCTTTCAGCGCCAGCTGATCCGCGACACGCTGGATGGCTGCGGTGAAAACTGGGCCGAAGCCGCCAGGCAACTGGAGCTGGACCCCAGCAACCTGCATAAACTGGCCAGACGACTGGGACTGAAGTGAACCCGACCCACTGACCCGGTGCGGACCACCTAAAAATGGCGGTGAAACCCCGTTTAACATCACAATATGGGTTCATAATGAAGCCCGAGTCAACCTATGATCCATCACTCCACAAACAAGGATTATCTATGCGACACCAAGCCGATCCCCGTATCTCAGCCTCTGTGCTGGAGGCCCTGATCAAGGCGGGCCTGATCCTGCTACTGGTTCTCTTCTGCTACCAGGTTCTGGCTCCCTTCATGGCCCTGATGCTCTGGGCCCTGGTACTGGCCATTACCCTCTACCCCGCCCACCAGAAGCTGACCCCCAGAGTGGGCAACAAGTCTGGCCTGGCGGCGACCCTGATAGTACTCTTCGGCGTCCTGCTGCTGGTGGTCCCTTCCGGCTTCCTGCTGAGCTCGGTAGCCGATACCGTCACCCCCCTCATAGGCAAGATGCAGAGCCACAGCCTGCAGATCCCGCCTCCTCAGGAGCAGGTAGCCAGCTGGCCCGTGATTGGCCCCAAGCTCTATGCGCTCTGGCAACAGGCCGCCAGCGATCTGCCCACCCTGCTCGGTAGCGTGGGACCTGAACTGGCGACATTTGCCAAGAAGGTGATGGGCTTTGCCGCCAGCATGGGTGGCGGCATGTTCATGTTCCTCTTCGCCTTCCTGATCTCCGGCATCATGATGGCCTATGGCAAGGCGGGTGCCGCCAGCATGGAGCGGATCGCCGAGCGCCTGGCCGGCCAGGTACGCGGCACCTCCTTCATCAGCCTCTCCACCAGCACAATACGCGCCGTGGCCATGGGCATACTGGGGGTCGCCCTGATCCAGTCCATCACCATTGGTCTGATTATGATGCTGGCTGGCATCCCATTGGCCGGGGTCTGGGCTCTGTTGGTGCTGGTACTGGGCATAGCCCAGCTGCCCATCGCCCTCATCACCCTGCCCGCCATCCTCTGGCTCTGGGTAGGAGCCGATCACTCACCCCTGTTCGCAGGGCTCTACTCCGCTCTGCTGTTTGTCGGCGGTCTGATCGACAACGTACTCAAGCCCATCATGCTGGGGCGCGGGGTCGAAGCCCCCATGCCTGTGGTGTTACTCGGCGCACTGGGCGGCATGGTCAGCAACGGCATACTGGGCATGTTCCTCGGTGCCACCATGCTGGCACTGGGCTACCAGCTCTTCATGGGATGGGTCCAGAACCAGCAGCCTCCCGCAGAGACGCCAGAAGCAACAGCCACACCCGAGGCCTGACGTTCAGGATGTGCCGTCCTGTGACGGCACATCCACTGCCGCAAAGCCACCAACTCATCCATAAGACAAGAGGATACGGCTGCATGTCACCCCTCATCTGGCTGGTGGAAGATGAAGCCAGCATTGCCGACACCCTGATCTACAGTCTGGAGACCGACGGCTTTGCCGTGCGCTGGTTCGCGCGCGGGCTACCGCTGCTGGAGGCGATGAACCAGGAGCAGCCAGATTTCCTGATCCTGGATGTCGGACTGCCAGATATCGGCGGCTTCGAGCTCTGCCGCCGTATCCGCGCCGTCAGCCAGTTGCCACTGCTGTTTCTGACTGCGCGCAGCGAGGAGATCGATCGTCTGCTGGGGCTGGAGATGGGCGCCGATGACTATGTGGCCAAACCCTTCTCGCCGCGCGAAGTCAGCGCCCGGGTGCGCACCATACTGCGCCGCGCCCGGCCAACCACCCCGCCCCCGGCGGAAAAACCGCGCGGCCTGCAGCTGGATGAGGCTCGCGCCTGCATCCAGTTTCACGGCCAGCCATTGACCCTGACCCGCTACGAATACCTGCTGCTCAAGACGCTGCTGCAGCATCCGGGTCATGTCTACTCGCGTCAGCAGTTGATGGATCAGGTCTGGAGTGATGCCGAAGAGAGTCTGGAGCGCACCGTCGATACCCACATCAAGACGCTGCGCGCCAAGCTGCACGAGAT